>CAYMSA010000007.1:0-4708 GCA_964392965.1 uncultured Coriobacteriaceae bacterium
GCCGACGGCTCCTTCACGTACACGCCGGATGCGGACTGGAGTGGAACCGACTCGTTCACCTATGCGGCCGATGACGGTGCGGGTGAATCGGTTGCAGCCACAGTCACCATCACAGTCGCTCCTGTTACGGACACCATCACCATCGGCAACGCCGAAGCTGGAGTGACGTTCGGTCGCTTCTTCACGGGCACGAGCACCGCGTACTCGGGTGGTTCGTACGTCTACGCGTATTCGAAGGCGCCCTTCGTGGGGACGCGCCTGGAGGCGCGCTTCTACGGCGACCAGGTGAAGTGGATAGGCCCCAAGCAGCCGGTCTACGGCAAGGCCAAGGTCTACATCGATGGTGTGTACAAGCAGACGGTCGACTGCTACGCATCCGAGGGCGAGGCGACGACGTCTGCAGTGATCTACGACTCAGACGTTCTCGCGACCGACGGAGCACATACCATCTCGATCGAGATGATAGACGGTAGGAACCCGGCTTCGAGAGACAGCGTCGTGGTCATCGACCACTTCGAGGTCTCCGGTGACGATCCGCGCCCGGCCGCGCTCCGTCTTCCCGATGCGGCCGGCACCTTCCTCGGCAACTGGATGCGTATCGGCGGCAATCAGACCTACACGGACGGCGCCTACGCCTACTCGTACTGGCTCGGGCACCGCTATCGTGTGACGTTCGAGGGCACCAGTATCACCTGGCTCGGCCCCAAGGTGTACAACTACGGCAGGGCCGCGATCTACCTCGACGGCACCTACAAGGGCATCGTCTCGCAGTACGCACCGGCGAGCAGTATCTCGTTCCGGGCCAAGGTCTGGGAGAGCCCGACGCTCACGAGTGGCACCCACACCCTTGAGATTCGCCCGCTTGCCGTGAAGGACGCGGCGTCGTTGGCATCGGTCATCGTCATCGACGGTTTCGATGTGACGCCCGGTCAGGCGCGCAAGTAGGAAGTCACCAGGGCGCAGGCCGCATCACTGCCGGTTCTGCCCACGCAACCACAGGCCCCGCCCCTCATGCCGAGGGGTGGGGCCTGCTGGCGTACGCGTGCGTTGCTGACGGCTCCCGGGCGACGCTCACGTATACTGGTGCATACGCACGAACCCGCCCCACGTCCCCGCCGCACGGAAGGCCCCACGGAATGCCCATCACCGAGCTGCTCTCTCGCAATGCCGCCATCTACGGCGACGAGATCGCCCTCGTCGAGGTGAGCCCTGAGGTCGAACACAAGCGTGAAGTGACGTGGCGCGAGTACGAGCTCATAGAGGTCAGCCACGTCACACATTCGCGCCGAGAGATCACGTGGCGTCAGTTCGACGAGGCGGCCAATCGTATCGCCAACCTGTTGCTCTCGCGAGGTATCGGGAAGGGCTCCAAGGTCGCCGTCCTGCTCATGAACTGCCTCGAATGGCTGCCGGTCTACTTCGGCGTGCTCAAGACCGGCGCGGTGGCCGTGCCGATGAACTACCGCTACACCGCCGAGGAGATCGAGTACTGCCTCAAGCTGGCCGAGGCCGGCGCGCTCGTCTTCGGCCCCGAGTTCATCGGTCGCGTCGAGGCGATCGAGCACCACATCCCCGACGTGGAGCCGCGCCTGTTCGTGGGCGCGGACTGCCCGACGTTCGCCGAGAACCTCGTGGAGCTCGCCGCGCTGTTCCCGGTGGACGACCCTGGCATCCCCCTTGCGGACGACGAGGATGCCGCTGTGTACTTCTCCTCCGGTACCACGGGCTTTCCCAAGGCGATCCTGCACGACCACCGGAGTCTCATGTCGGCGGCTGTGACCGAGCAGAAGCACCACGGGCAGACGCACGAGGACGTCTTCCTCTGCATCCCCCCGCTCTACCACACCGGTGCCAAGATGCACTGGTTCGGCAGCCTCCTGGCCGGGGGGCGTGCCGTGCTGCTGCGGGGCGTGCGGCCCGGGTGGATCCTCAAGACCGTCTCCGAGGAGAACGTGACGATCGTCTGGCTGCTCGTTCCGTGGGCCCAGGACATCCTCGACGCGATCGACCGGGGCGAGCTGGTCCCCGGCGAGTACGAACTCGCGCAGTGGCGCCTCATGCACATCGGCGCGCAGCCCGTTCCGCCGAGTCTCATCGAGCGCTGGGAGGCGCACTTCCCGCATCACCAGTACGACACCAACTACGGCCTGAGCGAGTCGATCGGCCCGGGGTGTGTGCACCTCGGTGTGGAGAACATCCACAAGGTGGGCGCCATCGGCAAGCCCGGATTCGGATGGGAGGCGCGCATCGTCGACGAGTCGGGCCGGGCGGTCAAGTCCGGTGACGTCGGGGAGCTCGCGGTGCGAGGCCCGGGTCTCATGAAGGGCTACTACAACGATCCCGAGGCCACGGCGGCCGTCCTGCGTGACGGGTGGCTCCTCACCGGCGACATGGCGCGCGAGGACGCCGACGGTTTCATCTACCTCGTCGACCGCAAGAAGGACGTCATCATCACGGGCGGCGAGAACATCTACCCCGTGCAGGTAGAGGACTTCCTCCGCAGGCACGAGGCCATCAAGGACGTCGCGGTGATCGGTCTGCCCGACGAGCGTATGGGCGAGATCGCCGCGGCGGTCATCGAGCTCAAACCGGGTGCGGTGTGTACCGAGGAGGACATCGGGGCGTTCTGCGCCGAGCTGCCGAGGTACAAGCGCCCGCGGCGAGTCATCTTCGCCGACGTCCCGCGCAATCCGACGGGCAAGATCGAGAAGCCGAAGTTGCGCGAGCGCTACGGCGCGGGCAGCATCGTGGAAGCACAGACGACGCGATAGGGGCGCCGCGTGAGGCGGCCCCGGGAAAGGCCGGTTGCGGCGCTTGCGCCAGCCGGAGCTGCCGACAGGCAGCGGGGATGCATCATGGCATTCGTGGACTTCGTCGATGTACGCAAGGTCTACCACATGGGCGAGGTGGAGATTCCTGCGGTCGATGGCGTGACGTTCTCGGTCGAGGAGGGGGAGCTCGGGGTCATCGTGGGCCCGAGCGGTGCCGGCAAGACGACGGTGCTCAACATGCTCGGCGGCATGGACACATGCACGTCGGGCGTCATCCGGCTCGGTGATGACCTCGTGAGCTCGTTCTCGCCGCGCCGTCTGACCGAGTACCGCCGGTACGATGTGGGATTCGTCTTCCAGTTCTACAACCTGGTTCCCAACCTCACGGCTCTGGAGAACGTCGAGCTCGCGGCACAGATCTGCCGAGACCCGCTTCCGGCCGATGAAGTCCTGCGCGAAGTGGGACTGGGTCACCGCATGGACAACTTTCCCGCGCAGCTCTCGGGTGGCGAGCAGCAGCGTGTGGCCATCGCCCGCGCGCTCGCCAAGAACCCCCGACTGCTGCTCTGTGACGAGCCAACCGGCGCGCTCGACTCGGCGACGGGCACGTCCATCCTCTCGCTGCTCCAGGAGACGGCACGGGAGCGCGGGCGCACGGTCATCATCATCACGCACAACCATCCGGTCACCGCCATCGCCGATCGTGTCATCCAGATCAACAACGGCCGTGTGGTGAGCATGCACATGAACGCCGAGCCCGCTCCTGCCGAGAGCATCCAGTGGTAGCGAGGGACGCCTGATGCGTCGCGCGTTCGACAGAGAGATCATCCGGGCGATCACGCGTTCGCTCGGCCGGTTCATCGCGATCCTCGCGATCGTGGGGCTCGGCGCGGGCTTCTACGCGGGCCTGCGCATGTGTTCTCCGGACATGCGTCTCACGTTGGACCGCTACTTCGATGAGACGGCGTTCATGGACGTCCACATCGTCTCGACGCTCGGCTTCTCGGACGCCGATGTCGAGGCCGTGAGGGGCGTGCCGGGGGTTTCGGGGGTCATGGGCACGCGCATCGCCGATGCGACGGCCACGATCGGCGATCGCCGCACGACGGTCCGCATCCACGGGCTCGATGTGGAGGCTGCCGCTGCGAGCGATACGTCGGACGGGGCGCGGGCCCTCTCGGAAGACACGGACTACCTCAATCGGCCGATCCTCGTCGAAGGACGCTGGCCGCGCGCCTCGGGCGAGTGCGTGATCGACCGCAACAAGGTCTATGCGGACTCGGCGCGTGTGGGCGACACGGTCACGCTGACCGAGGGCGTGCGCGACCTCGGCGAGACGTTCGCGCGTACGGACTTCACCGTGGTTGGGATGGTCGACTCGTCCTACTACCTGGCCTTCTCGCGCGGCACCACGCCGCTGGAGAGCGGCTTCATCGACCGCGTGCTGTGGATCCCGGAGACGGATTTCGCCGAGGCAGGCGTGTATACCGACCTCTTCGTGACCGTCGAGGGCGCCGCCGCAACCGCCGGTTTCACGGCGGACTACGACGACGCGGTGGACCCGGTGGAGTCGAGACTCGCATCGCTCGCGACGACACGCGAGGGTGTCCGCCTCGCGGAAGTCAAGGCGGAGGCGCAAGAGGCGCTCGCCGAGAAGCGCGAGGAGTACGAGCGCGCCGAGGCGGAGGTGGAGGCCGAGCTCGCGGACGCAGCCGGGCAGCTCGACGAGGCCACCCGGCGGATCGACTCGACCGCGGCCCGTCTGGCGGACGCTCGCCGCGCGTACGAGCGCGGTCTGGCCGACCTCGCGCGGGAACGCGAAGCGTTCGAGCAGCACACGGCCGAGGCCCAGGCAGCGATCGATGACGGCCGCGTGCAGCTCGCCGCACAGGAGACGCAGCTCGAGGAGCTCGCCGGTGCCCTCTCGGCGCTCGAGC
>CAYMSA010000007.1:4808-43079 GCA_964392965.1 uncultured Coriobacteriaceae bacterium
GCCGCACAGGAGACGCAGCTCGAGGAGCTCGCCGGTGCCCTCTCGGCGCTCGAGCTGCAGATGGCGGAGCTCGAAGGGCAGGTCAGCGCGCTCGAAGCCGCCTATGAGGCGGCGCTCGCGGCCGAAACGGCCGGAGAGGTCGTGACGCCGTCCTCGGCGGAGATCGCCGCACAGCTCACGGGCGTGCGTCAGCTGCTCGCCGAGGCACAGGCCGCCTACGACCTGCAATCGGGCAAGTACGACGAGGGCGTGGCCGCGGTCGCAGCCGCGCATGAGGCGTTCGCGGAGAACGAGGCCGAGCTCGATGCGGGTCGTCAGCAGGCTGCGGCGCAGTTCGCGTCGGCGGAGCGTGAGCTTGCGACGGCGAAACGCGAGATAGCGAGTGGTGAGAGTCAGCTCGCCGAGGCCCGCTCGGAACTCGAAGCGGCGCGCGAGGAGTACGTCGGCCGTGAGGCCGACGTCCGCGCGGAGCTCGCGGACGCACGCTCGGAACTCGACGCAGCGCAGCGCGAGATCGAGGGCATCGAGCAGCCCACCTGGTACGTACTCGGCCGGGATACGAACCTCGGACATGCGAGCTTCACCGCCGACGCCGACCGTATCGACGCGATCTCGCTCGTCTTCCCGCTCATCTTCTTCCTGGTGGCGGCACTCGTCGCACTCACGACCATGACCCGTATGGTGGACGAGGAGCGCACGCTCATCGGCACGCACAAGGCGCTCGGGTACGGCCCGGCGCGCATCGCCTCCAAGTACCTCGCGTATGCCGGCATCGCGAGCGTGACCGGTGCTGTCATCGGCATCATCGTCGGCTCCCAGACGCTGCCGGTGACGATCTGGAACGCCTACACGACGATGTACACGGCGCCGCCGCTGCTCACGCCGATTCACGTGTCGATCGCGCTGAGCGCAGGCGTGGGTGCGGTGGGGGTGACGCTTCTCGCCACGCTCGCCGCGGTCACCTCGACGCTGCGGGAGAGCCCGGCCGCCCTCATGCTCCCCAAGGCACCCAGGCCCGGCAGGCGTATCCTGCTCGAGCGCGTGAAGCCGCTGTGGTCGCGCCTCTCCTTCTCGCAGAAGGTGACCGCGCGCAACCTCTTCCGCTACAAGAAGCGGCTGTTCATGACGGTCATCGGCATTGCCGGATGCACCGCGCTGCTGCTCACGGGCTTCGGCCTGAAGGACTCTATCAGCGACATTCTCGACAAGCAGTACGGTGACCTCTATCGCTACAACATCACGGTCGGCCTCGACCCGGATGACATCGCCGAGCGCGGCGGGGCAGAGGGAGGGGCGCTCTCCTTCTTCCAGGACGACCCCCGTGTCGAGAGCTACCTCCCGATGCGCGTCGAGAGCGTGCGGATCACGAACGAGGCCGGCCTGGACGCCTCGGGCGGTGTCCGCGAGGCGGACTCCTACACCACGCGGCTGACCGTTCCGGGCGATCCGGCGGACGTGGGCGAGCTCATCATCCTGCGCGACCGCCTCTCGGGTGCGCCCGTTCCCCTCGGCGAGGCCGGCGTCATCCTGAGCGAGAAGGTCGCACGCGAGCTCGGTCTCTCGGCCGGTGACACCGTCTACGCCGGACTGCTCGATGCTGCGGGTGGCAGCGCCACCGAGGCTGCGGTGCCGTTCACCGTCACGGGCGTGGCCGAGCACTACGTGAACCACCACCTGTACATCACGCCGGGACTCTACGAGCGCACATTCGGCGAGGCGCCCGTCTACAACCAGGTGGTGGCCACCGTGTCAGTCGCAGACGAGGCGGCCGAGGAGGCGCTCTCGCGCGAGCTCCTCGGGCGAGACGGCATCACCATCGTGCAGTACACCGATGACATCACCTCGTCGTTCGACGACATGCTCCACAGCCTCAACGCGGTCGTCCTCGTGCTCATCGTGGCTGCGGGGGCGCTCGCCTTCGTCGTCCTGTACAACCTCACGAACATCAACGTGACGGAGCGCACGCGGGAGATCGCCACGATCAAGGTACTCGGCTTCTACGACCATGAGGTGGACGCGTACATCTACCGCGAGACGGCTGCGCTCACCGCGCTCGGCTGTGCGCTCGGCCTCCTGCTCGGCATCGGACTCGAGGCGTTCGTCATCAAGACGGTTGAGATCGACGTCGTCATGTTCGGTCGCGAGATCCATCCGCCGAGCTTCGTCTGGTCGGTCGCGCTCACGGCGGTCTTCGCGATCATCGTGAATCTCGCGATGCGCCGTCGGCTCCGCGGCATCGATATGGTGGAATCGCTGAAGTCGGTGGAGTGAAAGGGGCGGACATGGCCGACAGCACCGGGTGCGGAGAGGGGACGAGCGGCCTGGAGGACAGGCACGCTCTCGAGTCAGCACTGATCGACGCCGTCCGGCGCACGGCACTCCACTACGGACTGTGGTTCAAGGAGGCGGAGTACCAGGTGGGTCTCGACGCTGCAATCGAACTCGAGCGCCAAACTTGGGAGACGCTCTTCCCGATCGCGATGCAGCGCCTCGCGCGGGTGCTCGGCGTGGAGCTCGACTCGCGCGGACTCCCCGTGAACCTCGCCGCACTGTCCGAGCAGGACCTGCGCGAGATCGCGAAGGCGCTGTCGGTCAACTGGCTGGCCATGGACGGTGTGTGGTTCCAGAGTGTGGAGGAGCACTTCGGCATGCACACGGCGAAGCGTGCGAACGACACGTGCTGGAGTCGCTTCTCGCCGATCGAGGCGAGCCACATCAAGGAGGCCCTCGGTCTGCCCGACAGCGGGGGGCTCGATGCGCTCGAGGTGGCGCTCGCGCATCGTCTCGTGTCACGCATCAACGAAGCCTCGGTGGAGCGGCCCGACGACCGTACGCTCGTGTACCGCCTGCACCGGTGTCGCGTTCAGGATGCGCGGAAGCGCAAGGGGATGGATGACTACCCGTGCAAGTCAGGCGGCATCACCGAGTACACGACGTTCGCCCGCACGATAGACCCGCATATCACGACCGAGTGCATCGCGTGTCCGCCGGACGAGCACCCGGCGGACTGGTACTGCGCGTGGCGGTTCACCCGCTCCTAGCAGACTGCTCGCTACCTGGCGTGTTCCGCAATGGGCTACTCCGGCTGGTCGAGCGCTCCCGGGTTGCAGATGACCCCGTCGCAGAGTGACTCGGCGGCTACGCGCTGGGTCATGTCCTCGATCGTCCAGCCGAGGAGCGGTCGGCCCAGCCACCGCTGGATGGTGGTCCCGCGGGACGGCAGCTCGGCGACCTCGTAGGCGATGAAGTCCGGCTTGCTCATCCAGTTCATGAGCATGCTGCGCAGCAGGAAGGCCTGGTAGAAGGGGAGGTTCTCGCCCTCGAAGCCACCGGCGAGCTGCCCTCGCGGGATGTCCGGCGCCCGCTTCGCGATACGCGCGACCGAGAACGGGTTGAACGACATGACGGCAACCTCGCCCTCGTACGTCATGAGCTGCGCGGCCACCGTATCCTCGAGCGCTCCCACCTCGCCGACGTTCTTGATCTCCACGATGACCGGCACTCTGCCGTGAATGACGGACAGCGCCTCGGCGAGCGTGGGGATGGCCTCCGTGCCACCGAGGAGCCGGAGCTCCCGGAGTTCGCCGAGTGTGATCTCGGCGACGGCACCGGCGTGACCGGTCATGCGTTCGGTGTCGGCATCGTGGAAGACGACGACCTCGCCGTCAGCGGTGAGTTGGACGTCGAGCTCGACGGTGTTCCCGCTTCGTGCCGCCGCATCGAAGGCCGCCAGCGAGTTCTCGGGGCGCTCTGCGCCAGTCGCCCACTGTCCGCGGTGAGCGATCGGTTGCCCGGTGAGCCATGAGGGAGCTTCGCGCGTCGGCGAGGCGCCGGTGGCGAACCAGTAGGCGAGGGCGAACACGAGAACGACAGCGACGGCGCCGGTGATGCGCTTCTTGCGACGCATGATGCTCCCTTCGTCGCGCCGACCGCGCTCGGCGCGGACGGCGGCTACGCGTTGGTCGCGGGTGCCGGGTCCGCAGTTGGTCCGGCGCCGTCCGCCGGGTCACCCGTGTCGTTGGAGTCGCTCGGCGGGCCGCCGTCTTCCTCGGTGAAGAGCCGCTCGGCAGCGCGTGCCTCCTTGAGCCGGTCGTATGCCCGCACGCCGAACGCGAGCAGCGCCGGAGCGAGCATCGACCCGATGAGGCCGCCGACGATACCGCCGAGGATCGTGACGATCAGCAGCGCGAGCGCGTGCAGGTTGAGGCGCTCGCTGGCGAGCTGGTTCTGGATGATCGTCTGCACGATGTTCTGCGCGAAGAGGACCACGACGAGCACGATGAGGGCGCTCACGAGTCCGCCCGAGCCGAGCGCTACGAGCACCGCGAACACCGCCGAGATGAGCGCTCCCACGTACGGGATGTAGCACGTCAGCCACGTGACGAGCGCGATGGGTACCGCGAGCGGCAGACCGATGATCGCGACCGCCACGCCCACGATGATGGCCACGATGACGCCGGTGATGGTCACGCTCTTGAAGTACTCCCGCATCGCACTGACGGCGTCGTCGAGCAGCCCCGCACCGATATCGGCGGGCACACCGAGGTGGCAACCTACCCACGCTGAGATCGCGTTCCAGTCCTTGAGCATGAAGAACAGCATGAACGCGCCGAGGAAGAGACCGGAGAGCGCAGTGAGCGTTCCCGAGAGCCCCCGGGTGAGCGCCGTGGCGATCGCGCCGCCCGTATCCTCTAGAGCACTCGTGAGGCGCGCGACCGCCTCGTCCACCGTTCCGGGCGGTAGATCGAGGCCTTGCGCCCAGACCACCACACTGTCCACGCCGGCGGTCACCTGGTCGCCGATGATCTTGCTCTGGCCGATGACACCGTTGATCACCAGTCCGAGGGTGAGTGCGATGACGGCCAGCAGCACGATCAGCACGATCGTGGCCCCGATGCCCCGCGGGATGCGGCGCTTGTGCAGCCAATCGACGATGGGCGCGAACAGCATGCCGAAGACGAGTGCCACGCCGAGCGGCATCGTGAGGTCCGAGGTGTAGGTGACGATCCAGAAGAGTCCGACGATGAGCGCGGCCGCTCCCACGAAGAGCCAGCCGTATACCCCGGTCAGGCGTAACCAGTGCGGTGTCTGGGTGAGGACCTCCTCGAGAGGTCCCTTCTTCTGTCGTTTGCTGGCGGTCATGGTGCTCGCTCTCCCGATCATGGCGGACGCGCACGTCAGGTCGACGCATCAACGCAACGATACCCTCCGGAGTGGGGGCGGGCAACGTCTGCGGGTGCGCAGATCCCGTCGGATGCCCGCAGGCGCGGCCAGTGCGTCTGACCTGGAGAAACCGCCGGGTCTCATCGGCCAGAGGTCTTATCCGGCGCGCCTCGTGGCAGTATAGTATGCGGGACGGTCTGGGAGTCCGATTCTGGCTCCACCGTCGTTCATCTGGCGAGGGGCATCCGATGGATGGAGGGACCATGAGGGGTACCGGGGTCTTCGGCAAGTCTGTGCGCGTGTTGCTTGCTCTGGCTATGGCGGTCGTGCTCGTCCCGGTGGCCGCCTTCGGCTCGCCGTCGGACGATGGCCGCACGGCACGACGACAGCCGAGCGCGCCGTCCGTCGCGGGTGCCACGAAGCAGGCGGAGAAACCTGCGCTTGCGTGGCAATCCGGTTCGGACGTGAAAGGGAGCGGCTTCGTCAAGAACGAGGTCATCGTTCGCTTCAAGAGCAACGCCATCGGAACGGCAGCGGTCTCCACGGCTCACAAGAAGGTCGGGGCGACCGTCAAGAAGCAGCTCAGACTGCTGCCTGGCGCCGAACTCGTGACGCTCAAGCCAGGAACGTCCGTGGAGGAAGCGGTCGCGGCCTACGAGGCGATGCCCGAAGTCCTCTATGCGCAGCCCAACTACACGGGCCGCAAGCTCGCCGTGGAGGTACCTGACGATGGCCGCTTCGAGCAGCTGTGGGGCCTCAACAACACCGGCCAGAGCGTGTACGGCGTGCCTGGTACGGTAGATGCCGACATCGATGCTCCTGAGGCGTGGTTCAACCACACGACCGGTGATCCGAGCATCGTCGTGGCGGTCGTCGACACGGGCGTCGACTACGCACACTCGGACCTGGCGAACAACATCTGGTTCAACACCGGGGAGATCCCCGGCAACGGCCTCGATGACGACGGCAACGGCTACACCGACGATGTGTTCGGTATCGACACCATCAACGGTGACAGCGACCCGATGGACGATGTCGGCCACGGGACGCACTGTGCAGGCACCATCGCTGCTGAGGCCAACAACACCATCGGTGTCGCAGGCGTCGCTCCGACGACATACATCATGCCGATCAAGATCTTCAACGAGAACGGCGACACGACGACCGCAGCCGTCGTCGAGGCGTTCGCCTACGCGCGGATGATGGGTGCGGACGTCATCAGCAACTCCTGGGGCGGCATCTACGCTGCGGATGACATCGAGCGAGACGCCATCGCTGCCGTGCCGGAGGCACTCTTCGTTTTCGCTGCCGGTAACGACGGCATCGACACTGACGCAACCGCGTACTACCCGGCCGGCTATGACCTCGACAACATCATCGTCGTGGGTGCCTCGGACAACAAGGACACTGCAGGAGGCTTCAGCAACTACGGTGCGACGAGCGTGGACGTGTTCGCACCGGGCGTCGGGATCACAAGCACCATCCCCGGAACGACGAAGCTTGTTCCTGCCGACGGCGTGACCTACACGACGTTGCTCGAGGAGGACTTCTCGTACGCCAGCGACGCTGAGCTGGATGACTGGTGGTACCGTGACCAGAGTGGGGCCAACGGGTTCGAGCTGTCCACAAGCCATTATCACTCCGCTCCTGCGGCCGTAGGTCTATCTCCGTACGGGGACGATGAGGGCGCGTATATCGAGACGTTCTACCCGCTCGACCTCAGCGGTGCCACGAATCCGATGCTCGAGTTCTACTTGAGCATCGATACCGAGGCCGGCTACGACTATATGGTATGGGGACTCTACGACTCCGATGCAGCTGTCGATCACCAGTTGGGTTATCTGAGCGGTTCGGGCGAGAACGAGTGGGTTCAGCAGGTAGCTGATCTCTCCGAGTTCGCAGGTACCGACAACCTGTACCTGTACTTCTGGTTCGTGAGCGATGAGTCGAACAGCTCGGATGTGGGCTATACGGGCGCCTGGGTGGACGACGTGCGTGTCCTCGATCTCTCCGAAGGACTGCCCGACGCCTACACGGACACCTTCGACGATGACATGGGCCCATGGTCGACCTCTTACGCGGTGAACCCATGGCACTGGGAGAGCGGCATCGGCCACGATGCCTACGGTGCTTACATGATAGGTGCGCCGTACGCCAACAATGAGGACTCCTGGCTCTATCTGGACACGCCGCTCGATGCCAGTGCCGGCGGCACGTTGAGCTTCTGGACTGCCTATGACGTCGAGAGTGGCTTCGACGCGTTCAGAGTGTGGGTGTCACCGGATGGCACGTGGTCAGGCACAGAGCAGTGGGTAGCCGAGTATGACGGCTCCGCTCCGCTCTGGACGGAGAAGGTCATCGACCTGAGCGACTTCGCGGGCGACTCAGAGATATACATCGCCTTCCAGCTCGAGAGTGACTGGAGCATCTACCGCGAGGGTGTGAAAATCGACGACGTGACCTTCGAAAGCATTGGCGGGCTCGAGCCCGTCTACGACGATACGTACGCCTACGCCACCTGGAATGGCACCTCCATGGCGACACCGCATGTCGCGGGCATCGCCGCGCTGGTGAAAGCTTACGACCCGTCACTCGCTCCGGTGGATGTCCGGGAGTTGATCCAGAACGCCGTGGACACGAAGTCCGCACTGTCGGGCAAGTGCGTCACCGGCGGGCGTGTGAATGCCAACCGCACGCTCAACCTCGCGTCAGGTTCATCGAATACCGCCCCCGTCGCCACCGCCGACGCATACTCGACTCCGGCGAACACCAAGCTCACGGTGGCCGCCCCCGGTGTACTCGGAAACGATACGGACGCCGAGGGCGACCCGCTCGTGGCCGTCACGGTGGCAGGCCCCGCCCATGGCACGCTCGCGCTCAACACGAACGGCTCGTTCACCTACACACCTGCTGCAGGCTACGTGGGGGGCGACTCCTTCACCTACAAGGCGAACGACGCCGAGCTCGACTCGAACACGGTGACGGTGACCCTCACCGTCACGCCCAAGACCATCACGATCGACAACGCCGAGGGCGGCGTGACCTTCGCCCGCTACTTCACGGGCCTCGGCGCCTCGTTCTCCGGCGGCTCCTACACCTACGCCTACTCGAGGGCCCCCTTCGTCGGCACCCGCCTCGAGGCGAGGTTCTATGGCAACCAGGTGAAGTGGATCGGCCCGAAGCAGGACTTCTACGGCAAGGCGAAGGTCTACATCGACGGCGTCTACAAGACGACGGTCGACTGCTACAGCGCCACGCCCGTCGCCTCGACCGCCATCTACACGAGCCCCACGCTCTCCGAGGCCTGGCACACCGTCACCGTCGAGATGGTCGACGGACGTAACCCCGCGAGCACGAACAACGTCGTCGTCATCGACCACTTCGAGGTGACAGGCGCCGCCCCGAAGAAGGCCGCCACGCGGCTCTCCGAGACGGCGGGCACCTTCACCGGCAACTGGATCCCCGTCGCGGGCAACCCCACCTACACGGACAGCACCTACGCCTACTCCTACTGGCTCGGGCACCGCTATACGCTCCGCTTCACCGGCACCAAGGTCGCCTGGCTCGGCCCCAAGGTCTACAACTACGGCCGTGCCGGCGTCTACCTCGACGGCGTGTACAAGGGGACCGTCTCCCAGTACGCGGCACCGGCCGTGACCGCCTTCCGGGCCAAGGTCTGGGAGAGCGCGACGCTCGCGAGTGGCACCCACACCCTCGAGATCAGACCGCTCGCCACCAAGGACGCCGCCTCGGCCGGCAAGGTCATCGTGCTCGACGCCTTCGACGTGACGCCGTAAGGGGAGAGAGACGACCGACCCTGCTGCGCCCCTCATAGGGAGGGGCGCAGCAGGGTGCACATCACCTCGGCCTCTCTCAGGGGACGCTCCGGCCAGGCCGGGGCGTCCCCTTGGGTCTCTGTCGCTCACGGTGACAGGGGAGGCCGTCACCTGTGCGACTGGTTCGGGCACCCCGGGTCCTTGGTCAAGCGCCTGGGCGTTCCTGCCGATAGTGTCGGGGGACACGTGCGTCCTACAGACGGGTGACGAGAGGCGTCACCGAGGGGGCAGGATCGTGAACCGGTCACTCAGGCCAAGATTGCGCTCCATAGAACGAGTCGGCGGCGTTTGCAGGGGGATTGCCGGTTCCTCTACCATGACCGGGTGCCCGGGGCCCTCAAGGGAGACGGACACCGTCCTGCTCCCGGCGTCTGGATTCCATGTGAGGTACTCTGTCCGCTCCATCCTGTCCGCCTTGCTGTTCGCGGCGGTTCTCGCTCTTCCCGGTCTCGCACACGCGACACTCGGCGATGTCTACGCCAAGGGCACGCCGTACCAGGCAGCGACCTACTCGAGCCACGGCAACCTCTTCGGTGACCGTGACGAGTGGACGGTCGACCTGAACGTCAACGGCGGTGACGCCAACTTCCCCCTCTACGCTCCCGAGGACGGCACTGTGACCGTACACACGACCGGCTACGGCGGGGGCTACGGCAACTCGATCATCTGGACCTCCTGCGACGGCCGCGAGAAGCTTCACCTCGCACACCTGAGCGTCATCGGAAAGACAGGAGCGGTGAAGGCTGGTGACCTCATCGGACGCGTCGGTCACACGGGAGCGGCAAGCGGCGATCATCTCCACATGGCGCGATCGTATGACGGACGGGTCGCCCCCATCGTCCTCTCTGGCCAGGAGATCGCGCCGGCTTGGACGTACAACGGCAACCAGTACTACTCGGCGGGGCCGTACGCTGTCTCCGCCGATACCTCCTATCCGGGCCATCCGCAGTTCGCGCGGTACGGGAGCGAGGGATACTGGAAGCCGTCGGGTGCAGGCGTGAAGGAGAGCGGTCTCTATACGGTCTCGAACGGTGTGACCCGCGTGAACCACGCCCGGTGGACGTTCGACCTCTCGGCGCTCGACGGGGCTGGCTACTATCGGGTCGAGGCGTTCGTGCCTGACGCGCACGCCAGCACGCGGTCGGCGCACTACCACATCAACACGACGTCGGGCGTCCGGGGCGCCATCGTCGACCAGGCTGCGAAGCGCGGATCGTGGGTGACGCTCGGGGTGTTCTCGCTGGCGGCGGGCTCGGCCTGGGTGGAGCTCGACGATGTGACGGGTGAGCCCTTCGAGGCCGCCGAGGTGGCCTTCGACGCGATCCGTCTCACGCGTGCCAGCGACCCCGGGGCTACTTCGGCCGACCCGACCCCTCCCGAGGACACGGTGGTCGCCTTGGATGCGACGGCTGAAGGAGTGATCGAGGATAGCGCTGCCGACGTGACCTTCGACCGGTTCGTGCCTGGTGCGGGCGCGGCATATTCGGGCGGCTCATACGTCTACGGACGCTGGCCGGCGACCGAGCTCGAGGTCCGTTTCACAGGACGTGCCATCACGTGGATCGGTCCGATGCAACCCAACTACGGGATGGCCGATGTCTACATCGACGGTGCGAAAGTGGCCACTGTGGACGCGTACGCACCCGCCGAGAAGGCCACGGTGAGTTCCGTCCTGTGGGAGAGTGGCCCGCTCGCCGATGGCGCCCACACGCTCACCATAGCGCTCACTGGCGCGCGCAACGAGGCCTCGACAGGCGAGGTCGTCGTCATCGATCGCTTCGAGGTCGACGGAGCGGGCACTGCCGGGGTGCGGTTCAACGAGACGTCCAAGGCGGTGACGCTCGGCGGTTGCTGGGTGCGGTGCGCCAACCCCACCTACTTCCTGAGCTCGTACCAGTACTCCCGATGGAGTGGTGCCCGGTACGAGGCGAGCTTCACCGGAACGAAGGTCGCCTGGGTCGGCCCCAAGGTGAACACGTATGGCAAGGCCAAGGTGTACATCGACGGCGTCTACGAGGCCACGGTCGACTGCTTCGCGCCCACCGGCGAGACCGGATGGCGCTATCGCATCTGGGAGTCGGAGACGCTCGCACGAGGTGCGCACACAATCGCCATCGTGCCGACGGGCACCGGGAACGCGGCCGCCCTCAACACCGTCGTCGTGGTTGACGCGCTTGATGTGACGCCGTAGCGCCGATGCACTCCACCCGGTGACTCCCTGGCGAAATCCCGCCTCGTCCCGCATACTGTCTCATGCGTCTGCGTCCCACCGCGGCGCGTGAGCGGTTCGCCTGGAACGGCGGTCCGCCCGGTCCGGGAGCGGCGAAGATGGGTCCGCGGGACCGAGATACCTCAGGGGGTTCACCACATGGCCGGTGTCGTCTTGGTCGGCGCTCAGTGGGGCGACGAAGGAAAAGGCAAGATCACCGATCTCATCGCCGATGATTTCGATTACGTGGTACGGTTCCAGGGCGGCAACAACGCTGGCCACACCGTGATCCACGCGGGTCGCACGCTCAAGCTGCACCTCATTCCGAGCGGCATCATGTACCCCAACATCACACCGGTCATCGGCAACGGCTGCGTGATCGATCCCAAGGTGCTGCTCGAGGAGATGGACCGCCTTGAGGCGGACGGCCTCTCGACGCACCGTCTGCTCATCAGCTGCAACGCACACCTGATCATGCCGTACCACCGCGACCTCGACGGCGCTTCGGAGCGGCGGCTCGGCGCACTCGAGATCGGCACGACGCGTCGCGGCATCGGCCCGGCGTATCAGGACAAGGCATCGCGCATGGGGCTGCGCGTGCAGGACCTTACCGACGAGCACATCTTCCGCAAGAAGGTCGAGGCTGCGCTTCACGAGAAGAACGACATCCTCTCCAAACTCTACGACCTGCCGACGTACACGGTGGATGAGATCACCGAGGAGTACATGGCCTATGCGGAGCGTATCAAGCCGCATATCGCCGAGACGAGCGGTATCGTGAATCGCGCGCTCGACGCCAACCAGTGGGTGCTCTTCGAGGGCGCCCAGGGCGCGCTCCTCGACATCGATCACGGGACGTACCCGTTCGTGACGTCGAGTCCCTGCATCGCGGGTGGCGCGTGCACGGGCGTCGGCGTGGGCCCGCGCAAGATCGACCGGGTCCTCGGCATCGCCAAGGCGTACATCACGCGCGTCGGCTCCGGTCCGTTCCCCACGGAGCTCGACGACGAGACCGGCAGGCACCTCATCGAGGTGGGCGCCGAGTACGGCACGACGACCGGCCGTGAGCGCAGGGCAGGCTGGTTCGACGGCCTCATCGTCCGCTACGCGGCGCAAATCAACGGTCTTACGGATCTCGTGATCACCAAGCTCGACGTGCTCTCACAGCTCGACACCATCAAGGTCTGCGTGGCCTACGAGTACGATGGGCGGCGCTACAGTGAGCTTCCCAATCACCAGACGGCGTTCCACCACGCACAGCCCATCTACCAGGAGCTGCCGGGCTGGAATACGGACATCACCGGTTGCCGTACGTTCGAGGAGCTGCCCAAAGAGGCGCGTGACTACATCACGTTCCTGGAGGACCTCGCCGACGTGCCGGTCGCGATGATCGCGGTGGGGCCGAGCAGGGAGCAGACGATCATGCGTCGCTGGGAACCGAGGCCCTAGGCTCGAGATCGGCGAGGTCCACCCGCGGGACAGTCGTCGCAATCAGCTCTTCGGCTGCCACTTGCACCGTACGGGCGACTCGATCTCGCCGGTCTTCTTGAGTGCGTTCATCGCCTTGTCGACGACCTTACGATCGAGGCCGGTCGTTTCGGCGACCTGTCCTGCCGAGACCGGCTCACCCGCCGCGCGCATGGCCTCGAGCACGGTCGCAGTGGCCTCATCCATGGATCCTCCTTGGTCGGTGACGGAGCGTTGATGCTTCGGTGCCCGAATTCTATACAGTATCGAGGCCGAAGTGCAGTCTCAGCCGCTCGAGTATGCGCTCGGCAGCGTGACCGTCGCCGTACGGGTTCTTCGCTTGCGCCATCCGCCGGTACTCGTCTTCGTCGTGCAGTAGCCGCATGAGCGACGCATGGACGCCGTCGTACGTGTTGCCTGCCAGGCGCACGGTCCCGGCATCGACCGCCTCGGGGCGTTCGGTCGTGTCCCGGAGCACGAGCACCGGCTTGCCGAGTGCAGGTGCTTCCTCCTGGATTCCTCCGGAGTCCGAGAGGATCAGGTGCGCACGGTGCATGACGTTGCAGAACGCGGGGTACTCCAGCGGCTCGACCAGATGAACTCCCGGCAGCCCGCCGAAGGCGGCTCCAGCCGCCTCGCGCACGCGGGGGTTGAGGTGCATCGGGAACACGAGCTCCAGGTCCCGCTCGCGTTCCATGACGTCGCGGATGGCCCCGAAGATCTCGCGCATCGGTTCCCCCCAGTTCTCACGCCGATGACAGGTGAGCAGGAGGACCCGTCGGCCGTCGAAGTCGATCGAGCGCAGGCGCGGATCGTCGAACTCGTGCGTGCCGCTCACCGTCATGAGGAGCGCGTCGATCACCGTGTTGCCGGTCACCGCGATGGCGCTGTCATCAACGCCCTCGCGCAGGAGATTCTCGCGGTTCACTTCGGTGGGGGCGAAGTGCAGCGTGGCGAGTGAGCTCGTGAGCCGCCGGTTGATCTCCTCGGGGAAGGGCGAGTAGCGGTCGCCCGTGCGTAGCCCGGCCTCGATATGCCCCACGGCCACTCGGTTGTAGAAGGCGGCAAGCGCCGAGGCGAACGTGGTCGTCGTGTCGCCCTGCACGAGTATGAGGTCGGGACGCTCGGCTTGCAGAACGCCGCTCATACCCGAAAGCACACGGGCGGTGATGTCCTCGAGCGTCTGGCCGGCCGACATGATGTCGAGATCGACGTCGGGTTCTATGGAGAAGGCCTCAAGCACCTGGTCGAGCATCTCCCGGTGTTGGGCGGTCACCACGATCGTGAGGTCGAATGTGGGGTCAGAGGCGAGGGCCCTTGCCACCGACGCCATCTTGATGGCCTCGGGCCGAGTCCCGAAGGCGAGAAGGATCTTGCGGGCCGTCATCATCGTCGCCCCCTCTCGTGTCTTCCATCACCTAGCGCCGGCCGACGCCACGGTAGGTCCGGGCAGCCGAGCGCACGGCGGTCGCGTCTACGCAGTTGCGGCCGTCGAAGACGAGCGCATCCGGCGCCGTCGCCGCCGCCAGAGCCTGCCAGTCGGCCCCCGCGTACTGTGGCCACTCGGTGCAGACGATGATGCCCTCAGCATCGCGGACCGCCTCGTCGATCGAGCTCACCTGGACGTATCGGGCGTCATCGCGGGAGAGTCGCGCAAGCGGATCATGAGCGCGCACGACCGCGCCCTCGGCGAGCAGAAGGTCGATGATGTCGCTTGCCGGGGACTCTCGCGTGTCGTCGGTGTTGGGCTTGAAGGCGAGGCCGAGGACGGCGATGCGGTGGCCATAGAGCGTGCCGAGATGCTTGCGCAGCGCCACCACTGGCAGCAGGTGCTGACGTGCGTTCACGTCGATGACGGCCTTGAGGAGATGGAAGTCGAAGCCGTTGAAGCGCGAGAGGAAGTCGAGGGCGCGGGTGTCTTTGGGGAAGCACGACCCTCCGTAGCCGATGCCGGCGTTCATGAAAGCGCCGCCGATGCGGTGGTCCATCCCGACGGCCGCGGCGACCGCTTCGATGTCGGCCCCGGTGATGTCGCACAGGCTCGCGATCTCGTTGATGAACGACACCTTTGTGGCGAGGAAGGCGTTGGACGCGTACTTCACCAGCTCGGCGCTCGTGGTGTCGCACCGCACGATCGGAGCGCCGATGTCGTCGTACAGCCTCGCCACCGCTTCCACCCGGCCCGGCTCGCCACCGAGCACGATGCGGTCCGTGTGATACCAGTCCTCGATGGCGGTTCCTTCGCGCAGGAACTCCGGGTTGGAGACGTAGCCGATGCCGCAGGGCTCCAGCCGTGTCGCGATGAGCGCGCCCGTGCCCGGGGGGACGGTGCTCTTCATGATGACGGTGGTGCCCGGCGATGCGGACTCGGCGATGCGTTCGATCACGTCGCGCACATAGCGCAGGTCCGCCGAGCCGATCGGTGTCGAGGGTGTTCCCACGGCAACGAAGACGAAGGCGGCGGCAGCCGGACCGCCGTCGGCATGTTCCACCTGCAGATGATGGGTGCCGAGCACCGAGGTGAGAAGCTCGTCGAGACCGGGCTCGAAGAACGGCGTAGTACCTGCCCGCAGTGATTCGAGTCTCTGTGCGTCGGTGTCGAGGAGGCGCACCGTATGTCCCGAGTGTGCGAGACAGACCGCGGTCACGAGTCCCACATAGCCTGCGCCGTAGACCGCGATGCTCGCCGACACGCTGCCTCCTCAGCTGGCCGGTGAACACCCTGGCGTCACCGGTGGGGCGTGCGAATCTCCTCATGCACATCGGCGATCGAGCGTTCGTCTCCCGCTCGCACCCGATGTGATCGGGCCGTCTCCTCACTGTTCGTACCCGTATCGGATTGAGCGGTTCGGCGTGCGGTGACCGCTCGTCGCTCATTTGTGACCGCTGACGCATGTCGGGATTGAAGAACGCGGCGCCGTGGGTAACCACAAAGCACAGCATCCCATCGTGCACAGCAGCCGTCTCCGTAGGCCGCAACAGAAGAGCGTGACCGAGGAGGTCAATCGCCATGAGTGCGCAATCGGCGTCCGGATCCGTGAACTGTGGCGTCCCGTTCGTCGATCTGACGCGACTCCACGGCTCGCTCGGGGACGCGCTCTCCTCGGCCTTCGATGCCGTGGTGAACGAGAGTGCTTACACGCTCGGCCGGACGGTGAAACGCTTCGAGGACGAGTTCGCGGCGTTCATCGGTGTGGATCATGCCGTGGGTGTCGGCTCGGGTACGGATGCACTCCACTTCGCGCTGCGGGCCTGCGGTGTCGGCCCCGGTGATGAGGTGATCACGGCGGTCAACACGTTCGCCGCCACTGCCGAGGCGATCGTCATGGCAGGGGCGCGCCCGGTGTTCGTGGACGTCCATCCAGAGACGCTCCTCATGGACCTCGACGCGATCGATGGCGCGCTCACCGAGCGCACGCGGGCGATCGTACCGGTGCACCTCTACGGCCAGCCGGTGGACATGGATCGGCTGATGACGATTGCCCGAGGCGCAGGACTGAAGGTGGTCGAGGACGCGTGCCAGGCTCACGGAGCGCTGTGTGGCGATCATCGCGCCGGGGCGATCGGCGATGCGGGATGCTTCAGCTTCTATCCGAGCAAGAACCTGGGCGCGCTCGGCGATGGCGGCATGGTCACGACCGCAGACCCCGAGATCGCCGAGAAGATGCGCCTCCTGCGCAATCACGGTGAGGACGATTCGCGCCTGCACGTCCTGTCCGGCTACTGCAGCCGCCTGCACGGGCTCCAGGCGGCGCTCCTGAGCGAGAAGCTGCCTCACCTCGAGCGCTGGAACGCCCTTCGTGCCGAGGCAGCTTCGGTGTACGACCGGCTGCTCTCGCGGTCCGGCGTCGTGCGCCCCGGTCGCGCTGCAGGCGTGACGCACGTCTTCCACCTCTACCCGATCAGGGTGCCCGGGCGCGACGCCGTCCGTGCTGCACTCGGAGGCAAGGGTATCCAGACCGGCATCCACTACGCGGTGCCGCTTCACCTGGAGCCCGCGTTCGCCGACCTCGCGTACTCGCCGGGCGATTTTCCCGTGGCCGAAGCAGCCGCACGGTCCATGATCTCCCTGCCCATGTATCCGTTCATCACCGAGGAGGAGCTGGCCCTGGTCGCAGGGGCGGTGAGCGAGGCCGTTCATGATTGACATGCAACGGACAGCCTACCGGCCCGAAGGACGTGCGGATCCGCGTTCGCCGATGTCCGTCGGTGGACGACCGCACGGGATTCGCGCCGCCCGCCTGGCGAAGCGTGCCGGGGACCTGGTAGTGGCGTCGGTGGGGCTTGCTGCTCTCAGTCCTCTGTTGCTGCTGGTGGGGGCCGCCGTTCGTCTCGAATCCTCCGGCCCTGCTCTCTACCGGCAGACGCGCGTTGGCAAGGATGGAGAACCGTTCACCTTCTACAAGTTCCGGACCATGGCCGTCGATAACGACCCGGGCATTCACAGAGCATACGTCGAGCGCCTGATCGCCAGTCCCTCGGAGGAACTCAAGGGCGACACCGGCGCGTTCAAACTCGAAGGCGATCCACGCGTGACTCGACTGGGCAAGACGCTGCGGCGCACGAGTATCGACGAGCTGCCGCAGCTCATCAATGTGATTCGCGGCGAGATGTCGTTGGTGGGTCCCCGGCCGCCTCTGCCCTACGAGGTGGCGCTCTACTCGGAGAGGGCACGCCGACGCCTGGAGTGCAAGCCGGGGATCACGGGACTATGGCAGGTCAGCGGAAGGTGTCTCACCACCTTCGAGGAGATGGTCGAGCTGGACATCGAGTACATCGATACATGGTCGCTCGGGCTGGACCTCGCGATCCTTGCGCGGACGGCGCCCGCGGTCATTCGAGGGAAGGGGGCGGCGTGAGTGCGAATGACAACCTCACTGTAGGGCTCATCGGCTACGGGTACTGGGGTCCCAACCTTCTGCGCAACTACATGGAACTGCGTGATGTGCGCATGAAGTGGGTCTGCGATCGCGATGAGCGCAAGCTCACCAAGGCGCATGCCCGCTACCCCACCGTCGCGACGACGGGGGACCATGCCCGCGTGCTCGAGGACGATGAAGTCGATGCGGTGCTCATCGCGACGCCCATCTCAACGCACTTCGAGCTCGCTATGGCAGCGCTCGAGGCCGGGAAGCACGTGTTCGTCGAGAAGCCGATGACCGCGAGTGTAGCTGAGGCCGAGGCGCTCGTTGCGGCTGCCGAAGCGCGCGGGCTCACGCTCATGGTCGGGCATACGTTCGAGTACAGCTCTCCAGTGATCACGATCAAGAACCTCATCGCTTCGGGAGAGCTCGGCGATGTCTACTACATCTCGTCGACGAGGATCAACCTGGGCCTCCACCAGAAGGACGTGAGCGTCATCTGGGACCTGGCGCCGCACGACTTCTCGATCATGTTCGACTGGCTCGGCCAGGAGCCCGAGTACGTTGCGGCGATGGGACGCGGATGCGTCGGCAACGTTCCGGACGTAGCGTTCATCACCATGCGCTTCCCCTCGGGTGCCGTCTCCGAGCTGCTGCTTTCGTGGCTCTCGCCGGTGAAGCTGCGCCGGACGATCGTCGTCGGCAGCAAGAAGATGCTGCTCTACGACGACACCGAGAGCGTCGAGAAGGTGAAGGTCTTCGACGACGGGGTCACGGTCGTGGAGCCGGGTTCCTTCGGCGAGTTCCAGCTTTCGTACCGGACGGGCGACATCGTGTCGCCGCACCTGGATGCACGCGAGCCGCTTGCGGTGGAAGCCGAGCACTTCATCGACTGTGTGAGAACGGGATCGCGGCCCAAGACCGACGGTGCGAGCGGATTGCGGGTCGTGCGCGCGCTCGAGGAGGCCGAGCGCTGGATGCGCTATCGCTGCGATGGCGGCGGGGAGCCCGGGGAGACGGATCCTCGTCACAGCCTGCTGATGGACCGCCCGATCTGGGCGATCGGGAGCAGGCACGGTTCTGTGGCGGATCGATGACGGAGGGTGACGATGCGTGGACCTGAGGGCCATGGGGAGGGCCAGTTGCCGCCCGGGGTCGTGATGGAACCCGGGGGGAGCGTCCATCCCACCTGTGCGCTCGGCCTGGCCCCCCGCGGTGCAGCGCCGGGTGAGCGAGAGCTGCGGATCGGCGCAGGATGCGTGATCCGTCCGTTCAGCACGATCTACGGTGGGACGACGATCGGGGAGCGCTTCCAGACGGGTCAGGGCGTTTCGATACGCGAGGACAACGTCATCGGCGACGACGTCTCCGTGGGAACGAACGCCGTGTTGGAGCACGGCAACAGGATCGGCGACCGGGTGAGGATACACACGGGATGCTTTCTCGAGCTCGTGACGGTGGAGGACGAGGTCTTCATCGCGCCCAACGTCGTCTTCTCGGATGACCCGCACCCGCCTTGTCCACGTTATGCCGAGTGCGCCAGAGGTGCCCTCGTGCGGAGGCGCGCCCGGATCGGTGCGAACGCCACCATCCTCCCCGGCGTTGTGATCGGGGCAGGCGCGCTCGTGGGCGCGGGCTCGGTGGTGACGGCTGATGTCGCAGACGGCTGGGTCGTCGCGGGGGTTCCCGCGCGCCCGATCAAGCGTGTCGACGAGCTCGAGTGCCCGCCGGGCTTCTATGAGCGCCCGTACGCGTGGCTCGACGGCACGCCGCTGGCCGACGGGGAGGCCGGCGATGAGCGCTAGTCGAAGGTGGTGTCCGGTCTGTAGTCCTCAAGAGCCGGTCTGGCCGATGTCGGACATCCGGGATGGAGGTGTCTCGGCATGAAGCGGGCCATCGAGATCCTGTTGCGCCGGAAACGGCTGTTCATCATCCCGTTCCTGATCGTGTTCGTCCTTCCCGCCATCTACAGCTTCCTGTTCATGCGAAGCTACGAGGCGAGCGCCATAGTCTGGCTCGACTCGGACGTGAACATAACCACAGTGCTGCAGTCCCAGATCGCCGTGACCACCGATGCGTATCCGATCCAGGAGCAGGCCGATACGCTCTCACAGCTGCTGCAGAGCAGGACGTTCGTCGAGAGCGTCATCGCAACGACCTCGCTCGACGCCGAGATGACGACACCGCGCAAGAAGGAGAAGACCGTCGACTTCGTGCGGAAGCGACTTGCGGCCGGCGCGGTCGGCTCGAACTCGCTCAAGATCACGTTCTACGGTCGAAGCGCCGCCGAGGCGGTTGAGATCGCCGGGGCCACCACGAACGTCTTTCTCGAGTGGGTGCGCCAGTCGGTGCGAGACCAGAACGATGAGTCCGTGAGGTTCTTCAGTGAGGAGGCCGAGCGCTATCGCGCCGAGCTCGACTCGGCCCGAACCGAGCTGCGTACCTTCCGGGAGGAGAATCCCGAGACGCAACAGCTCGATGTCGCCGATAAGCTGCTCACCGCCACGCCCACCGACGTCGCACCCGCGATCATCGCCGAGTACGACCGCCTGAAGTCGCAGGCGAACTACGCCGAGGAGCTGTACGCCTCGGCGCTATCCGACCTTGCCAGCGCACGCATCCTCGCGTCGGCGGCCGAAGGCAGGGTGACCGGCGGCCTGCGGCTCATCGATGAACCGGTCGAGCCGGCATCGTTCTCTGCCAAGCGGCTGTTGCTGATCGACTTCCTCGCTTTCATGGCGGCGGTCATCGTCGGTGCTGCTGCGGTGGCCATCGCGGAGCTGACCGACCGGACGCTCAGGACGGAGGAAGACGTGCGTGACGCTCTGTCGCTTCCTGTCCTCGGCGAGGTCGGGGAATCGCAGTCTGCCCGGGACGGCAGGGCCGGACGATGACTGCGCTCTTCCGCCGCATCGGGGCCGTACGAGATTCCAGGTCCTCGGTGACCCGTGGTGCGGGGACAGGGGAGGCCGTCCGGCCTGTTGTGGGCGGGCCGGCGGTCTCCTCCCCCGGCACCCGTGCGCGCTACGAGCAGGTGGTCGCCCGGATGCTCTTCTCGAGTGATGCCGAGCGCTTCACGCTCGTCGTGACGAGCGCTGTGTGCGGCGAGGGAGTCACCACGACCTGTGTCGGTGTCGCACGGGCGCTCGCGGCGTCGACGAGCAAGAAAGTGGTGCTCGTGGACACGAACCTGCGGAAGCCTGCCCTGCATGAGGCGTTCGGGGTTCCCCGGGACCCCGGTTTCAGCGACCTCATCTTCGAGCCGGCAGGCACCGACCTGCCCAATCTGTACGTCATCCCGGGCGGGCCACCTGTCGAGAACCCGACCCAGCTGGTGACATCCAGGGCGGCACGCACCGCGCTCCGGATGCTCTCGAGTCAGTACGACTACGTCATCGTGGACTGTCCGCCACTCCTGGCGGCTGTCGATGCGGCATCCATATGCCGGGTGGCCTCGGGAGTGCTCATCGTCGTGCGCGCAGGGGTGACGCCCCGCGAAGACGTCGTCAAAGCCCGCGAGCGAGTGGGAGAGACGCCCGTCCTGGGCGTGCTGCTGACGGGGGTGGAGCCGTAATGGTCCTCGTCGTCGCGCTCATCGCGCTCTGCCTCATCGTCGGCCTCCGGGCGAAGCGGGTCGGCCTCGAGGTGTACGCCACGCTCTTTGTGGCGACGGTGGCGTTCTCTGTCGTCTACCTCTTCACCTACTTCCGGCTCTGAGGGTGGCGCGATGAGTGATGGGACTCCGACAGCACAGTCGTACGAGACCGCAGCCATGCACCGGGACCGCCGAGTGCTGCTGCTGCTCGTGGCGCTTTCCTGCGTGGTCGCGGCCTGGATCCTGTCGTCTCCGCCGGGGTGGTACCCGGCACTCGTGGTCGCACTGGGCGGATTCATCGTGGCGACATGGGCGCGCCCGGTCTTCGGCCTGGGAACAGTCCTCGGACTCTCGCTCCTCTTCGAGCAGTACGACTTCGCCTACTTCACGCCTGTCACCCGCGAGGTGCCCTTCTTCGAGAACGCTTCGGTCATCACGGGAATCGATGGCCTGGAGTTCACGCCGCTCGAGATCCTCCTGGTCGTTGTATCGGTCGTGGTGCTTGTCCAGATCGTCACGAAGGCCAGGCAGGTCCGTGAGAACCCGCTTGCGCTCCCGGTCTTCGTCTTCGTCGTGGCCCTCGGCCTGTGGTTCCTCTATGGCCTGGTGGCTGGTGGCGCGGTCAAGACCGCGCTGTGGGAGCTCCGCGCACTCGCGTACTTCTGCCTGCTGGCGTTCGTTGTCCCGCAGGTGATCGCCGGTCCGAAGGACGTCTCGACACTTCTCTGGGTGGCGATCTTCGCAATCGGGGCGAAATCGGTGCAGGGGGCGTGGAACTACTTCGTCGTGCTTGAGCGGGACATGACGAACATCCGCTCGGTCACGGGTCACGAAGACGCGCTCTTCATGGCCTGGATGGCCGTTCTGGCCGTCGTCCTTCTTGTCTACCGGAGCGGCCGCGCCCAGAAGGCGGTACTGCTCCTACTCGCGCCGGTGACATTGCTCACCTTCGTGGTCACCGATCGCCGGGCCGCGTACGCCGCCCTCGTGCTCGGCCTCATCGTGGCGGCGGTCCTCGTGGCGACGGACCCGGCCCGCCGGGCGCTCGTCGTGAGGATCGTCGTCCCCGTGTCTCTCGCGGGAGTCATGCTCGTCGTGGGTGGCTGGAACGCCGGAGGCGTGCTCGGCCGGCCCGCCGACATCATCAGGTCCATCGTCGCGCCGGAGAACCAGGAGGACATCGATTCGAGCTACTACCGCGCCGCCGAAGAGGTGAACCTGATCCACGCCATCGAGTCGAGTCCGCTGGTGGGCATCGGATTCGGTCGTCAGTTCCAGGCCTCGGGACAGGGCGGTATCGTGGACATCGGCTACACGCTCGCGGACTACATCGCGCACAACCAGATCGTCTGGCTCTGGGCGAAGATGGGCACGGTCGGCTTCGCGATCTTCTGGATGATGATGGGTGGCATCATCGCGTTCGGCTGCCTTGCGTTCCGCACGATCGAGGAGCCCTATCTGCGCTCGGTCGCACTCCTCGTGGTCTGTGCGGTCGTGATGCAGCTCGTGGTCTCCTACGTGGACATGCAGCTCACCTACGCGCGCAACATGGTGTTCCTCGGCATGCTGGTGGGCATACTGTCCCGGCTTCCCGCCCTCGACGGGGCGGCGCAGCTCCTTCGGCGTGAGTGAGCGTGCGGAGATGCGGGCGCGGGGGGATGACACGGGGGTGCACGATCCTGCGGCCGAGGGTGCCGTGGCGGACGTGCAGGAGCAGACGCAGGCGGCGCTCTCGCGGAGCGGGGTGCTCGTCGCAGCCAAGGTGATCACCTGGCTTCTCGCGTTCGTGATGACGATCGTCATGCCCCGGTACCTGGGGTCGACCGGGTACGGACGGCTGTACCTCGCGCAGTCCATCACGGGCATCATGGCGATTCTCGTGGAGTTCGGACTCAACTCGCTTGCCACTCGCGAGGTCGCGCGCCGGCCGGCTGACGCGGTGGGCTACCTGAGAAGCGGCGCGATACTGAAGGCCGCGCTCTGGGTGCTCGCTTCGCTGGGTGTCGCGGTGTTCGTGGCCGTCGCCGGCTACCCTGCCGAGACGACGACCGCCGTAGCCCTCCTGGCCCTTTCGGTACTCTTCGCGGTAGGAAGCTCCCTCATCGTGTCCGTCCTCCAGGCGATGGATCGTATGCGGTGGATCGCCGTGAGTACGGTGGCCGAGAAGGTCGTGTACGTGGGCCTCGGCGTGACCGCCCTCTTGCTCGGCTACGGGGTCGTGACGGTCGCCTTCGTGACGCTCCTCGGCGCGATTGCCGGGTTCGTTCTCAACCTGTGGTGGCTGCGGCGCCTTGGCCTCACGATAGACTTGCGTTCGGGCACCACCGCGCCCGGCGTGCGCGAGCTTCTGCGGCGGGCGCTCCCGTTCTTCTCGGTGCTCTTCTTCGGCGCGATCTACTTCCGCCTGGACGTCGTCATCCTTTCGCTCATGCGTCCTGATGCCGCGGTGGGCTTCTACGGAGCGTCGTACCGGCTCTTCCAGACGACATACATCCTGGCCGATGCGTTCGTCTTCTCGCTCTTTCCGCTCTTCTGCAGACTGGCCTCGACGTCCGAGGACGGTCTTCCCGTCGCCGCGCAGAAGAGCATCGACACGCTCCTCCTGCTCGGGATACCGATCACGGCCGGCATGGCGGTGCTCGCCGAGGACATCGTGCTTCTCCTCTACGGGTCGGCCTACGCCGAGTCGATCGTACTCCTGCGCGTCCTCTCGCTCGCCATCGCGCTCATGTACGCGAACGGCATCTTCGTACAGCTCTTGATAGCCACCGAGCGCCAGAGGCGTCTCGCCCTCACAGCGGGAATCGCAGCGGGACTGAACGTCCTCGCCAACTTCGCTCTCATCCCGATGCTTGGCGCGCTCGGCGCCGCCATCGCGACGGTCGCGACCGAGCTCATCGTCATCGCGCTCAACTTCCGCTTCCTGCCGCGGAGCCTCACGGAGCGTCTGCGCTTCGGCACAGTGGGCAAGTACGTGGTAGCGGCGCTGGTGATGGCGTGCGCGCTCCTGCTTCTGGGCGGACGAAGCCTGCTTCTGCTGGTGCCGGCAGGAGTCGTCGTCTACTTCGTGGCGCTTGCTGCGTTCCGGGCGCTGCCGACCGATGAGTGGGCGACGCTCAAGGCGATGCTCGCCAGCCGGAGGAGGCGCTGATGGTGATGCGCGATGCCGATGGGATCATCTGCTTCTCCACCGATGCGTGGGGCGAGATGAAGCGACCGGGACAGCTCATGCGCCTCCTCGCCGGACATCTGCCGGTTGTCTACGTGGAGCCGCCGCTCTCGGCCACCTCACTCGTGAAGAACTGGCGGATGATGCTCTCAGGCACCTCCAGGAGTCGTGTGCGCAGGCTTTTCGCGTCCCGCGCCGAGCAGGTCGAAGACGGTGTCCACGTGGTGACGCCGCTCATCTCGGTCCCGCCGAGCCGACTGTCCGCGCTCGCGCCGGACTCGGCCCTTCGGCGGCTCAGCATGCGCCAGTACGAGCACACCGTGCGCAAGGCGACCCGCGTGGCGGCGCAGGTCGGTATGCGTGCGCCAATCGTCTGGGTGAGCTACCCGATGGCGCTTGACGGTGGGCTCGAAGGCGATGGCCTGACGGTCGTGTACGACTGTATGGACCGCTGGACCGACTTCCCCGACGCCATCGCGCATCCGTGGCGGGGGCTTCTCGTGGAGGAGCTGGAGGCCGATCTCCTGAGGCGCGCCGATGTCGTGCTCTGCTCGGCGCGCGGCCTGTACGACGCCAAGCGGGCAAGCGCCATGGGGCCCATCGAGCTCGTGCGCAACGGCGCCGACGTCGAGGACTTCCTACCGTCGGGACGCGCGGTTCCCGCAGACCTGGCGACACTGCCGCGTCCGGTCATCGGATACGTGGGGGCCGTCGCCGAGTGGGTCGACTTCGAACTCCTGCGTGCGGTGGCGCTCGCCCGTCCCGGGTGGTCGATCGTGCTCGTAGGCCCGGTCTTCCGCGGACAGTCGATGGGCGATGCGCGGGCGCTTGCACCCATCATCGGGCTGCCGAACGTGCACCTGTTCGGTCCGCGGCCGTACGCCGAGGTGCCCGCGTATGTCGAGGCGTTCGACGTCGCGACGATACCGTTCGTACTGAATGGCCTCACTGCGGACACGAACCCGATCAAGGTCTACGAGTACCTGGCCGCCGGGGTGCCGGTGATCTCGACGCCGCTGCCCGAGGTCGAGCAGATGACCGGGGTCTCCGTCGCCGGTGATGCCGGAGCGTTCGTCCGGGCTGTTGAGGAGTCGCTGTCGACCCGCCACGATGCGGATTCGACGGCCACCCGCATTGCCGCCGCCCGGGAGAACTCGTGGGAGGCGCGGGCCGCGCATGCGTGGCGGGCGATCTCCTCGGCACGCGCGGGCGGTACGGCGCGGGCACCGTCAGAGGCGCCGGATGCCGGAGTGCGGTGATCGCATGCATGCGAGGTCCGCGAGAGGTGCGAGCGTGTCCTGCGGTGCGTCCGGAACGCGACGGCCGCCTCTGACGCGGGCGTTCATGTCTCTGCTGCCGCTGGTCGTCGCGGTGGCGCTCCTCACGGCGTGCGCGGCCGACTCCGATGCTCCCGCCTCGGCCGCGGCCCCCGTCTACCACGTGGCGACCACGGGGAGCGACACCGGGGACGGCTCCTCGGCCCGGCCGTGGAGGACCATCCAGAAGGCGGCCGGAAGCGTGCCTTCGGGCGCCGTCGTGCAGGTGGCCGCCGGCACCTACGACGAGCGGGTGACGGTCCCTTCGGCGAGAAGCGGGAGCGAGGCGGCCCCCACGCGCTTCGTGGCCGAGGGCACCGTGACGGTGAAGCGCGGCTTCGTCGTCCAGGCCGATTATGTGACGCTCGAGGGCTTCACGGTGACCCCGGGCGAGGCGGGTCTCGCCTTCCGCACCGGGCAGGTGCACGTGACCGGGGACCACACGGCGATCTCGGGCCTCACCGTGCGAGACACCGTCAGCGGCGCGGCCGTCTCCTACCAGGGCGGCGCCTCCTATAACACGCTTCAAGACTTCACCATCCACCGCCCCTGGGAGTTCGGTGTCGTCTTCGGCTCCCACGCCTCGGCGGGCGGCGGCTACACGACCGCCCGCTACAACACCGCGCAAGACGGCACCATCACCGAGCACGGCGGCTGGTGCGCCGTCGAGATGAGCGGCTCGTACAACACCGTCGACGGCGTCACGATCGAAGGCGGCCCGAGCGGCTGGAACACGAGGAGCCAGGGCACCTCTGCAGGGATGCCCTATCCCGACGGTGACGGCATCCGCGTCCAGGGCCCCAACTCGACGATCAGGAACACCACCATCCACGACCTATGGGAGTGGTTCCACGATACCCAGCACACCGACTGCATCCAGTTCTGGACCGACGCCGACGGCCTGCTCATCGACAGCTGCCTGCTCGGCACGTGGGAGCCGGGTCCGCCGCCTGCCGAGCGCGGGGGTCTCGCCCAGGAGATCGGCCCGAGCCAGATCATCATGGCAGGCACCGTGCCGAGTGGCCAGAACATCACCTACACCGTCGAGAACTGCCTCTTCCTCGGGCAGTGCGGGACGAACGCCTCGATCGTCTCGGCGGCGCAGAGCGGCGCCACCTTGAAGGCGCGCCTTTACAACAACACCTTCTGGTCGTCGCGCCCCTCCCTCACGCCCGGCTCGGTGCTGCGCAACAACATCTTCCGCTCCTTTTACGTGGCGCCCACGACCATGGCCCTCGACAGCGACCACAACGTCTTCTGCTGGGTGGGCGGCTCCGGCTCCAACAACGTGCCTGCGAGCGAGGGTTCCTCCTCCCTCGGCAGGACCTACGCCACCCGCGTCGACCCGCAGTTCGTGAACCCGGACGTCTCGGCCACGACCGACTGGGGTGCCGAGGCCGACTTCAGCGTGAAGGCGGGGAGTCCCGCCGAGGGCCGGGGCGCGAGTCGCACGCAGCGGAAGTGATCTCGCGCCGGTGTGCGCTCAGGTTTGGCGCTAGCTGACGAGTCGTGCGAGTCGTGCCGAGCGCGCGAGGAGCCAGCTCGCCGCGAGTGAGATACCCAGCGCTATGGCCGAGAGGGCGAGCCCCCACAGGAAGTCGGTGGATTCGCGCGTGCCCGTGAGCCACCGCACGATGTTGAGAACCGGCGCATGGATGACATAGATGCCGAGTGAGTAGCGTCCGGCGTTGGCGAGGAGCAGGCACAGACGCGAGGTGTTCGCTTCGGCGCGTGCGTGGCGTCCGGGAAGGGCCCACAGCATCAGGACGCCGCCCACGGTTGCGAGCGTCATGATGATGGACTGCCGGGTGCAGGTGAGTCCGGTGCCCCACAGCATGTAGAGGAAGCCGTTCGCAGCGAGCGTGAAGAGCGCCCCGACGGCCGCGCCGGCTGTGTGTCTCGGCGCGCGCGGTAGGAGAGTTCCGGCGAGATAGGCCGCGATGCACAGCGGCGCCACGGCGAGGAAGCCGGGCCAGGTGTCAGTATCCGGGGCCGGAGCGTCTCCGCGGAGGGTGGCCACGGCTCCGTAGATGACGAGTGCCGCCACCAGCACGCCGAGTCGTGCGCGGTCGCTCTGCAGCGCGTGGCCCACGATCGTGGCATAGATGAGCATGGCGAGGAACCAGAGCGTGTAGAAGGCCTGTCCCGCAAAGAGCACGCCGAGCCAATCGGTGTTCTCGAACGGCGACATGCCCGCACGGAGCGCACCTTGCGCCGCGTAAGCAAAGAGGGTGATGCTCCATGCGAGGTAGGGCACCAGTATCCGCCTGACCCGGTGCGACAGCTCGGTGCCATGTTCGCTCAGCCGGGAGAGGTGGCCGCTCAGCGCGAAGAGGAGCGGAACCGCCCACACGGACGCGCCGAGCGTCACGAGCGACGTCGCCACACCGGACTGCGCCGAGAGGAAGACGCTGTGCTGGAGCACAACGGCGCACACGGCAAGGAAGCGGATCGTGTCGAATGCCCGCACTCGCATGTCCGTACTCCGCCCGTCGGCGGTGGCCGAGTACTCTCGAAGCCTGTGGCGGTGTGCAGAGAGTACGTCCCCAGGAGGCGGAGAATCTACGCGTCATATGGCCGGGGATATCCGAGCGCGTGGCTGTAGGCGGCCAGAAGCGCGGGCACCTGGGCCTCCCAGCGCAGGGCGGGCAGCCGCGAGGTCGCCGCCTCGCGCAGGCGTGTCCTGAGCCCCTCGTCGAGGAGCGCCCGCTCGATGAGCGCCGCGAAGCCGGCCGTGTCGCCCGGCTCGGCGTACAGCGCGGCCTCGCCCGCGCTCACGCGGGTCTCGGGCAGGTCGAAGGCGACGACCGGCGCGCCGGCGGCCAGATACTCCATCACCTTGATGAACGTGGAACGGTCGTTCAGGGGGCTCGAGGGCTCGGGCGCCACGCAGGCGTCGGCCGTCACGAGGTAGCGCGAGAGGATCTCCTCGTCGCGCACCCAGCCCGTGAACTCCACGTGGTCGGCGATCCCGAGCGTCCCGGCGAGGGCGACGAGCGAGTCGAGCGCGTCGCCACTTCCCACGAGCGCGAAGTGGGCGTCCGTGAAGCCGCGGACGTGCACGAGCTCGGCCACCGCCTGCAGCAGGACGTCCACGCCGTCCTGACGGCCCATGACGCCCACGTAGACGACGAGGAAGCGCCGGCCCCGCCGAAGCGACGCGTCAGCGGCGACGGGAAGCGGCCAGCCCTCCTTGGGCCCGTTGCGCACGACGAAGACGCGGTCCTCCGCCACGCCGCCGCGTGTGCACGCGAGCTCCTTGTACGAGCCGTTCGTGGCGATGACCGCGTCGGCGAGGCGGTAGGAGCGCCGCTCGCACCACCTGAGCACCCGCAGGACCGCCCCCGAGTCCTTGCCGTAGAGCGTCGCGTAGAGCTCGGGGGTGAGGTCGTGCTGGTCGAAGACGAACCGCTTGCCGGCGAGCGCGTACGGCCACACGAGGGCGAAGAAGAGGTCCGGCGGGTTGCACGCCTGCACGACGTCGAAGCCGGGCCGGCGCGCGAGCGCCGCCATGTGCCAGGCTGTCCGCACGAGCGCGTTGGCATACTCGGCCACCTGCGAGAGCGCCCCGCCGCGCGCCTTGCGCTGCCGGTACCGGCGTACGATGACGCCCTCGAGGGTCTCATGAGAGCGTTCGCCGGGATCCGCCGGACAGATGACGCTGACGCCGTAGCCGGCTTCCACGAGCGAGCGCGCCTCCTGCATGACGCGGCGATCGTGAGGGACGGACTCGTTCTCGACGAGGATGAGCGCTCGCGGACTCCGCCGGGCGGACATCTCGCGCCGTCGTCTACCCACCGGCTCCTCCGTTCGCGGCGACATCAGCACGGGCGACGTGACCTCCGTTGAGCATACCCATCAGCACCCTTCACCCATGTCCTGTTAGCCGAAGCGCGCGAGTGGAGATGACTAACGGTGAGTGGCCGTGACGGGATGTGGCCGTCATGGCAGGTCATTCGAGGAGCCGGATACGATGTCAGCCCTTCCGAGCAGGCGCTATGCGATCGTCTCGCCGGTCCGCAATGAGGCGAGGTTCATCCGTCGCACGCTCGAGTCGGTCACTGGGCAGACGGAGCCTCCCGCGCGGTGGGTGATCGTGGATGATGGTTCCACCGACGAGACCGCGGCCATCATCGCCGAGTTCGCTGCCGACGCCGACTACATCCGGCTACTGCCGCACGTCGGTGACGATGCCGAGAAGCCCACCGATCGCCTGCTGTGGGCCGCGGAGGCCGTGGCGTTCAACGCCGGGCTGCGTGAGGTCGATCTGGAGAGCGTCGAGTACATCGTCAAGCTCGACGGCGATCTGGCGTTCGGCCCCGACTACTTCGCCACGCTCATGGACGAGTTCGAGAAGGACCCGTCGCTCGGCATGGCGGGTGGCTACTGTTACCAGGTCGATGACGGCGTGCGCCGCAAGGAGTGGAACCCCGAGTCGCACGTCCGCGGGCCGACGAAGATGTACCGGACCGAGTGCTTCCGGGACATCGGCGGCATCCCGACGGTCTACGCGTGGGATGCGCTCGATGAGATCAAGGCGCAGATGGCCGGGTGGCGGACGCGGAGCTTCCCGCTGGTCGTCGAGCACCTCAAGCCCACCGGGACCGTCGGCGGCCTCGCACGTGCACGGGTCCGTCAGGGCATCGGGGCGTACCTCCTCGGCTATCATCCGGTGTTCCTTTTCGCGCGCAGCGCGCGGCTCGCTCTCGCGCCCCCCCGTGTTCTCGGCGGGGCGGCGTTTCTCGCCGGCTACGTGCAGGCGTCCTTCCGGCGGCCCGAGCGAATCGCCGATGCCGAGACGATTGCCTACCTTCGTGGTCAGCAGCTGCAGCGTCTGCGCGGTCTGCGCAGCGGGGGCGAGGTCGCCTCTCTCCTCGGCAGGGATCGCCGATGAACTCCGCGGCTGCCGGCGCATCCGGACGGACACCTCTCGAGGCAGCGCTCGGTTTCTGGAAGCTCCTCGAGGGAGACGAGGCGGTGCGGCGGCTCGTCGGGTACGACGAGCGTCTGCTGCGGTCCGTCGCCGGCATCAGGATACTGCGCGCGCCCGGCGAGGCCGCTCCCTACCGCCTGCTGACCACTGCAGGCGAGTCCCGGCTGTTCGCCGCCGTGCACCCGCTCGTCGCATGGCCCGAGGGAGCCGAGGTTCTCGCCGAGGTCCGGGACGCGGCTGGAGATCCTCACTCGGCAGTGCTCTGGTATCCGGCCGAGCGATGCGTGGTGCTCCCGTTCGACCCCGACGCAGCCGTGGATGCGTTTCGCTACGAGAGGTACGTGCCTCCGGAGCGCAGGACGGTTCTGCCTGGGCCGGTGCTCGCCGCCTACTACAGGCTCAAGCCACTCATCCCGGCGGGCGTGCGCCGCGCGCTCAGGGGCGTCATCGCCAGCCGTGCCTCGGCGACGGGACACTTCCTCGACTGGCCGGCCGACCGCAGCCAGGACGTGCTGCTCCAGCTGCTGCTGCACGCCATGATGCTCGCGCTCGGACGCACCCGGCTGCCGTTCGTGTGGTTCTGGCCCGAGGGCCGCCCGTGGACGGTCGTCCTCACGCACGACGTGGAGACGGGGGAGGGCCTCGCGCGGGTGCCCGAGGTCATGCGGCTGGAGGCCGAGCGCGGACTACGGTCGTCGTTCAACCTGGTTCCGCGTGACTACGAGTCCCCGGCGTCGCTCCTCGCACAGATGACGACGTCGGGCTTCGAGGTCGGCGTGCACGGGTACACCCACGACGGCCTCATGTTCTCCGACTGGTCCACGTTCACCAGGCGTGCCGTCGCGGTGAACGGGTATGCGCGCTCGTGGGGCGCCTCCGGGTTCCGCTCGCCGGCCACCTACCGCAACCTCGACTGGTTCCATCTGCTCGAGTTCGAGTACGACTCGTCGGTGACCGACACCGCTCCGTATGAGCCGCAGCCGGGTGGCTGTGCGTCGCTCTTCCCGTATGCCGTCGGCTCCATCGTGGAGCTGCCGATGACGCTCCCGCAGGACCACACGCTGTTCAGTCTGCTCGGTCATGCCGATGGGCGGGTGTGGCTCGACAAACTGAAGCTGATTCGTGAATCGCACGGTCTCGCCTGCATGCTCACGCACCCCGATCCCGCGAGCGGCTACATCGGTATGCCGGAGAACCAACGGCGTTATCTGGAGGTTCTCGACGTCGTAGCGGCGTCGGATGCCTGGACGCCACTGCCGCGCGAGGCGGCCCGCTGGTGGCGCGCGAGGTCTGGATGGGCGTCCTCCGGGGACGGGTACCCCGAGGGCTTCTCGGTGGGCACGGCCGTCATCGACGCGGCCGGAGTGTTGCGTCTGTTGTCGCCCGGAGAGAGCTGAGAGAGCCCGTCCTCGCGCGAATCCGCCTCCCGGCGTGCGTCCCCTTATGCTCGCTCGCGCACTCCCCGGCGCCCGGGTCCGAGCGCGTGGCTGTAGGCGGCCAGAAGCGCGGGCACCTGGGCCTCCCAGCGCAGGGCGGGCAGCCGCGAGGTCGCCGCCTCGCGCAGGCGTGTCCTGAGCCCCTCGTCGAGGAGCGCCCGCTCGATGAGCGCCGCGAAGCCGGCCGTGTCGCCCGGCTCGGCGTACAGCGCGGCCTCGCCCGCGCTCACGCGGGTCTCGGGCAGGTCGAAGGCGACGACCGGCGCGCCGGCGGCCAGATACTCCATCACCTTGATGAACGTGGAACGGTCGTTCAGGGGGCTCGAGGGCTCGGGCGCCACGCAGGCGTCGGCCGTCACGAGGTAGCGCGAGAGGATCTCCTCGTCGCGCACCCAGCCCGTGAACTCCACGTGGTCGGCGATCCCGAGCGTCCCGGCGAGGGCGACGAGCGAGTCGAGCGCGTCGCCACTTCCCACGAGCGCGAAGTGGGCGTCCGTGAAGCCGCGGACGTGCACGAGCTCGGCCACCGCCTGCAGCAGGACGTCCACGCCGTCCTGACGGCCCATGACGCCCACGTAGACGACGAGGAAGCGCCGGCCCCGCCGAAGCGACGCGTCAGCGGCGACGGGAAGCGGCCAGCCCTCCTTGGGCCCGTTGCGCACGACGAAGACGCGGTCCTCCGCCACGCCGCCGCGTGTGCACGCGAGCTCCTTGTACGAGCCGTTCGTGGCGATGACCGCGTCGGCGAGGCGGTAGGAGCGCCGCTCGCACCACCTGAGCACCCGCAGGACCGCCCCCGAGTCCTTGCCGTAGAGCGTCGCGTAGAGCTCGGGGGTGAGGTCGTGCTGGTCGAAGACGAACCGCTTGCCGGCGAGCGCGTACGGCCACACGAGGGCGAAGAAGAGGTCCGGCGGGTTGCACGCCTGCACGACGTCGAAGCCGGGCCGGCGCGCGAGCGCCGCCATGTGCCAGGCTGTCCGCACGAGCGCGTTGGCATACTCGGCCACCTGCGAGAGCGCCCCGCCGCGCGCCTTGCGCTGCCGGTACCGGCGCACGATGACGCCCTCGAGGGTCTCACGTGCCGGCTGGCCCGCCGCACGCGGGCAGATCACACTGACCGTGTAGCCTTCGGCGATGAGTGCGCGCGCCTCCTGCATGACGCGGCGGTCGAACGGCACTGACGCGTTCTCCACGAGGATGAGCGCGCGCTGTCGGCGGCGGCCCGCTCGGGTGATGTCCGTCGGCGAGGAGGGCTCGCAGTGACCGGGGTCGTTCATCAGGCACTCCACCGGTAGAAGGCCGCGCCGAGTGCCCGGCAGACCCACACGGGCGAGTGGCTGATGACTTGTCGTGACAGACGACCGACACTCGGCCGGTCTCTCCTGGGCGGTGAATCCGAGAGATGCGTGTACACAAGCGGCGTCTCCACGGCACCCCAGCCGCGTTTGTAGAGACGCAGTCCGTCGGCGTCGGGATCGCTCCTGCCGAGGTCGAGTACGCGGTAGCCCAGCTCGCAGCCAGCGGTCATGACCTCCCAGTCGATCAGGTATCCGCCGCCTGTGTCCCGGCGTGTCGGATCCGATGCTGCGAACTTCGCGACGAGCATCTCGTTGTGCGCAAGGTACAGCCCCGATGCGACGATGTTTCCGTTGTCGTGGGCGCTCGCGACGAACCCGTGACCCCGTGCGATGAGACGCTCGGCGATGAGCTGGAAGAACCGTCGCGGCTGAACGGGAACACCGAGCCGCCGCCGCGTGAGCGTGTGGAGTCGATAGTAGGTGTCGACATCCTCCTGCGTGGCACCGCGTGACACGGTGATGCCCTGCCGCAGGGCGCGGTTCCGGATGTTGCGATGGACCTTGTTGGGGTGCAGTGCTCGCGCATCCGGCGTGAGATTCACGACCGAGTGGTATCCGGCGTGGACCGGGTAGACCCCCTGTAGTTCGGGCAGCTCGCAGCGTACCTCGAGCTCCGTTCCATCGCTCCCGGCAGCGAATCGCCGGACCTCCTCGGCGATGGGCGCCCACTCGACGCCTTCCCGTATGAGGGGCGGGCAGTAGTCGGTGAAGGGGAGCGAGACCCAGCGATGTCCGCCGAGCGGCGAGCGTACGACGGCCACGGGAAGACCGGCGAGCAACTCGCCCGCGGCGTCGGCGACCGCGAGGACGAACGTCTCGAAGCCGTAGCAGTCGCTGATGACCGAGGCCCATTCGGGGAGGTGGAACGGGCTCGCGGCGGGACTCCCGGCGACGAGATCGCGCCAGCGCCCGTCATCGATGGCGAGTCTCGCGGCCTTCATGCCCCCTCCTGTGGTCCTCCCCGTGGCTGCGGGCCTGGTCGTCCGCTCCCGGGGTGCAGCACTCACGCGCGCTCCTGTTGGACGGCACCTCTGCCGCCGAGGGCCCGCCACGTCCTGTTCCCCAGCTTCTTCACGAGCCCCCAGGTGAAGGCGACGCCCGGCCGCCAGTCCTCGCGCGAGTAGATCGCATAGACCTTCGGGCCCCTGAGCGAGGTCCGCCACGCGCCGTAGGTCAGCGTGCCTTTGCGCCGGTAGTCCATGAACGCCCGGAAGTCGCGCTGCCAGTCCACCCACTTCAGACCCGGTGCGGATCCGAGCTGGGACTCGACCGGCAGGCCGAGCGCATCGCGGTAGGAGATGAACGGCAGGTCGACTCCGCAATGAACGCCGAGGCCGTCCCACATGCCGAACCTCGTGTTGAACTCGATGAGCTTGTACTGCCCGTCTCGCGGGTCCTCCTTGAACTCCAGCCCGCCGAGTCCCCGGTAGCCGACCGCCTCGAGGAAGCGCACGACGAGCTCCTGAAGGACTGGATCCGTGTAGGTCTCGACGAAGCTCGCCGAGCCGAAGCCCGTGGGGATCACGCGGTGCTTGCGCCCCGTGAAGATGCCGCGGACCACTCCTGCCCGGTCCACGTAGAACGGTGCGTAGACGAGCCGGCTGTCCTCGCCGGGGATGACCTCCTGGACGATCATGCGCGGATCGAACGCCGCGATCTGCTCGAAGGCGGCGGTGAGCTCCTCAGGCGTGTGACAGAGGATGACCTTCGCCCTGCCCTCGAGGAGGCCCTTGCGGAGCAACTGCGTGATCTCGGGCGTGTGCCAGTAGGTGCTCTCGGTAGGCTTGAGGATGGCGGGGTAGGGCACCTTCGCTGCCACCTCGGCGATGTCATCGAGTCCGGTGAGGAAGTACGTCTGAGGTGCCGGTACCGCGTGCTCGCGGGAGACCGAGTCGAGGCCGTCTTTGGTGGTGAGCCGGACCATCATCTCGTGCGGAGGCATCACGTAGGCGAAGTACGGATCAAGCTGCTCGCGGTACTCGGAGCAGAGCAGGACGTGGCGATCGCTCAGCGGGTAGAGGACGGCTCTCGTTCCGAGCGAGGCGCCGAAGTCCAGGAGGAACTCAAGGTAGCGCCGCTGGTCGGACTCGGCCGTGTAGGGGCAGCTGACGAACGTGCAGGCGCGAGAGTGCCTGCCCGGCACACCCGTGCCGGTGTCGATGCCGTAGACGGTCACGCCTTCGGCTGAGAGCCGTCGAGCGATATCGAGCCCCATGTGGTCGTCGAGCGGACACAGTACCGCCGGTGCCATCGTGCCTCCCGTGCCGGTCATGGAACTCCGCATGGTTCTGTCCCCCTAGACTCGGAAGTCGATGATGCCGTCGACTACGTGATACTTCCCCCCGCATGCTGCGCACCTCAGGACGCTCTCGTTCCGGCTGACCGGACCCCGGCATGAGGGGCACTCGAAGAGGTCGTCCGGAGCGAGGTCTGAAGATGGTGCCGCGTGCTCGCTTGCGAACGACCGGCCGATGAGCCAGGGCGCGAGCGTGTGCCGTCCGGTGAACCGCGCCCAGCCGAGTCCCGCAGGGTCGCCGTCGCCCGTGCGCCCCGGGCGTGCATCGACGGTCATCGCACCGCGATACTCGGGGGCAGAGAGGCCGCCGGCCTCGATGGCCGCTGCGATCAGCTCAGGGTGGTGCGAGATCAGCGTGGGACTCACCTCGGCGGACTCATGAGAGAAGGGGTCCGCGATCTTCCGTGACGCGATGTAGTGGAGCACTCGGCGGATGTTCCGCTTGTTGTGGTACGAGAAGACGAGCTGTCCGTTCGCGCCGAGCACACGGGCCATCTCGGCAAAGGCGTGCTCGAGGTCCTCGACGTGTTGCAGCACGCGTATCGTCAGGACCGTATCGAACGCGGCGGCCTTGAAGGGAAGTCTGCCGAGGTCGCCGGCGACGAGGATGGCCCCGCTTGTCCGCTGCTGCGCCTGACGCAGCAGGGACATCGATCCGTCGAAGAGTACTACTTCATCGAAGCGACGAGCGTAGCAGGGGAAGAGACGGCCGTAGCCGCATCCGATGTCCACGATGCGGTGGCCGTGCGGCGGAAGGAGGTCGCAGATGAGCCGCTGCTCGAGTGCGTCCTGTCGCGTCTGGGCGGGATCGGTCCAGTACTCCTCGTAGTCGATGCCCTCGTAGAGAGCGTAGCGCTGCTCCCCCGGCGGAAACGCCTCGGGGAGCCCCCTGGGAACATGCTGAGCCCCGGGCCCGGTCACGTGAGACATCAGAGGACGACCTTCCGCACGCCCCCCCGGCCGTTGCCGCCTGTCTGCGTGGCTGAGCCCACCTTGCGGTAACAGAGTATCGGCTCGGAAGCATAGCGCGGCGGGAGAAGCTGGTGCCGCCACGTCATGAGCGTTCGATAGGTGAGCGCCTTCCACTTCGCGTCGTCGTAGAGCGCGAGGTACCGCGAGCTGCCGCCCGGCCGCGCGATGTAGACCGCCTCCAGGTCGAATCCGAAGGATGCCACGTAGTCGCGGAGTGTCTTGTAGGTGAAGTAGCGGATGTGCGCGAAGAACTCGTAGCGGTCCTCTTCGGGGCCGAGCGGATCGTGGAACGACCGGCCGCTCACAAGAAGCTTGAGTGCGTACTCGGGTGCCGCGTAGTTGGGAGTGGAGATGTACAGGTAGCCGCCGGGGTCAAGGATCCGGTTGGTCTCTGCAAGGAAGTGGTCGACGTCCATCAGGTGTTCGATGGTCACGAGCGAGATCGCGCAGTCGAACGACGCGTCTTCGAGCGGGAAAGACGATTGCTGGTCATCGATGGTGAACGATGTCGTCTGTAGGCCGAGGCTGTCGAGGATCTTGAGGCACGTGGGACAGATGTCGTTGCAGACGATTCCGGGGTTGTACTGCTCTTTGACCCTCAGCGCTGCGCAACCGACGCCTGCCGACAGGTCGATGATGCGTTCATGCCCACGTTGTTCGAAGATGGCGGGGAAGACGCGGTGACGCTCCTTCAGCCACGGGTAATCGTTGAGGTTCTCGATACCCTGTAGCCGACGTTCCTCGAGTTCGATCGCGTCACTTCTCATGATGGCTCGCCTTCGCAGCGGCGGCGTATGTCTTGTGGGGGATATACCCCTGCTTCGCCCGGGCGCGCGATGATGAGGGCAACCCGGTCTCGTTCCGCTCCGGCGTGTCGTCGGATTCCTCGGAAGTTCTTGTCAGGGCAGGACAACGTCTGCGTCTTTCAAACACCGAAGGCCTCAGCCGACACCGAATCGTTGCTTTTCTTCCTCAGGCCCATGACCTCGCGTTTGAGTTCGGGAGTTTCCAGGTACTGTGCGGCAGCTCCGGTTGCGATGCTGTCACCGGCGGATGCGGGGGCGGTCGCGTGGTATTCTGCGCGGCGAAATGGCAGGCACACCGAGCACGTCCTGAGGCGGTCATCTGAAGCCGCTCGTTGGCCGAGAAGCCGCCTGCGTGCCGGATCCCATCCGGCAGAGTCACGCATCCGGGCCCTACCAGAAGGCGCCCGGTACATACCCAGGGCTCCGATGTCAGCATCGCCGCACCCACGTCGCACACTACAGTCCGCGTGCGGTGCGGCCGATACAGTTCCTGAGACACGCATCGGTGTGCACCCGATTCCGGAGGCGAATGTGCGTAAGACTGATGATGTCCGTGTCCGCGTGAAGAGCGACCCCAGGTCGGGGCCGGGCGCGATGGCGCTCGTCCGCCCACGTGTGGGAGCTGTGCTCTTCGTCTGTCTGGTCCTGATTCTCTCCACCCTCGCTCTTCCCCTCCCTGCCTCGGCCGCGGCCCCCGTCTACCACGTGGCGACCACGGGAAGCGACACGGGCGACGGCTCCTCGGCCCGGCCGTGGAGGACCATCCAGAAGGCGGCGTCGAGCGTGCCTTCAGGCGCGGTCGTGCAGGTGGCCGCCGGCACCTACGACGAGCGGGTGACGGTCCCTTCGGCGA
>CAYMSA010000008.1:0-23657 GCA_964392965.1 uncultured Coriobacteriaceae bacterium
GCGCTTGCGGCCACGCAGGCGGCGCAGCCGCTGCTCTATCTCGCCGACTGGGCCTGGGCGAACCTCCTCGAGGACATGGGACTTACGCCGACGGTCGTCGCGGGTCACAGTCTCGGCGAACTCGCCGCGCTGGCGTTCGCCGGAGTCTTCTCCGTGGAGGCCGGGCTCGAGCTGGTGTGCGAGCGCGCAGCGCTCATGGCAGAAGCCGTCCACTCGGCGCCTGGCGGGATGGCGGCGGTGCTCGGTCTCGATCGGGCGGCCGTCGTGAGCGCCGTGGCCGACATCGAGGATGCCTGGGTGGCGAACGACAACGCTCCCGGGCAGATCGTCCTCTCGGGTACCACCGGGGGACTCGAGCTGGCCCGCGCGGCGGCGAAGGAGGCCGGCGCGTCGCGGGTTCTTCCGCTCAAGGTCGCCGGACCGTTCCACTCGCCCCTGATGGCCTCGGCGGGTGCCGCATTCGCGGCCGTCCTCCAGAGCGCGGCGTTCTCCGACGCCCGCATGCCCGTGATCCAGAACACCTGTGCCGAGCCGACGACGTCGGCGGCGGAGATCAAGAAGAGACTTGCCGAGCAGATCGTGTCGCCCGTCGGGTGGACTGCGACGATGGAGGCCATGGTGCGGATGGGAATCGACGTCGCTGTGGAGGTCGGGCCGGGCGCGATCCTCACCGGCCTTGCTCGCAAGGTACCGGGGATCTCGGCGATCGCCGTGGAGTCCGCTGGAATCGAGGGCGTGCTGGAGGTGGTAGGCGCATGAAACGCTTCGAGAACAAGGTCGCGATCGTCACCGGTGCGTCGCGCGGAATCGGCGCCGCGATCGCGATGCGGCTCGCGGCCGAGGGCGCCGCTGTCGTGGTGAACTACGCGGGGCGTGAAGACGCCGCCGCAGAGGTGGTCACCACCATCGAGGCCGCAGGTGGCCGGGCCGTGGCACTCAAGGCGGACGTGACCGATTCGGCGGCATGCCTCGAGCTTGTAGACGCCACGATCGGAAAGTTCGGCGCGCTCGACGTACTCGTGAACAACGCGGGCATCAACCGTGACGGGCTCCTCGTCCGCATGACGGACTCCGAGTGGCAGAGCGTCATCGATACGGACCTCTCTGGCGCTTTCTATATGACCCGGGCCGCCACGCGACGGATGCTGAAGGCCCGCTCGGGTTCGATCGTGAACATCTCGTCGGTCGTGGGTATCACCGGCAACGCCGGGCAGACCAACTACGCGGCGGCCAAAGCCGGGCTCATCGGCATGACGAAAGCGGTCGCGCGCGAGCTCGCCATCCGCAGCATCCGCGTGAACGCCGTGGCACCCGGCTTCATCGAGACCGACATGACGGGTGTGCTGCCCGAGTCGGCCCGGGAGGCCGCCCTGCAGTCGATCGCCATGGGGCGTTTCGGCGTGGGGGAGGACATCGCCGCTGCGGTCGCGTTTCTCGCCTCAGACGAGGCATCGTACATCACCGGTCAGGTACTCGCCGTCGATGGCGGTATGACCTTCGCGTAGCGATACACGGCTCACACAGGAAGGAGGTGTATCGCATGGAGCAGGAAGAGATCCTTACCAAGGTGACCGAGGTGATCATCGATCAGCTGTCGGTCGATGAGGACGTGGTCACGCTGGATGCGTCGTTCTTCGACGACCTCGGCGCCGACTCGCTCGACATCGTCGAGCTCGTCATGGCACTTGAGGACACGTTCGGCATCTCCATCCCCGACGAGGAGGCCGAGTCCATCAAGACCGTCGGCGACGCTGTCTCGTATATCGCCCGGAACATGGAGTAGCGGTTCCGCGTTGTCAGGGGCGACGCCGCAGCTCGCGGCGTCGCCCGACTCACTGTTGAGAGGTCGTTGTGCAGATACCCCCACTCACCATCGGTTCGAGGACCGCCCGGCTGCCCATCATCCAGGGCGGCATGGCCGTCCGGATCTCGTTGGCGCCGCTCGCGACCGCCGTCGCGGAGGCAGGCGGCATCGGTGTGATCGCCGGTTCGGGCCTCACGCCCGCCGAGCTGGCCGCCGAGGTGCGGAGCGCCCGCTCGGCAACGACGGGCGTCATCGGCGTGAACGTCATGGTCGCCGTGCGGCAGTTCAAGGAGCTCGTCCAGGCGGCGCTCAAAGAGGGTGCCGATCTCATCATCGCCGGTGCGGGATTCTCCCGCGACGTCTTCACGTGGTGCCGGGAGTCCGGTGCCGAGTGCGTCCCGGTCGTGGGCTCGGCACGGGTCGCCAAGCTCGCGGAGCGTTTCGGCGCTTCAGCGGTGATCGTCGAAGGTTGCGAGGCGGGTGGGCACCTCGGCACCGACAGACCGGTCGAGGAGCTGCTTCCCGAGATCCTCGAGGCGGTGGACATCCCCGTCATCGCAGCGGGAGGCATCGTCGATGGCGCCGACATCAAGCGCATGCTCGACCTCGGTGCTGCGGGTGTGCAGATGGGTTCCCGGTTCGTGGCCACGCAGGAGTGTTCGGCCGCAGACGCATTCAAGCAGATGTACGTCCGGGCGACTCAGGAGGACATCCTGCTGACGACGAGCCCGGTCGGTCTTCCGGGCCGCGCGATCCGCAATCCGTTCACCGAGCGGCTCGCGGCAGGCGACTACCCGGGAGTGGAGCGTTGCCGCTCGTGTCTCAAGGAGTGCGGCAAGGAGTACTGCATCATGGACGCGCTCGAGCGCGCGCAGGTGGGTGATGTCGAGACGGGGCTCGTCTTCTCGGGGACGTCCGCCGCCCGCATCCACGATATTCTCCCCGTGCGGGAGTTGATGGAACGGCTTGTCGCCGAGTGGCGCGCCGCGAGTGAAGGGGTCGATGCATGAGAAGGGTCGTAGTGACGGGACTCGGCGCGGTGTCTCCTCTGGGCATCGGAGTCGAGCGGACGTGGGACGGCATCATCAACGGACGAAGCGGCGTCGGACCGATCACGGGCTTCGACGTGTCGGCCTACTCGGTGCGCATCGCCGCATGTGTCGATGACTGGGACCCTTCGCCATGGCTCGACAGCAAGGAGGCCCGTCGGCTCGCGCGCTTCCAGCAGTTCGCCGTCGCCGCTGCTGACATGGCGATGGCGGACTCGGGTCTGGAGGTCTCCGAGGCGGAGGCCGACCGCTTCGGCGTGATCGTGGGCTCGGGCATCGGCGGGCTTTCGACGATGGAGGAACAGAAGGAGATCCTCGACACGAAGGGGCCCGGGCGCGTGAGCCCGTTCCTCGTGCCGATGATGATCGTGGACCTGGCCGCCGGGCACATCTCGATCCGGCACAACGCGCGCGGCATCAACTACGCGACGGTCTCGGCGTGCGCCACCGGGAGCCACGCCATCGGGGAGGCGGGCGAGGCGATCAAGCGCGGGGACGCCGATGTCATCATCGCGGGCGGCTTCGACTGCGGCGTGACGCCGCTCGGCCTCGCCGGGTTCGCCTCGGCGCGTTCGCTCTCCACGCGCAACGACGAGCCGCAGCGGGCGTCGCGGCCTTTCGACATGGACCGCGACGGCTTCGTGATGGGCGAGGGCGGTGGCATCCTCGTGCTCGAGGAGTACGGGCACGCCCGTGCGCGCGGCGCCCGGATCTATGCCGAGCTCACCGGATACGGTGCCTCGGCCGATGCCTACCACGTGACGGCCCCGGCTCCGGACGGCAACGGTGCGCGGCGTGCCATGCAGCAGGCACTCGCGCGCGGACGCGTGGATGGCTCGCTGGTGGGGTACGTCAACGCTCACGGCACCTCCACCGACCTGGGTGATGTGGCCGAGTCGCAGGCCATCAAGGAGGTCTTCGGCGCGAGCGTGCCGCCGGTCTCCTCCACCAAGTCGATGACCGGACACCTGCTCGGTGGCGCGGGCGCCCTCGAAGCGGTGTTCTCGGTACTCGCGCTGCACCAGGGCATCCTCCCGCCGACGATCAACTACGAGACGCCTGACCCCCGCTGTGACCTCGACTACGTGCCGAACGAAGCGCGCGAGGTCAAACCGCAGGCTGTCATGAGCAACTCGTTCGGCTTCGGCGGTCACAACGCGTCGCTCCTCTTCTCGGATGCGGAGCGCTGAGTGCCGTGACCGCACCGGCCGCGGACAGGAGGAGGGCGCGCGGCGATGACTCGCGTCTCGCGGCGGCCGAGGCCATCGTCGGGCACGCGTTCGCCGACCGGACGCTCCTTTCCGCCGCCCTGACGCACCCTTCGTGGGCGGCGGAGCACCCCGGAGCACCCTCGTACGACCGTCTGGAGTTCCTCGGTGACGCCGTCTTAGGCTTCATCGTGTCCGACGACCTCTTCCGGGCTCTCCCCGACGCTCCTGAAGGAGAGCTCACGGTTCGCAAGCACCACGTGGTCTCCGGCGCCTCGCTCGCCTCGGTCGCGGCCGAGCTCGGCGTGAGCGAGCTGCTCCTCCTCGGCAGGGGCGCGCACGCGGCGGGCGAGCGGGAGCGCGCCTCGGTTCTCGAGAATGTCGTCGAGGCGCTCATCGGCGCGCTCTACCTGGACGCCGGGTTGCCTGCAGCTACCGCGTTCGTGCAGCGAATCCTCGCGGAGCGCATCACCGGGCCTCTCGGCCCTCCTGTCGATCCGAAGTCCGCACTCCAGCAGCTCACCCAGGCCGACTCGGGCACGCTGCCCGAGTACCGTATCACCGCTACCGAGGGCCCACCGCACGACCGCGTCTTCCGGGCCGAGGTGACGCTCGACGGCACGGTCCTCGGTACCGGTGAGGGTCAGTCGAAACAGGCCGCCGAGAAGGCCGCCGCAGCAGCGGCGCTCGGGAAGCTCGAACGCCCGCGCGGCTGAGTGCAGGACCGCCCGCGGGAGCCGTCTTCCGGCCCCGCTGTGATAGGATACGAACGGCCCGGGGAGTGCCCGGAGCCGTCCCGCCCGCCATGCGTTCAGAACGGGTCGTCGCGTGCATCTGAGGTCACTCACCCTGAAAGGCTTCAAGTCGTTCGCCGATCGGAGCCGGCTCGAATTCGAGCCCGGCGTGACCGTCATCGTCGGCCCCAACGGCAGCGGCAAGTCCAACATCTCGGACGCCGTGCTCTGGGTGCTCGGCGAGCAGTCGGCCAAGACGTTGCGCGGCAACTCCATGGAGGACGTCGTGTTCGCCGGCTCTTCGGCGCGACAGCCTGTGGGCATCGCCGAGGTCGACCTCGTGCTCGACAACAACGACGGCACGCTCCCGCTCGAGTTCTCCGAGGTCACGATCACCCGCCGGATGTTCCGGAACGGGGAGTCCGAGTACCTCGTCAACCAGTCTCCGTGCCGCCTCCTCGACATCCGTGAGCTGTTGCACGACACCGGCCTCGGCCGTGACACCCACTCGATCATCAGTCAGGGCAGACTCGACGAGGTCCTCAACTCGCGTCCCGAAGAACGCCGCGCCCTCATCGAGGAGGCGGCTGGTGTCCTCAAGCACAAGCGCCGTCGTGACCGCGCCGTGCGCAAGCTCGCCTCGATGGACATCCATGTCGATCGCGTGCAGGACGTGCTCACCGAGATCGACCGCCAGCTTAAGCCGCTCAAGCGCCAGGCCGACCGCGCGGCGGAGTATCAGCAGCTCGATGCCGAGCTTCGCGATCTGGAGGTCGCCCTCGCCGTGAGCGACGTGCGGCTCCTCCAGGAGGAGTGGGAGTCGCTCGAGAAACGCACCCGGGAGCAGGACGCCGAAGTCGAACTCGCGCGCTATCGCCTCGCCGAACGGGAACGGGAGCTCGCGACGTTCCAGTCGCTTCTCGAGGAGAAGGGGCTCTTCGTCGGCGATCTCTCCGAGCAGCGCCGTCGCTTGCAGTCCGTGCTCGAGCGTACGAACTCGGGGCTGCTGCTGCTCGAAGAGAAGGGCAAGAACCTCATCGAGCGCCTGTCGGAGCTGCGCCAGAAGATCCACCAGAGCGAGGCGCGCCGCGAGACCCGCGCGCGGGAGCTCCAGGAGATCGGTGCCGAGCGCGCCACGACCGACGGTCGTATCCAGGCCCTCTACACGCAGCTCTCGGAGCTCCGCCGTGAGTCCGAGACTGCGCGCAAGGAGCGGCTTGCGGCCGATGAGGCCCTCTCGACCGTTATGGCTGATGCGCGCCGGACCCGCAAGGAGCTTGACGACGCGCGCTCGGACCACGCGACGATCGGGCAGAGTATGGCCGGGCTCGTGCTTGAGACCGAGATCCTCTCCGAGCGGGCGAAGGCCATCCGTGACTCGCGGGCCGCGCTCATGCAGACCCTCTCAAGCAGGCGCAACCGCCTTGAGGAGCTGGGCGCCCGGGTCGCGCGCACGCGCAAGGAGGCGGCGCTCGCCGCCTCGGACGTGGACAAGCACGTGCGTCTCACCGAGACGCGCCGTACGGCACTCGAGCGGCTGCGCACCGAGGTGGGCGAGGTGCGGGCCGAGATCCGCGGCCTGCGCGAGGTCGACCGAGCGTTCGAGTCCGCCTCGCCGGCACTCGCACTGCTCCTCGCGCGCGAGCAGCAGCTTCCGGACGTCCTCGGCCCGGTGACCGACCACATCTCCGTCGCCCGCGAGTACGAGCGCGTCGTCGAGCGGGTGCTGGGCGCCGACGTCTTCTGCGTCGTGCTGCGCGAGGGGGCCGCCATCGCGGCCACGGTCGCCGTGCTCGAGCAGGGAGGTGCTGCCGACTTCTCGCTCGTTCCCGTCGATGTGCGCGACCTGCCAGCGCTCCCCGCCGAAGGTCCGGGCGTGCGATTGCTCGACGTCATCGAGTGCGAGCATGAGCTCCGCCCGGCGCTCGCAGCACTCATCGGCGACGTCCGTGTGGTGGACACCCTCGAGGAAGCGCTCGTCCCGTGCGCCCCATGGCGCCTCGTCACGCCCGACGGCCACATGGTGTGGCCGAGCGGCCGCGTCCGCGTAGGACCGGACCTCGGTGAGGACTCGGGCGTCATCGCCCGCAAGCGCGCCCTGGGCGAGCTCACGGACCGCCTCTCGGCGCTTGAGGCGACCGAGGGAGAAGCAGAAGCCGCGCTCGTGACGGCCGCCGAGGCGCTCTCGAGCGCCCAACAGGAGGCGCTCGAGCTCAGTCAGCGACTCGCCGGTCTGGTGGGCGAGGAATCGTCGCTACGCGAGGACATCGGCCGCATCGAGCAGATGGTCACGGACTCGGACACCGAGGCCGCGGGCGTGGACATCCGGTTGCGCCAGGTGGACGAGAAGCTAGCGAAGGACCGCCCGCAGCAGCGGGTGCTCGCGGAGCGCATCGAGGGGTGCCAGCTGCGTGTCGAGGAGCTCGAGGAGGCGACCGTCACCCGGCGCGAGGAGCGCGATGCGCGCTTCCGCGAGGAGTCCGAGGTCGCCAGCCGGCTCGCGCGTTGCCAGGTCGACATCGCGGCGGTCTCCGAGCGCGAGGTACACCTGAAGCGGCGTCACGCGGCGCTCACCGCCGAACTGAAAGAGCTCGAGACGACCGCCGAGCAGTCGACGATGGCGGCAGAGGCGCTCGAGAGTCTTCGTGAGCGCGTGCAGCCGCTGCACGACATCTACCACGAACTCCTCGAGCGGTCCGAGCACTGGGCCGAGAAGCTCCGGGACCGCGCGCGCTTCGAGCAGGCGGACTCCGAGTCGCTCCGGCAGACCATCCACACCGCCCAGGACGCCGTGCGTACCGCGCAGGAGGAGGTCGACGCCGCCATCGACGCCATGGGCTCGGTGCGTGTCGAGCGAGCGGCCCTCGAGGTGCAGGTGACCTCGGCGGTGAGGCGCATCGTCGAGGAGCTCGGCATGCCGCTCGAGCGGGCGCTTGAGCTGCCGGCGGTGGAGGATCGCACGAACGCGCTCGACCGGGCTCACGCGCTCCGCAAGCGCATCGCCGCACTCGGCCCGGTGAACGCCGTCGCCGTCGACGAGTGTCGCGGTCTCCAGGAGCGCCGCGACTTCACGCAGACGCAGCTCGACGATCTCGTGGCGAGCCGAAAGGCCCTGCAGAAGGTCATCTCGGCCATCGACCGCAAGGTGAGAGACCGGTTCCTCGATACGTTCGAGACCGTCGATCACCACTTCCAGGACATCTTCGCGGTGCTCTTCCCCGGAGGGCACGCGTCGCTTACGCTCACCGATCCCGATGATCCGGACATCACGGGTATCGAGGTCGTCGCGCAGCCGCGCGGCAAGCGTCTGCAGAAGATGACGCTCCTCTCGGGCGGCGAGAAGTCACTCACGGCTCTCGCGTTGCTCTTCGCGGTCTACCGCACCCGCCCGTGCCCGTTCTACATCCTCGACGAGGTCGAAGCGGCGCTCGATGACACGAACCTGCGACGCTTCATCGCCTTCGTGGAGAGCATGCGCACACATACGCAGTTCATCATCGTGACGCACCAACGCAGGACCATGGAGATCGCCGACGTGCTGTACGGCGTATCCATGCAAGCCGACGGCGTGAGTAAGGTCGTGAGCCAGAAGATCGATCGCGCCCGCCAGACGGAGGCCGTGGTATGAGACCCAACTGGTTCAAGCGTTTTGGAGAAGGACTCTCCCGTACTCGTGACGAGCTGCAGGGACACCTCAACACGCTGTTGCGTCGCGGGCCGGACGTCGACGAGACGTTCTGGGAGGAGCTCGAAGACGCGCTCCTCCAGGCCGATATGGGCGTGACGGCTACTACTGAGATCGTCCAACGGCTGCGCAAGCGGGCGACGCGCGAGGCCATGGCCGACGCGCCCACGGTACTCGCGGGACTCGTCGATGAGATCGCCGCCGAGGTGAGCCTCGAGGGCAGCGACCCGTTCACCGAGAACCCGGTGACCGTTCTCGTCGTCGGCGTGAACGGCACGGGCAAGACGACGACGTGCGGCAAGATCGCCCGGGCGCTCGCCGATGAGGGCCGGGGTGTCATCATCGGCTCGGCCGACACGTTCCGGGCGGCGGCCATCGAGCAGCTGCATGTGTGGGCGGACCGTGCGGGCGTGCCGGTCGTGGAGCGTGCCCATGGCTCCGACCCGGCGGCGGTCGTGTTCGACACGATCGCCGAGGCGAAGGCGCGCGCCGCCGATGTGGTGCTCATCGATACCGCAGGGCGACTCCACACCTCGGCGGACCTCATGGCCGAGCTCCAGAAGGTCCGGCGTGTGGCCGACCGCGAGAGCCCGTATCCGGTTCGCATCGTGCTGGTCATGGACGGCACGACCGGCCAGAACGGCCTTATCCAGGCGCGCGAGTTCGATCGCGCCCTCGGCCTCGACGCCATCGTGCTCACGAAGCTCGACGGCACCGCCAAGGGCGGCATCGTCGTGGCGGTCGCCCGGGAGCTCGGCATACCGGTCGTCCGTGTCGGCGTGGGCGAGCGTGCCGAGGACCTCGATGTGTTCGATCCCCGGGAGTTCGCTTCGGCGATCGTCGGACCGCTCGGCTAGACCCGACCGGGAGACGTCGTCCCCGATGTCATTGGAGGCACTATGTTCGAGAACCTGAGCGACCGCCTGCAGGCGGTCTTCTCCAAGCTCACCGGCAAGGGTGTGCTGAACGAGGCGGACGTCGATGCCGCCATGCGCGAGGTGCGTATGGCGCTCCTCGAAGCCGACGTGAACCTCAAGACCGTCAAGGAGTTCGTGGCGCGCGTGCGTGAGCGGGCCGTGGGGCAGGACGTCATGAAGAGCCTCACCCCGGGTCAGATGGTGGTGAAGATCGTCCTCGACGAGCTCACCACGCTCATGGGTGGCACCGAGTCGCGGCTCACACTCTCGGGCCGCATGCCGGCGGTCATCATGCTCGTGGGTCTGCAGGGCTCCGGTAAGACGACGGCGAGCGCCAAGCTCGCCCGGATGCTGCAGGCGCAGGGGAAGAGCCCGCTACTCGTGGCGTGTGACGTCTATCGCCCGGCGGCTATCGACCAGCTCGAGGCACTCGGTGCGCAGCTCGGCGTGCCTGTCTACCGCGGGCAGGGTACCGATGCGGTGGCCATCGCGGGAGAGGGCGTTCGCGAGGCGGTGTCGCGCATGCGTGACGTCGTGATCGTGGACACCGCGGGCCGGCTGCATGTGGACGAGCAGATGATGGCCGAGGCCGCCGCCATCAAGGCGGCCGTGCGGCCCGACCAGGTCCTGATGGTCATCGACGCCATGACGGGCCAGGACGCCGTGACCGCGGCTGCCGCTTTCGCCGAGGCGGTCGACTTCGACGGCGTCATCATCACGAAGCTCGATGGTGACGCACGTGGCGGCGCCGCCCTTTCGGTCCGATCGGTCACGGGGAAGCCCATCAAGTTCGTGGGTGTGGGCGAGAAGCTCGAGGCGCTCGAGGTGTTCCATCCCGAGCGGATGGCACAGCGGATCCTCGGCATGGGCGATGTGGTGACGCTCATCGAGAAGGCGCAGGAGTCGCTCGACGAGGAATATGCGGCGACGCTCGAGGCGCGCATGCGCGAGGGCGCCTTCACGCTCGACGACTTCCTCGCGCAGCTGCAGCAGATGAGGAAGATGGGCTCACTCTCTGACATCCTCAAGATGGTTCCGGGCGCGGGGAAGATCCCCAAGGACGCCGAGATCGACGAGGGTGCGATCACTCGCACCGAGGCGATCATCCGCGCGATGACCCCGGCCGAGCGTGAGAAGCCGTCGGTCATCAACGGCAGCCGGCGCGAACGTATCGCGCTCGGCGCGGGCGTGACGGTCTTTGACGTGAACCAGCTGCTGAAGCAGTTCTCCCAGGCCCAGAAGATGATCAAGCAGATGCAGGCCATGGAGAAGCAACAGAAGAAGCGGGGGAAAGGCCGCGGTAAGCGTCGGCCGGGCTTGCCCGGGTTCCCGGGGTTCTAGGGGTGTGTCGGCTTGCGGGAGGCCATGTGGGTCCGGCCGCAGGTCGTCGATGGCAGGTCCGAGATGCCTGTGGACGTCGTCTTTTGACCGTTGCCGTGAGTTCTCGTATTATTAGTCGCTGCTCTTAGGTCATACGTGGTCCAATGGATCACCTACACGGAGGTGAAAGTCTTGGCGGTCAAGATTCGACTTGCCCGGGCCGGCGCGAAGAAGGCCCCGTTCTACCGTATCGTCGCCGCTGATGCGCGTTCCCCGCGCGACGGGCGCTTCATCGAGATCCTCGGCCGGTACAACCCGCGCGTCGAGCCCTCGATGATCGAGATGGACATCGAGAAGGTGGATGCGTGGCTGGCCAATGGTGCCGAGCCCACGGAGACCGTCGCGAAGCTCATCGCAATCGCCAAGAACCCGAGCGCGAGCGCTCCCTCAAAGGACGGTCAGCTCTCCAAGAAGGCGCGGGCAAAGGCCGAGGCCGAGGCGAAGGCCGCTGCTGCTGAGGCCGCTGCTGCCGCAGAGGCCGCCGCCGCCAAGCCTGAGTCCGCTGAGGCGGCCGAGTAATCATGTCGGACGCCGTCGACGTCGATGCGCTGGTGGCCTACCTGGTCTCGGCGCTCGTCGAGCACTCGGACGAAGTGACGATTGAGAAGCGCGAGACCGGCGGGATGTTCGTCTACGAGGTGGGCGTCCATCCTGACGACACTGGCAAGCTCATCGGCCGCCAGGGAAGGGTCATCAAGTCCCTTCGCACACTGGTGCGGGCCGCAGCTTCGGCGGCCGGTTTTGACGCGACGGTCGAGATCGTCGGCTGAGGCTATGTCCGCCGAGTACCGCCGAGTAGGGCGGGTCACCGGCACGCACGGAACCAAAGGAGAGGTCGTGGTCGCGATGACCAGGGGCCTCTCCTCTTCGTGTCTTCAGGACCTTACGGTGTGGGTTGTCCCGCCCCCTGAGGACGGCGCCGTCCCGCGTCCGGTGCTCGGTGTCCGGGAGAGCCAACGCGGAGCGCTCGTGCGGTTGAGTGGTATCACGGACGTCGGTCGCGCGCATGAGATCGTCGGCGGTTGGTTGATGGCCCCCGGGGACGTTCTACCCCCAGAACCTGCCGCCGCCGCCGACGAGATCGGTTACCGGGTGGGCGACGTGCGTCACGGTGACCTCGGTGTGGTGACCGACATCATCATCACCGGAGCGAACGACGTCCTCGTCGTCGATGAAGGGCCCTACGGACAGATCATGGTGCCCGTCATCGAGGAGGTCATCCTCGGCATCGACGACGGGTCGCGCACCATCTCGGTGCGTCTGTTGCCCGGTCTCGTGGAGGGCCTCGAATGACCGCGGCCACATCCTGGCAGCTGCCCGCGCGCGGGGTCAGTGCCTGCGCCACATCGCATGCGACTTCGTGCGGCGGTGATCGCTCATGAGAATCGATGTCCTCACCGTGCTCCCGGAGGTCTTCCCGCCGGTCCTCGGCGCCTCGATCCTGGGTCGTGCGATCGCCGGCGGCGCGCTCGACGTCGCAGTCCACGACCTGCGGGACTGGACGCACGACCGCCATCGCACGACCGACGACTACCCCTTCGGCGGGGGACCGGGGATGGTCATGAAGCCGGAGCCGGTCTTCGAGGCCGTGCGCGACCTGACCCGACGCGCGTGCGGGGCAGTCGGGGATGCCGAGCGCCCGGCGGTCGTCTTGCTGAGCCCGCAGGGACGGCAGTTGACGCAGGACATCGTGAGGGAGTATGCCGCGAAGCCGTGGGTCCTCCTCGTGTGTGGCCGCTACGAGGGCTTCGACGACCGGATCCTCACGCTCGCCGACGACGAGTTGTCGCTCGGCGACTACGTCCTCACGGGCGGTGAGCTCCCCGCGCTCGTACTCATCGATGCGCTCTCGCGCCTCCAGCCCGGCGTGCTCGGCGATGAAGCCTCCGCGTGTGACGAGTCGTTCTCCGAGGGCCTGCTTGAGTATCCGCAGTACACGCGCCCGGCGAGCTACGAGGGGATGGGCGTGCCGGCGGTGCTGCTGAGCGGAGACCACGCGCGCATCGCCGCCTGGCGACGTCGGGAGTCGGTGCGGCGTACTGCCGAGCGTCGCCCCGACCTCATCGCACTCGCCGACCTCACACCAGCCGAGCGCGAGTTCGCCCTCGACATCATCGAGGGGTGTGGGAAGCCTCATGAGTCCGGGCGGGACGACACGACCGGCGCTCCGGCGTCCTGAACCGTGCGTGCCGCTCGTTGCCCTGGCCCCGCCCGTACCGTAGGATGAGTACGGAGAGCGTGGGCCGTCCGCGGGCGGAGGAGGTCGAATGGGCAGCTCAAGGTATCGGCCGCTGTCACTGGCGAGCAGCCTCGTTCTGTTCTCACTCCTCATCGTGGTGGTCACCACGGCCCTGGCGCTTCACCTCCGGCCACCGCTCTCGATCCTTCTCGCGGTTCTCACCGCGCTTCTCGGGTCGCTCTTCATCGCCGAATGCTCGGAACGCCCGCTGCGGATTCTGAGCCGTCGTGCCCGCGCGCTCGCTGCCGGGGCCCCGGTGACCCGTGAGCCTCTCAGGCTGAACGGCGAGGCGGCGGACCTCGCCGCGGCGTTCGACTCCATCGAGGAGCGCCTGCGCCGGATGAACGGTGTTGCGGAGCTCATGGCCAATACGCACGACCAGCGCATGGTTCTTGAGGCGGTCACTGCTTCCATCCATTCGATGGTCGAAGGGGTCGACGTCGAGATCGTGCTCCTCGACGAGATGGGACATCTCGAACTGGTGGCCGCCGAAGGCACGCTGGCGGCAGCCACAGGCTCGACGTTCGCGCTCACGGACGTGCCGCTCGTCGACGAGGTCTTCGCGAGCGGTGAGTCGGTTCGTGCGGACGAGGCGGCCAGTGACCGGCTCGGTGGACTCCGGAGCGGTCACTGCGTCGACTTCGCGCTCGCCGTGCCACTCCGTGTGGGGTCCGAGGTCCTTGGCGCCGTACTCGTCCTGCGTCCCGAGGGGGCCCCTCTCACCGATGTGGAGGCCAGGACGGTCCGATCGTTCGCCGCGCAGGCGTCCGTCGCCGTCCGCAATGCCGTTCTGTTGGAGAACGAACGGGCCGCGCATCACGAGGCCGAGGCGTTGCGGATCATCTCGGAGCACCTTGCCCTGCGGAGTTCGATCGACGATGCACTGCAGGCGGTCGCCCGCGAGAGCGGCGATCTCTTCGGTTTCGAACATGCCGCCGCCACGCTGGACGACCCCGCATCGTACGGCCTGCCACTCCCGGAGCTGGCGGCCAGCATCCACCTCGCTGACGTGTGGGAGATCATGGGGACAGACCGCCATGACGCGCTCTACTTGGCCGGGCGGCATCCCGCCCTCCGTGATCATGCGGTGCTCTTCGAGGCAGAGGGTGTCATGCTGTTGCCGCTCTCACGGGATCATGCGCTCTGCGGGGCACTCGTCCTGTGGACCGACCGGCCGCATCGACAGCCGGATGAGGCGGCTCTGGGCATCGCCGGCACGATCGCCCGCGAGGCCTCACTCGCGGTGCAGAACGCCTATCTCTACGAGCAGGTGCGCCGTCGCGCCGAGAACCTGGAGACGATCTTCCGCATCAGCCAGGCGGTGAGCTCCTCCCTGCAGGATCGCATCGTCCTCAATCGTGTCATGGACGTGGTCTCCAAGATGCTCCCGGCCGATGCGGTCATCCTCATGGCCGAGGACAGAGGCCGCGAGCGCCTCGGCGTGTCCATGACCCGCGGTGTCATAGCCCAGGGGCTGCTGAATCTCGTTCTCACGCCCGGTGAGGACGTTCCGGGACGCGTATACATGACCCACGAGCCGGAGCGCTACGACGACATCACGACGTCTGACACGGTGTTTCTTACGCTTGCCGCCGCCGAGGGGCTCTCGTCACTGCTCGCAGTGCCGCTCCTCGCCCGGGGGCAGAGCGTGGGCGTCATCCTCGTGCTCGCGCGCGCGACGGCGGCCTTCACGTCGAGCGAGGTCGACCTGCTGCGCACCTTCGCCTCACAGGCGGCACTCGCGATCGACACCGCGCGCAGATTCAGCCGCCAACATCACGCGACGAGTGTCCTACGGGAGAGCATTCTGCCGAGTCGGCTCCCGTCGATCGAGGGAGTGAAAGCGAGCAGCATCTACCTGCCCTCGGGAAGTGAGTCGGAGATCGGCGGCGACTACTACGACCTGTTCACCACGCCCGATGGCCGCGTCATCATCGCCATCGGCGACGTCTGCGGTAAGGGCATCACGGCAGCGACGAAGACCTCCATGCTCAAGCACACGATCCGCGGCATGGCCACGGCGGGCCTCAGGCCGGCTGCCATCCTTCGGGAACTCAATACGATGATCGTGGACACCCACGATCCGAGCGGGATCGTCACCCTGTGGGTGGGGGAGCTGAACCGCTCGACCGGCGAACTGCTTTTCGCCAACGGCGGTCATCCACCCGGTATGCTACTGCATCCGGACGACCGCAACGTGGCCGAGCTCGCCCCGACGGGTCCGCTGATCGGCGCAGTGGCGACGGCGCAGTGGCTCGAGGAGCTCGTCGTGATCAAGCCCGGAGACACGCTGCTCCTGTACACCGACGGTGTGACCGAGGCACGCAACGAGAACGGCTTCTTCAGCGAGGCCAGGGTGAAGCGCGTGCTGCGATCCGGGGGCGATCCGGCCTCAGTGGCGCAGCGCCTGCTGGACGCCATCAGGGCCTATGCATGCGGGTGCCTACGAGACGACGCCGCGATTCTGGCGGTCGCCTACGATCCGCGGGGCTCCGCGGAGCCGATTGCATCACGAGCGCCCTCGACCGGGGAGGGCGCAGGAGAAGACAACGCGAAGGACGGGAGCATCTCGGCATGAGGGTCACGATCGAAGACGGCAGCGCACAAGGCGTTGCGGTGATGAAGGTGCACGGCGACCTGGACATGGTTTCGGTCCCGGACGTGGAGCTCGAGTTCGATGCGCTCATGAGTCGGGGAGTGACTGACGTAGTGCTCGATCTCGGGGATGTATCGTACGCCGACAGCTCGGCACTGGGCCTGATCGTCTGGATGGACCGGCGTCTGTCGCCGCATGACGGTCGGCTCGTCCTGGCGGGGGCGGACCGGAACGTGACACGTGTGTTGGAGATGTCCGGCCTTGTGGGGCTCGCGCCGACGCTCTCCACCGCCGAGTCGCCCGCTCAGGCGATAGTGGGTCTGCGACTGTCGGGCACGCCCGCCGAGCTTCTCTGGCGCGAGGAGCTTTCATCGCTTGCCACACCAGAGGCTCTCGCGCGCATGCGGGACGAGGTCTGCGCGCACCTCGCCCCGCTCGGCATCGCCGAGTCCGTGATGTTCGACATTCGCGTCGCAGTGGGAGAGGCGGTCGCCAACGCGATCCGGCACGGCTCGCCGAGAGGGGAGCGTGACACCGTTTCGGCCACGGTCGTCGCCTACTCTGACCGTGTGGTCATCGAGGTGACGGACGAGGGGGCGGGCTTTGCGGGAGACGCCGAGGCGCCACAGGACGTCTACGCTTCCTCGGGTCGCGGCGTCCTCTTCATGCGGGCACTCATGGACCAGGTGGAGTTCCATCCGCTGCCGGACGGCGGTACGCGCGTCACGCTCGTCAAGGGACTGGCGCTCGCCTCGTAATGCGGGGTCTCGCGAGGTGAACATTCGGGCCAGGCGCGGTATCCTGGAGTATCGGAACGTGGATCGTCGGCGACAGTGGCCCGGATTCGGGCTGGGCGCCGGCGTACGCATAAGGGGTGTGGACATGACGGACGTACGACCGATCGAAACCATCTTCTTCGATGTGGGGGCGACACTCGCCCGCCCGGAGCCGAGCGTGGCCGAGGTCTGCCGGCAGGTGCTCCTCGGCGCGGGACATGAACGCGATATCGCGACCATCGAGCGCTACATGCCGCTGGTGGACGAGTACTACGAGCGCCGCTACAGCGAAGACGACGGGTTCTGGACGGAAGAAGAGGCCACCGCTGGCGTGTGGGTGGGCATGTACTCGGTGCTGATGAACGCGCTCGAGATCCCGGGCGATGTCTCCGAGCTCGCATGGCGCGTCTACCAGGAGTTCGGCGACCCCGGCAGGTGGGCGCTCTACGACGACGTCCTGCCGGCCCTCAAGCGCTTGCGCGCGCAGGGGATCCCCATCGGCATCATCTCTAACTGGGACACTCGACTCACACGCGTCCTCACGGGCCTCGGTGTGACCGGGTACACCGACTGTGTGATCTCGTCGGCGGCGGTCGGTCTGCACAAGCCAGACCCGCGGATCTTCGAGCTCGCCTGTGCCGAGATGGGCGTCCGTCCGGAACACGCGGCGCACGTGGGCGACCATCACTACGCCGACTTCTTCGGCGCCACCTCCTGCGGGATGCGTGCCGTACTCATCGAGCGGGGCGAGTCCGTGACGGACCTCGAACCGTCCATCCGGTCGCTCGATCATCTGGAGACCGCGCTCGGCATCTGAACGGCGACCGACGTGTTGTGCCAGGCGTGAGACAGGGGAGAGATGAAGCGATTCACGGTGATCATCGGCGGGGCGTCAGGCGCGGCCTACGGGATGCGGCTTGTCGAGCAGCTCCTGCAGGTTGGTGAGGTGACGCTCATCCTCACGCGGACCGGGGCTGAGATAGCCGCTCACGAGATCGGGCTGGTGGTTCCGGCCGTGGGCGCCCGGAAGGCGGTGCTCGAGTTCCTCGAGATCGACCGTGACCTGCCGTTGCGCGTGGTACATCCGGATGACATGTTCGATCCGATCGTCTCAGGCATGCACCGCTCAGATGCCGTCATCGTCATGCCCGCGTCCATGGGCTTCGTCGCCTCTGTGGCCGCCGGTCTCGCCTCGGATCTCGCCCGCCGCGCGGTGGACGTCGCCCTGAAGGAGCGCTGCCCGGTGGTCCTGGTGCCCCGGGAGACGCCTCTCAGCCTCATCCATCTGCGCAACCTCACGCGTCTTGCCGAGGCCGGCGCCACGATCGTCCCCGCGATGCCGGCGTTCTATCAGGGGCCTGAATCCATCGACGACCTCGTGGACTACATGGTGGCCAAAGTGCTTGACGTGATCGGTGTGGAGCACGCGCTGCTGGAGCGCTGGGAAGGATAGCGACTCCGGGCTGCTTGACGACTGGCCTGACGGGACGGACAATCAGCCCGACGGGCATTGTGCACGACATAGTCGCACCAACAGTCGCAGCAGTCATCGCAGAAGGAGCCGTAGCATGACCGTCGCAGAGGCGCTCAAGCGCTATCCTCTTGTGCCCAGTGAGATTCTCCAGTGGGCGATCGAGAACATCGCCGACCCCCGTGATCTCGACCGGGGTCTTTCGCGTCTCGATCAGGCCAGGCGCATCCAGCTCAAGTACAGCGTGTAGCGCTTCCATCACACGTTTGCGCACGACCGGAACGCTCCGGCCGTGTATTCGTGCGTCCTCGGTGGCGTCTCCACAGAACGTCCCTCGGGTTTGTCCGGACTCGGCCAGGGGTACCTCCAGAAGTGGAATCCAGAAGCGGCAGGCCCCGCCCTGATGCGGGTCTGCGATCACATCGAGTGGAGGCGGTGGCCATGACGGTCGCGAAGACGATCGAGCTTCACGCGGAGTCGACGGTGAGCTGGGAGGAAGCGGTCAAGGACGCGGTTGCCGAGGCGTCGAAGTCACTCACGGACATCAAGCACGTCTATGCGAGCGAGTTCCAGGCGCTCGTCGAGGACGGCGAGATCGTCCGCTATCGCGTGAACTGTAAGGTGACGTTCGTGGTGAAGCACGACGACTAGCGGGGAGATGCTGAGGATCGATATGAGCGTCGGTCAGCCCGCAGGGTTGCGCATCACGAGGGGAGAACAGAACGAGCGTGGGGCCGCTGGGCCGCCACGCTCGTTTCGTGTACTGCGCATCCGCAGCTCAAGAGCTTGGAGGCGACGCCCAGATTCGAACTGGGGATGAAGGCTTTGCAGGCCTCTGCCTTACCACTTGGCTACGTCGCCGTTATGCCCGGCATTGCCGGGGAGTCAATCAAAGAGGCCGCCCTACCGGGCCTTTTCATACCCTTCGGGTCGACCTCCGGAGTGTCGATGGAGCGGACGACGGGATTCGAACCCGCGACCCCAACCTTGGCAAGGTTGTGCTCTACCAGCTGAGCCACGTCCGCGCGCAAGGGGTAGACTACCATTAGCCTCGCCGGGCGTGCAACACCTGAGAGCGGGAAATCCCAACATGCTATCGCTGCCGAATTGGGGGCTGGCGCACGACAACGGGACTGGTACAATAGGCGTCGCTGCTCCGGCAGTCATGGGCGCTTAGCTCAGGGGGAGAGCACTTCCTTGACGCGGAAGGGGTCAGAGGTTCAAATCCTCTAGCGCCCACCATGAGAGAAACAGCAGACCAGAGGGTGAATCCTCTGGTCTGCTTTCGTTCTCAGAGAAGCCTTCTCTTCGCTTCTCGAGTGAAGCTCGCGAAGTGCGACCGTCTCTCGGGCTGGATGCGCTAGCGCTTGAGGACGCCGGCGCGCATCCGATAGCATGAACCGTCTCACGCCGCTCGCGGCGCCCTCTCGCACGACACGGTGCTGTTCTCCGGTAGCATCTCACTGGCCACTACCAGAGGTCATCGGCGCACCGACGACCTCTGGTAGTGCGACCTGGACGGTCTGGTCGACAGCATGATCATGTCGGGCGGGGTAGGGGAGAGCAGGCCAGTCATCAGGGCACCAGCGCTCGTGGCCCGCAGTATCCCGACGTTCCGGCTCTACCGGGTCCGGGCGTAGGTGCGGGAGACACTCCTGAGCGCGGAGCGACACTACCTTGTGGCGCCAGCTAGTGTGTGGTACAAGGTAGCAGGTATGACAAACAGGATGACGTGTGGAGGGAGATCGATGGCACAGGCGCGTGACGAACGGGCGTCACAGTTTCGCAAGGGCGCCCTCGAGCTCGTGATCCTCGCACTGCTGGATCGTGGCGAGCTCTACGGCGTGGAGATCGTGGACCGTCTCTCTGAGAGACCGGGTCTGGAGGCGAGCGCCGGCACGGTTTACCCGCTACTTTCACGGCTCAAGAAGGCGGGTGTGGTGGACACCACGTGGCGCGAGTCGCCCGTGGGGCCGCCGCGGAAGTACTACCGGCTGTCTGCTGCGGGCCAACGCGAGCTAGCCGAGATGACGCGCTCCTGGCGCGACATAGCCGACGCAATCGACGACGTCCTCACTGGAGGCACGAAGCATGAGTGACATCCGGACCATAGACGCGTATCTCGCCGAGGTCGCAGCGCTTCTGGTGCCGCTCGGCGCGGCGCAGCGAGACGAGGTGCTCGCCGAGCTGGAGTCGCTGTTGCGCGACGATGCGAAGCGTGTCGGAGAGAGCGCTGCGCTCGAGGCGGTGGGCGACCCTGCGAAGTACGCCGAGGGTGTGCTCGAGGCGCTGCACGACGATACCGATGAGGCCGAAGCTGCGGGTCGACCGACACCGCAGGGCACCGTGCTCGGCATGCCGTACGACTTCCGGGGCGTATCGGTCGACCGCATCGGCAGCCGCGTGTGGAACCCCGCGGACCGCCGGATCATCATGCCCCGCATGTTCGGACTGGGCTGGACGTTCAATCTGGGTGCCATCGCGGTCAAGCTGGGCCTGATCCGTCCGGACGACATCGGCGATGAGTCGTACGAGCGCATCCCGTCGGGTGTGCTCGCCGTGGCGCTCGCAGTGCCCGGGGTCCTCGCGCTTGCCGCCGTGGCGATCCTGCTGTCTGCCTGGCCTTCACTACCGGCCGAGCTCCCGGTCCACTGGGGCGTGAGTGGACGACCGGACGAGTGGGCGCCGCGGGATTGGGTGGCGGGCGCGATGCTCGCACTGGCGGCATTGCCCCCGCTGCTGTCGTACCCGAGACTCCTGCCGAGCGGCACGCCCGCGCGGTCGCGGCTGCTTGCCGCGGCGGCGCTTGGTATGACGGCGATGCTCGCACTCGGCATCGTGCTCGTCACGGTGGTCGATGCGGGCGGGGGCGCCTCGGGGAATTGGGTGTGGCTGGTCGTGCTGGCGATGTTCGTGGTGCCGTTCCTGATGCTCTACGTGCCGTTGCGGCTCGGTCTGCGTGCCGAGTGGCGTGATGTGGCAGGGTCCGATAGAGAAGGAGACTGACATGCAGAGCAGCATCCCTCTTGGCGATCTACCGGAGTGGGCACTACCGGCGATCATCGTGTTCGGCGTTGTGCAACTCGTGGTGGAGGTATGCGCCTTGGTGGTGATGTTCAAGACGCCGGTGGAGCGGCTGGTCTTCGGCAAGCGCTGGCCGTGGGTGCTCATCATCTTGCTCGTGAACCTCGTTGGCGCGATCGTGTTCCTGGCTGCGGGTCGCAAGCCTGCAGTGGCGAGCGATCCGCTTGCCGCGTCGGCCGCCGCACCCGTGGCACCGCCGCGGAAGCGTGCCGAGCGGGCGATGGATGTCCTTTACGGCGACCAGGACACCGGTGGCGCATCGGCAGGGTCGGTCGATGGCGAGGGCGATGCACGATGACGCAGGCGATCGCCATCAGCGGCCTTGTGAAGACCTATGGCGAGGTGAATGCGCTGGATGGCGTCGACCTTGAGGTGCCGGAGGGCTCGGTGTTCGGCTTCCTCGGCCCTAACGGCGCGGGGAAGACCACCACGCTCCGCATCCTCTCCGGCCTCGCGCATCCCACGTCGGGTAGCGCCGAGATCTTCGGGCACGACGTGGTGACGTCGACCTCGGCGGTGCGGGCCGAGGTGGGCTTCCTGCCCGACGTCCCCGGCTACTACGAGTGGATGACTGCGACCGAGTTCCTGCGCTTCGCGGGAGGGCTGTTCGGCCTCAAGGGGTCGGTGCTTGACGGACGGGTGGACGCGCTGCTCGACCTCGCCGGTCTCACTGACGTGAAGACGCGAATCGGCGGGTACTCGCGGGGCATGAAGCAGCGGCTCGGCGTTGCGCAGGCGCTCATCAACGCCCCGCGGTTGCTGATGCTCGATGAGCCCACCTCGGCGCTCGACCCGATCGGACGCAAAGAGGTGCTCGACATGATCGCGTCGCTGAGGGGGAGGACCACCGTGTTCTTCTCAACCCACATCCTCGCCGACGTGGAGCGCGTGTGCGACCGAGTCGCCATCCTCGACAAGGGGCGGGTGGTCACATCGGAGGCGATGGCCGACCTCAAATCGCGCTACGGCGGACAGCGGTTCGTGCTCGAGACCGTAGGCGATGCCTCCGCGCTCCTCGACCGGCTTCTCACCGAGGACTGGGTGGCCGAGGCGATGATGCTCGCCGACGGCAGGCTCTCGGTCGCAGTGAGCGATGTCGAGACCGCCCAGCGCGTGCTGCCCGCAGCGATCGCGCAGGCAGGGTTGGGGTTGAAGCGATTCGAACCGGGCGAGGTATCGCTCGAAGAGGTCTTCGTGGACCTGGTGGGAGGTCAGCGGTGATGTACGGGTTCGGTGTGTTCCTCGGCAAGGAGTTGCGTGAGATCGCGCGTACGTGGCGCATCTGGGTGCTGCCGGGCATCGTCCTGTTCTTCGCCGCCTCCGGGCCTCCGCTTGCCGAAGTGACGCCGCAGCTGCTGTCGTCAGTGATGGGGTCGCAGGGCACCGGGGCCGTGATTTCGCTGCCCGACGCCACCTACGTGGACGCGTACCTCCAGTGGACCAAGAACCTTTCCCAGATCGTCATACTCGCGCTGATCATCATGTTCGCCGGCGCGATCTCGGCGGAGAAGCGCGGGGGAACGGCGATCCTCGCGCTCAGCAAGCCGCTCACGAGGCCGGCGTTCGTGTTGGGCAAGCTCGTGTCACACGCGGTCCTGCTCACGGCCACCACCGTTGTGGGCGCGGCCGTCACGTGGGGACTCACCCTGGCGGTGTTCGGCGAGGCGCCGCTTGGGCCGCTGGCCGGGGCCACGGGCGTATGGCTTGTCTCGGCACTGTTCTTCGTGGCGCTGATGATGCTGCTCTCATCCGCGGTGGACTCCCAGGCGGGTGCCGCGGGTCTGGGGCTCGTGGTCTACCTGCTGCTGTCAATCGGCACGATCTGGGAGCCGATGGTCACGTACTCGCCCGCGGCGCTCGTGAACGCGCCCACCGACATCGCGATGTCCGAGACGGTCACGCTCGGCTGGCCGATCGGCACCACGATCGCGCTCACCATTCTCCTCGCAGTCGCGGCAGTGGCGGTGTTCCGGAAGCGGGAGCTCTGAGCGTGCCGCCGGGGTCGTGTGCAGGGGGTCCTTTCGCAGGAACAGCCGCCCGATGTGCGCGGCCATTCCGAGGACTGAGTCTTTCCTCGCAAACATTTCCACGACGGCCCACCAGGAAGAACAACGCGAGAGGCCGATGCCCATCAAGGGTCGGCTCGTCGGCTTGTCGTGACCTCTTGCGGTTGTGCCACAAATCATTCCACCAGTCATCCTGCGCGCCCCGGTGCATGTTGTGACACTCCCCAGATGCGCGTCGTCCTGTCCTCCGCTGCCGCGCCCACGCGGGGTAGACTGTACGCGAGGGGAGTCATCGCACCGGGCGTCCCGGGGAGGGCTGTCGCATGAGTGGCAACGAGCGGCCTGTCGGCAGGAAGAAGCGAGTCGGCAACGGAGGCGGTGACGTAGGGCGCCGCGGCAGCGGCCTCGGTGGTGCCACGGGCGGCCCGGTGGGCGACTCGGGGGGCTACTCTGACCGGCCCGGTGGCGCGCCCGGTGAGAGACGCAGCGGAGGCGGTGGCTTCGGCGGTCTTGGTGGGTCGCGCGGGCCGAGTGGGCCGACGGGCATGGGCGGCATCCCGCTGTCGGGCGGCTGCCTGAAGCGGGTCCTTCCCATCCTCCTCGTTCTCCTCGTGCTCTACCTCCTCTACACGTGCATGGGCGGTGGTCTCACCGATGGCGGCAGCGGCGGCGGGGACGCGAGCCCGGGCATCATCGGCTATCAGCCGG
>CAYMSA010000008.1:23757-41453 GCA_964392965.1 uncultured Coriobacteriaceae bacterium
CACGACGAACCAGCGCTATCGCGCGACGTCCAGCGGTCTCCAGATGCTCGAGCGGAACCTCGGCAAGAAGTCCATGGTGAATCCCGCGACGCTCACGGACTTCATCAGATACTGTAAGGCCGAGTACCCGGCCGATCGCTACATGCTCGTCTTGTGGGACCACGGGGCCGGGTCGCTCACGGGCTATGGCTACGACCAGCACTTCCCCGGCGATACCATGACCATCACGGAGATCGCCACTGCCCTGAAGAACGGGGGCTGTACGTTCGACGTGGTTGGTTTCGACGCGTGCCTCATGGCAACACTCGAGGCGGCCATCGCGCTCGAGCCGTACGCCGATTACATGATCGCCTCCGAGGAGGTGGAGCCGGGCATCGGCTGGTACTACACGAGCTGGCTGACGGCTCTGGTGAAGAATCCCTCGATACCCACGATCGATCTGGGCAAGGTCCTCATCGATGACTACGTGACGAGCGTCAGGACCAACACGCCGCGCAGCCAGGCCACCCTCTCCCTCATCGATCTCGCCGAGATGAAAGGCACCGTGCCCCAGGCGCTCTCGGCCTTCTCGGCGTCGACGACCGAGCTCATCGACGCCGATGAGTACCAGACGGTGTCCGATGCGCGGGCCGGCGCGAAGGAGTTCTCGCCGTCATCTCGCATCAACCAGATCGACCTCGTCCACTTCGCGGAGAATCTTGGCACTGCCGAGGCCAAGGCGCTCGCCGCGGCGGTGCGCGGATGCGTCAAGTACAACCGCACGTCGACGAACATCGCCAACGCCAACGGTGTCTCGATCTTCTTCCCGTATGGGCGGATGTCGCAGTTGAGTTCGATGCTGGACACGTACGAGGAGATCGGCATCGGCGCCGAGTATCGCGAGTGCATCACGAGCTTCGCGAGCGTCTCCGCAGGCGGACAGGTCACCTCGGCGGGCACCGGCAACGTGCTCGACACATTGCTCGGCGGTTCCGGGAGCGTGCCGACCACGGGCGGCTCGGCGGGTTCCGGCGCGGACGCCGTGGCGGCGCTGCTCGAGGCGTTCCTCGCTGTCGGTGATTACGGGAGGATCACCGGTGACCCCGGAGAAGACCCGGGCTGGCTCGATGTTGACCGCATGAGCACCTCACTCGACTACTACGGCGACAACCGCCTGGACGCCTCGGCGCTCACGGTCACCGAAAAGGGCGGTCAGCGCGTCCTCGCGCTCACCGACGAGCAGTGGGGTCTCGTCCAGTACATGGAGATGAACGTCTTCCTCGATGACGGTGAGGGTTTCATCGATCTCGGCCTCGATAACGTCTACGAGTACAACGAAGATGGCGACCTCCTCATGGAGTACGACGGTACGTGGCTCGCTCTGAACGGCCAGGTCGTGAGCTACTACATGACGAGCGAAGACCGCGTGGGCGACGCCTACACGATCAGGGGGCGCGTTCCCGCGCTGCTGAACGGCGAACTCGTCGACATCATCATCGAGTTCTCCGACCATGACGAGTACGGTTCGGTGCTGGGCGCGCAGCGGCGGTACGACGCCGAGACGGAGACCACGACGGTCGCCAAGGGCTTCGTGGAGATCATTGCGGGGGACACGATCGACTACCTGTGCGACTACTACACGTACGAGGGAGAGTACAGCGACACCTACATGCTCGGCGAGCAGTACTCGGCGACGGGAACGTGGGTCATCGAGAACCTCCCGGTGGGGGACGCCGCCTACGAGATGACGTACCGCATCACCGATATCTACGGGAACTCACACTGGACGGAGACGGTGAGCGACTGACGGGATCACCTCACCGAGAGCGCTTCGAGGCTCTCCCGCGTCACCATGAACGTCGCGGCTCCGGGGAGCGCGCGGACGGTCACCGGGGTCACGCCCGGCAGCACCTCGCCGTCGTACTCGAGGTCGAGAGGCGGGTCGGACGTGATGCGCACCGAACGCGCCTGGCGCACCTCGATGCCGGGCCGGTCCGGGTAGTCCTGCAGCGTGTCGCGGATGGCCGCCCAGACCGTGGGGAGGAGCTCGACGGCGGTCGTCGTTTTGAGTGTGATCACTTCGAGCAGGCCGTCTGTGGGGCTGCCGCCGTGCGCGATCCGGAGCTTGTACTGGATGCCGGAGATGTTCATGACCATGACGGCGATTCCCTCCGTCTCGATCGTCTCGCCGTCGAGTTCGAGCGTGAAGTGTGCGACGGGCGGTAGCAGGTTCCGGAGCGCTCCCAGGACGTAGGCGCTCTCGCCGAGCGCCTTCTTGAGCGGCCGGGCGCTCTCCAGGAGTGCCGCGGGGAAGCCGGTGCCCGCGCCGAGCGTGAACCCGTAGCGCGCGGGCTCATCGCCCTCCTTGGCGGGCAACTCGATCTCGCCGAGGTCGACCGTCGTCGTCACACCCTCGAAGATCATCGCGGCGATGGCCGCGGGGCTTATCGGCAGGTGGAGGTTCCACGAGACGAGGTTGGCAGTCCCGCCCGGGTAGACAACGATGGGGATGCCAGTGTCGCGCAATGCATAAGCGACAGCCGTCACCGTGCCGTCGCCACCCGCTGCGATCACGGCATCGTACTCCTGCGCGTCACGCAGCAGGTGCTCCACCGACACTGTGCCCGTCATGTACCGGAGCGTGAGTTCGGCATCGCGCATGAGGAGCTCGTGGCCAAGCTCCGCGATTCCCGTCGTGCCGCCCCGGGCCCACGGGTTGATGATCGTCAGGATGCGCACGGCCCCTCCCTCGTCTGGCGCACCTCTTTGGGCTACACTCGAAGACCGGCCGTCAACCGACGGTCGCTCTCGAACACAGCGGAGGTTCATTGTACATCGTCGACCAACCAGGGCTTGCGAAGGCGGCCGCCGAGATGGCCACGGCGGACATCCTCGCCATCGATACCGAGTTCATGCGCGAGCGCACCTACTACGCGCGCCTGTGTCTCCTGCAGTTCGCCACGCCCGAGCGCGTCTTCGTCGTGGACCCGCTCGCACGCGGTCTCTCCCTCGACCCGCTGCGCGACGTGCTCGGTGACCCTGCTATCACCAAGGTCTTCCACGCCGGCGGTCAGGACATGGAGATACTTCAGCGTGCCACGGGCGTGCTGCCCTCGCCGGTGTTCGACACGCAGGTGGCGGCCACGCTCGCCGGCTTCCCCACGCAGGTCGGCTATGCGCAGCTCATGCACGACCTCGTCGGCATCACCATCGACAAGGCCGACACGTTCACCGACTGGTCCGTACGTCCGCTCACCGCCGAGCAGCTCGCCTATGCGGCCGCCGACGTGGAGCATCTGCCCGAGGCGTATGCGCTGCTCCGCGAGCGGCTCGAGCGCGACGGGCGGCTGACGTGGCTCGCCGAGGACTTCTCCCGCATGGCCGACCCTGCTACGTACGCGATCGATCCGAGGGAGCAGTACCGCCGGGTCAAGCGGGCGAACACGCTCGATAGGCGCGGGCTTGGCGTGCTGCGGGAGGTGGCGGCATGGCGTGAGATGGAGGCGCAACGGAGCGACATCCCACGCCGCTGGCTACTGAGTGACGAGAGCCTCGTGGAGATCGCCAGGCGCAGGCCGAAGGACACGAAGAGCCTCGCGGCCATCCGGGGCGTCAGCGACAAGGTCGCCTCGCGCCGCGCGGCCGAAGTCGTCCGCGCGATCGAGAGTGGCGAGGCGGTTCCGGACGACGAGCTGCCGCGCCTCCCCAAGCGCGATCGGATCCCTGCGGACGCTATTGCGGTGGCAGATCTCCTCTCGGCGCTCGTGCGCGTGCGCGCCCGGGAGCACGGCATCGCCCCCGCGCTCCTCGCCTCGCGTGACGACCTCGAACACCTCGCGTCGGGCGACGGTGACACGAGCGAGGTGATCACCGGGTGGCGCCGGACGATCGTGGGCGCCGAGCTCGAGGGCGTCCTCTCAGGCAGCGTGGGGCTCGGTGTGCGCGGGGGACGGATCGAGGTCCGTTCCTGCGCCGATGACGCCTCTGACGGCCTCACAAGCGGCGGTGCCGATGTCGGGTGAGGCCACACAGGCCCTCGGCGTCACGGATGCCATGGCGCTCGCCAAGGGCACTCTCGAGCGTCTGCGCCTGCGCGTGGTCGGCGAAGTCACCGGCGCGACCATCAAGCCGGGCTACAAGGCGATCTACTTCTCGCTCAAGGACACGGGATCGGTCATGCCGTGCCTCATGTGGCGAGACTCGTATGAGGCGAGCGGCGTGCTGCTTGCCGACGGACAGCTCGTCGAGGTGACCGGCTACTTCACCGCCTACGCCGCCAAAGGGCGCCTGCAGTTCCAGGTCCAGTCGGTCGTGGTGGCGGGTGAGGGCGCGCTGCGCCTCCAGGTCGCGGCACTCGCCCGTGCGCTTGAGGCCGAGGGCCTCATGAGCCCGGCGCGCAAGAGGTCGCTCCCGGCATTTCCCGAGCGCATCGGCGTGGTCACCTCCCCGCGCGGCAAGGCTGTGCACGACATCATCCGCACACTCGAGCGGCGCTATCCGTCAGCCGAGCTCGTCATCGCCGGCGTGCAGGTGGAGGGGGAGGGCGCCGTGGCCGAGATCGTCCGCGGCATCACGCTCGTGGGCGAGGAGCCCGGCATCGACGTGGTGATCGTGGGCCGGGGCGGCGGCAGCTACGAGGACCTCATGCCCTTCAACGCCGAGGAGGTCGCGCGCGCGATCGTCGCGTGTCCCGTGCCGGTGGTGACGGGCATCGGTCACGAGCCCGACACGAGCATCGCCGACATGGTGGCGGACGTGCGGGGATCGACACCGACGGCCGCTGCCGAGACGGTCGCGCCCGAGCGGCAGACGATCGCCCGGCGCCTGACGCACGACGGTCGGGCGCTCGGCGCTGCGCTGCGCCACGTGGTGGGCTCCTGCGGGCACCGGCTCGATCTCGCGAGACGGTCCCGGGTGTTGAGCGACCCCGATGCGCTCCTCGGCGTGCACCTGCAGTCGCTCGACGTGGCGGCGGCGTCTCTCGATCGCTCGCTGCCGCTGATGCTCGACCGGCGGCGAGAGGCGATCCAGGGCCTGGGGGGACGGCTCGAGCGGGAGGGTGGGCGGATGCTGCGTCCGTTCGGGGAGCGTGCCTCTCAGGGCCGCATGCGTCTCGCCGCGCTCGCTGGGACCGTGACCGCTTCTGCAGAGGCGAGTCTCGGCACGACAGCGGCGCGCCTCGAAGGCCTTTCGCCGCTTGCCATACTCGCGCGCGGCTACGCGGTCTGTTATGACGCGGACGGCGCTCCCGTCCGCTCTGCGGCGTCTGTCGCCGAGGGTGATCGGGTGGAAGTGCTCCTACACGAAGGCAGACTCGGCTGTGTCGTCGAGTCGATAGAAGCGGAGGCGTAGATGGAAGACGAACGTACCGTGGCCGAGGACATGACGTTCGGTGCCGCGATCGAGGAGTTGGAGGGCATCGTGCGCCGCCTTGAGAGCGGCCACCTGGAGCTCGAGGAGAGCCTCGCGCAGTACGAGCGCGGTGTGGCGCTCCTGGCTCACTGCCAGAAGAAGCTTGGTGCCGCCCGGCAGCGCGTGACGATGCTGCTCGGCCAGATCGAGGCCGACGAAGCGGCACAGACGCCGCAGAGCGAGACTACGGGAGGCGACGCTCAATGAGTGACTGCATCTTCTGCGCGATCGCGAGCGGGGCCATTCCGGCCCGGTTCGTCTACGAAGACGACCTCGTCGTGGCCTTCGACGACATCTCGCCGCAGGCGCCGGTCCACACGCTCATCATCCCGCGTGAGCATCATGCGAACCTCGCCGACGGGGTCTCACCGGAGCTCGCCGCAGCGCTCCTCGCGGCGGTCCCGAAGGTGGCGGAGATGAAGGGCGTCGCCCACTCGGGCTACCGCGTGATCGTCAACACCGGGACCGATGCGCTACAGACGGTGCAACACCTTCACCTGCACGTGATGGGTGGGCGTGCGATGCATCACGGTCTCGTCGGGTTCGCAGACGAGGACTGAGGCTCGCCGCTCACGCCTCTCCGGCACCGCCCACCGATACCCGTAGGCCGTTCCCCGTTCCCCATCTCGCAGGTCGCTTCTCAGCCGGTACAGTGTGCACATACCCCGCGTCCGATCTGCCGCGGTCGCTCTCACCCTGGAGGCGACGCCGGTGGACGAGGGGTCGTACCAGGAAGAGAGGAGACGCTCCATGTCCGAGTCCAAGAGCATCGAGTCCCTGTCCCACGCAGGTCGTGTCGTCGATCCGCCAGAGTGGGTACGGGAGCGCGCCTACATCAAGGATATGGACGAGTATCGCGAGATGTACGACCGCTCGGTCGCCGACCCCGAGGGCTTCTGGGCGGAACTCGCCACCGAGCTCCTCGACTGGCACACGCCCTGGGAAACCGTCCTGGAGTACGACTTCAACAAGCCGTATGTACGCTGGTTCTCCGGTGGTACGCTCAACGTGACGCACAACTGCATCGACCGGCATCTGAATAGCTGGCGCCGCAACAAGGCCGCCCTGATCTGGGAGTCGGATGAGGGCCGCGCCAAGATGTACACGTACCAGGCGCTCTACTACAAGGTCTGCAAGTTCGCGAACGTCCTGAAGAAGCATGGCGTGAAGAAGGGCGACCGCGTCATGCTCTACCTGCCGATGATTCCCGAGCTCGTCGTCTCGATGCTCGCCTGCGCGCGCATCGGCGCGATCCACTCGGTCGTCTTCGCTGGCTTCAGCTCGGCGGCGCTGCGTGACCGCATCCAGGACTGCGGTGCCAAGCTCCTCGTGACCGCCGACGAGGGCCTCCGGGGCGGCCGCATCATCCCGCTCAAGGCCGAGGCGGACCAGGCGCTCAACGAATGCCCGTCGATACAGTCGGTCATCGTCGTCTCGCGGGCACAGACCCGCATCGACATGGAGCCCGGCCGCGACTACTGGTACCACGAGGAGATCCGCGCTGACGACGTGCCCCGACACTGCGAGCCCGAGTGGGTGGATGCCGAGGACCCGCTCTTCATCCTCTATACCTCCGGCTCGACCGGGAAGCCCAAGGGTGTGCTGCACACCACGGGTGGCTATCTGCTGCAGGCGGCCGTCACGTTCAAGTACGTCTTCGACTATCACGACGAGGACGTGTACTGGTGCACGGCCGACATCGGTTGGGTCACGGGACACACGTATATCGTCTACGGTCCGCTCGCCATGGGCGCCACGACGGTCATGTTCGAGGGCGTGCCCACCTACCCGGATGCCGGCCGGTTCTGGGAGATCATCGAGAAGCACGGTGTGAACCAGTTCTACACCGCCCCCACCGCCATCAGGGCGCTGATGAAGTTGGGTGAGGAGTGGCCCGCCAAGCACGACCTGTCGAGCCTCAGAGTGCTCGGCACAGTCGGCGAACCCATCAATCCTGAGTCCTGGGAGTGGTATCACCGCAACATCGGTCAAGGCAACGTGCCGATCGTCGACACCTACTGGCAGACCGAGACCGGCGGCCACATCATCACCAACCTGCCGGGTGCGATCCCCCAGAAGCCTGGCTCGGCGACGCTGCCGTTCTTCGGTGTCGTCCCGGAGATCCTCAACGAGGACGGCACGCCCACGCCGAAGGGCGAGGGCGGTCGGCTGTGCATCAACAAGCCGTGGCCGGGCATGTTGCGCGGCACGTGGGGAGACAGTGAGAACAAGCGGGTCAAGGAGGTCTACTTCTCGGCCTTCCCGGGCCGGTACTTCACCGGAGACGGTGCGCGGCAGGACGAGGACGGCTACTACTGGCTGCTCGGCCGTGTCGATGACGTCATCAACGTCTCGGGTCATCGTCTGGGTACCGCCGAGATCGAGAGCGCGCTCGTGAGCCATGCGGCCGTCGCCGAGGCCGCGGTCGTAGGTTACCCGCACGACGTGAAGGGCGAGGGCATCTACGCGTATGCGATCCTGAAGAGCGGCGTGGAGGTTCCCGAGGGTATCGACAAGATCCTCAGGGGTCACGTGCGCGAGGAGATCGGACCCATCGCGAGCCCCGACTTCGTCCACATCGTGACGGAGCTGCCCAAGACCCGCTCGGGCAAGATCATGCGCCGCATCCTCCGCAAGATCGCTTCGGGCGAACGCGACCTTCAGTCATTCGGCGACGTCTCGACGCTCTCGGACCCGTCGGTCGTGAAGACGATCCTGGACAGCACCCCGCGGGAGTAGGCGCCGAGAGCCGAACCGGGAGCATCCCTCAAGGGGTACGGTGTCGGCGGAGGACAAACAGAACGGGCCCCCATGTGGGGCCCGTTCTTCGTGTGGGAGGCGGCGCGGACTGCGATCGACTGTTCAGCGCGCCTCCGCGAGGAGCGCGAGCAGTCCGGGGTGTAGCGTGGTGTTCGCGGCGACCACATGCTCGGTCTGTGCGGTCCAGGGGGCGCCGTCGAGGTCGGTCACGGATCCGCCGGACTCCTGGACTACGAGCACACCTGCGGCCATGTCCCAGGGCCTGAGGTACGTCTCCCAGAAGGCGTCGCACCGATTGGCCGCCACCTGACAGAGGTCGATGGCAGCCGAGCCGTCCCGACGGATGCCGTTTGCCACCCGCAACACCCGGTCGAGCATGCGCAACTGGCGATCGAGGGGCTCGCCCCGGTCGTAGGGGAATCCGGTGGCGATGAGGGCCGACTCCACGCCCTCGGCACCCGCACACACGAGTCGCCGCCCATTACACGTCGCGCCCTGGCCCAGGGCTGCCGAGTAGAGCTCCTCGGCGGGCACATGGTAGACGACACCGGCGACCGGACGGCCGGAGGCGAGACAGGCGACGCTCACGGACCAGCACGGGTACGTGTGGACGAACGAGGTGGTGCCGTCGAGCGGATCGACGACCCACACGAGATCGTCGTCGAGTGAACCACAGCAGACGCTTGCGAGTTCGTAGACCTCGGGCTCCTCGATGACGAAGCGGGCCGTCGGATCGGTGGCAACGATGCGCTGCGCTATCGCGACGCCTGCCGAGATGTCAGCCGAGCTCACGAGGTCATGGGCGGCGCTCTTGGTTCTAAGGCCGGTGATCGCGCCATGGTGTCGCCTCAGGACCGCCGCGCCGGCGCGTGCCGCATCCTCGGCCATCAGGCGGAGCGTGGCGGGTTCTGGTGTCGACATGGACGGTCCTCCGTTCGACTCTAAGACGATGCCAGCTGTTTGGCTGCGATGTCTTCGAACGCCCTGGCGACGGACTCCTGCAATGCCGGGTCGATGTCGCCGGCGTCCGACGGAGTCACGGAGATGCCGTGATCCTCCAGGACGTAGAGTACTGCGGCGACCGCGCGGGGAATCGCCGCCTCGACAGCCGGGCTCAGGCCGATGGTGAGTTCCTCGGGGCTCATGTTCTCGATCTGTACGCCGATGCAGTCGGCCTTCGGCTCGAGACCGATCAGGCGTGCGGCGTTGAGGACGTCGACGAACCGGATATCGTGGAGTGAGTGCAGGACCTGTCCTGGGGCGAAGTCCTCGGGGGTGAGCCGCACCACCGTACCGGGGGCGTAGCCGGTGCCGGCGATGGCGTCGGCTACGACGATGAGCTCGATGCCGCGGAACAGATGGAGCATGCCGAGCCCCATCGTACCGGCGTCCATGACGGCGACATCGTCGGGGAACACGTAGTTCTTCTCAAGGGCGACCGCGATGCGGTTACCCACGCCCTCATCGAGCATCAGGATGTTTCCGATGCCCATCACGAGGACGCGTGCGTCTTGTCTCACAGGTGGGTTCCTTTCTGCGGGTAGCGGGGACGTACTGGTGAACGCCGAAGCGCCCGGTTCCCGCAGTCTACGTGCCTTCCTCACACAGAGGGCCCCGGTACGTGCGTCCGGGGCCCTCTCGCAGTGCTTGCGCGCCGGCGAGAGCGCGCATCAAGCGGACGGAACGCCTAGTGCTTGGCCTCCGTCTCCTTCCACTTGAACATGATCTTGATGGGGTTCCAGTTGTAGAGCGTGGCCAGGTACACGTGGACGACCGTGAACAGGATGAACACCCACATCATGAAGTAGTGGATGATCCGCATGTTCATCGGACCGCCGACGAGGTCCGTGCCGGACTGGAAGAAGCCCACCGTCATCGTCGGGCCCCACAGGCAGAAGCCGGTGTACGCCATGATGAGCGTGAGGGGCACGGTGATGATGTACGCGAACTTCTGGAGCGGGTTGTACTTGGCCGAGATCGGGTGCTCCTTCTTGATGAAGAGGTAGTACTTGATGGTCGGCCAGAGCTGGTGCCGGTTCTCCTTCTGCGGCAACCAGTTCTTGATGTCCTTCTCCTTGGTGCGGGAGTCGGGCAGGTTCGCCGAGGCGACGAAGAACGCCGCGATGAAACGCACGACCAGGTTGATGATGATGACCCACATCGCGACCTGGTGCGCGCCCCGGGCTACACCCATCCACCCGTCGAAGAACGGGAAGTGGATGTAGAGACCCGAGAGGATGAGAAGGATCATACAGATCAGATTGATGTAATGAGTCACGACGAAGAACAGCGGATGCTGCTCACGATAGTGGCCGTGCGCGGACATCTACATCACCCCCATGGGGGAGGACATGATGGTCGCCTGCTTGCCTGTCTTCGGTTCAAACACGTGAACCGCGCAGCCAATTCAAGGATCGAAGCTGTGGGCGATCCGCAGAGCCTCAAGCGGACGCTCGGGGTCAGCGATCGGTGCGCCTACGAGGGCCTCTTCCATCGGGCCGCGGACGCCGTCCTTGTCGCGGGGCGCGATGTCCCACGTCGTGGGAGCGACGATCTGATAGTGGTTGATCTTGCCGCCCTTGATGGAGGTCCAGTGCGCGACGGATCCACGCGGTGCCTCCCAGGCGCCGACACCGGCGCCGTCCTTGGTCTCCGCAGCCTTCCAGAATCCCACATCGCCGCCCTTGATCGCGGCGATCAGCTCGTTCACGTACGCGAGCGAGATGTCCGCGACATACGCGGCCTCAAGGTTGCGTGCTGCGATACGGCCGAGGAGTGAGACGAGGATCTCCGGCTTGCCGGCGACACCGAGTGCAGCAAGCGTGGAGTCGATGAGTGCGGCAGGGGTACGGATACCCGCGACATCACCCATGAGCTTCTGGCCTGACTTCTCGGCGAGGTAGGCGATGACCATACGGGCAAGCGGACCTGACTCGGTCGGGAGTTCTTTGCAGCGCACGGCCTTGCCGTACGAGTACTTGTCGCCCGTGTCGTACTGGGTGAAGGCCACGTGCGTGGCGCCGTCCTTGGGGTTCGCTCCGCTGACGGAGTCGTACCAGGAGTGCTCCACGTACTCGGTGACATCATCGGGGCTGACCGCCTCGGCGCTGAGACCCTTGGCGAAGCCGCGGGGAAGCGCACGCTCCTCGGGAACGAGGGAAGCGGCCTCGAAGACGCCCCAGCTGAGGAAGTTGCCCACGCCGCCGCCGTACGTCGTCGTATCGAGGATGTACGGGGCGATGGCGAGCGTGTCCGGGATGAGAGCGGTGTCGATGAACTCCTTCACGCGGATGAGGCGGAAGAGGATGTCATCGAGCTTGTCGACCGTGGGGACGAACGCGGTGCCTCCGGGCATCGAGGTCATCGGGTGCGAGAACTTGCCGGCGATGATGGCCACGACTTCGTTGGCCACCGCCTGGACCTCGAGGGCCTCGAGGTAGTGCGCGGTCGCGATGAGGTCGAGCTCCGGCGGCAGCACGTAGCCGGGGTGATCCCAGTAGTGACCGGTCAAGATCGAGAGCTGTCCGTTCTCGGCGAATGCCTTGAGGCGGTTCTGGACCGCTGCGAAATCGGTCACGCGGGTGCCCGCGGCCTGAGCCAGCGCGTACGTGTCGGCGATGTTGGCCGAGAGTGCGTTGATCGGACTCACGAAGTCGAGCGCCGCGAGGTTGTAGAACCACAGGATGTGGCTGTGCAGGAACTGTCCGCACTCGAGGAGGTTACGGACGAGTCGGCCACCATCGGGAATCTGGATGCCGAGTGCGGCTTCAGTCGCCAGTGAGGATGCGTGGCAGTGCGAGATGGGGCAGACGCCACAGATGCGCTGCGAGACGTACGAGGCGTCCTCGGGGCTGCGGTCGAGGAGAACGGTCTCCATACCGCGGTACAGGGTGCCGGAGACCCAGGCGTCAACGACCTTGTTGTCCTGGACTTCGACCTCCACACGCAGGTGACCTTCGATTCTGGTCACTGGATCGATCACGGTGCGAGCCACTATCTATCGCCTCCTTTCGCTGCTAGCTTCTTGCGGTCGTAGTCCTTCACGGCCTCGGTCGCAGGGCCATCACCACGACGGCCGGCGGCCTTGTTGGCGATGCCGTGGGCCACGAGCGCTGCCGCAACGACGCCGCCGACGACGCCAGCGACACTGCCAGGCTGGACGTTGCCGAGGCTGCCGCCCAGCTGCATGCTGGAGAGGCGCTTGAAGAACGGGGCGTTGTTGTCGACCCAGTTCAGGCCGCCACAGCCGATGCAGGGAGCGCCGGAGTTGACGCACCAGCTCGTCGAGCGGTTCCAGCGGGTGATCGGGCACTGCGTGAAGGTCTGAGGACCCTTGCAGCCCATCTTGTAGAGGCAGTAGCCCTTGGCCTCTTCAACACTACCGAACTCGGTGACGAACTCGCCGTTCTCGAAGTGGCCACGGCGCGGGCAGTTGTCATGAATCGTAGAGCCGACGATGAACTCGGGGAAGTTGAGCGTGACGTCCTTCCCGGTGTAATCGTCAGAGTAGGTGGTCTGAACGAGTGCCGTGCGCTCGAGGAACAGCGCCGCATCGTCATCGGCGATGTGCAGCCACTGCACGACCATGGCGACGACCCACTCGGGGCTCGTCGGGCAGCAGGGGAGGTTCACGACCGGAGTCGCGATGCCCCGCTCGTTCAGGAACGACTGCACGCCGATTGCGCCGGCGGGGTTCGGCTTGGCGGCGACCCAGCCGCCGTCGACGGCGCATGCGCCCACGGCGAGGATGGCGTCCGCGTGCTCCGCTGCCTCAGCGAGGATGTCGGTGCCCTTGCGACCGTTGACGAGCAGAGTGTTGCCATCCTGGCCGGTCATGACGGAGCCCTCATAGATGAGGAGATAGCCGCCGGCCTCGATCGTGTCGTGGATGTTCTTCTCGGCCTGCTCACCAGCCGCTGCCATGATCGTCTCGAAGTAGTTCAGCGAGAGGATCTCCAGCACGATAGTGGCGACGTCAGGTGAATCGACCTGCGCCATGGACTCCGTGCACCCGGTGCAGGAGCCGCCGTTCAGCCAGAGTGCCGGCTTGAGTTTGGCGCCCTTCTCCAGAGCTGCCGCGATCTTCGGTGCCGCGGTCTCAGCGAGGCCGAGCATTCCGGCGATGTAGCCGCAGTACTTCATGAAGTCGCGGCGGCTCACGCCGCGAACAGCCATGAGGTCGTAGATCGCGCCGTGCCCTTCCTGTGTCATGCCATACACCTCCTTGGTGTCAGAACGTGGCCTTCGCGGCCTTGTGGTCTACGAATCCGGAAAACCGAGTGGTGCGCGAGATGCGCTCTAGGCTCTCCCTCCCTTCCTGTGCGCTCGGTAAGCACTGTAGCCTGGCAGCGGACCCGCCATCGGGATCACCCGTTGTGATGGCGGGGCTGCGCAGCTATCGAGAGGAGGGGTGGACAGCAGGGAAGCACGGCGCATGACACACGATGGCCGGCTGAACTCCCGTCCATGTACATCTATGCTGCCGTACCCGTGTTGCGGTCGGCGTCTCCACTGCCGACGGCGAACATCATGCGCCACGAAGCGCGAGCCCATCGTCTCCCCATGCAATAAGGATGCATCGTATGTGGGTAACATACCGAGCGACTCGTCTGCTGTCCAGCCGGAACCCACGAAATGCGGCCACGATCGCCGGTCTCCGGTGGTCGGGCGGCGGTACTGTGTGACGGCAACCGACATGACTCAGGACTTCCTATCCGGGTCGACCGTCGCACAGTCGCGGCAAGAGCTCAGCGAGCGCACTCAGGTCACCCGCGAAAGATGCGGACGGACAGGGTTCCGTCCCGACGTAATACGTTCGCATACCCACATCGGCGGCGGACATATCCAGAACGGGGTCGTCGCCCACCATCACGCACTCTTCCGGAGCTACACCGAGTAGCTGTGCGACCTGCAGGAAGTACTCGGGGTGAGGCTTGCACGCCTCCATGAACTCGAAGGATGTGATGACGTCGAACGGGGCATCTGCGAGCCCGGCCCAGCCGAGACGAGCGACTATGGCCTCGCGGGGGAAGATCGGATTGGTGGCCACCGCGGTCTTGCAGCCCAGACCGAGGGCTGCCTGCACGGCCTGGTGTGCCCCTGACGCAGGGCCGGCGTCTCCGGCGAGGCCGGGGAAGACGTCCCGATAGAAGGTGTCGAACACTCCCCAGTTGGCATCGATGTCGAAGCCGGTGAGCTCTCGCATGCCGACGGTGAAGACTTCGCGGTTGGTGCGACCGGGGTGGGATGCGAGCATCAGGCCGGTAGCCGACTTGATCGCTCCGAGGAGGGCCGCACTGTCCGTGGCGGGGTCGAGGGCCGAGGTGGTGTGGCGCTCCAGCTCGGCGAAGTAGCTGCGCAGGAAGACCGGTAGATCCAGCCGGAGCAGTGTGCCATCCAGATCGAATAGTACGGCGCGCACTCAGACCCCCTGGGTCGAATCCGGCAGGTAGGGGAATCATACCATGCAGTATGTGTGGCAATGCCCGCCCAGGGCGCGAAAGGAAGATGCTGGTTGAACCTGTCGGACAGCTTAGGGAACCTTGCTTGAAGTATACCAGTGGGGGTATTATCTCCAGCAAGAAGTCATACCCGATGGGGTATGACTTCACCCGGGCGATGCGATAGAAGGAGCTGTGACATACCATGTCCGCCATCAGCGAGACTACGAGACGGTCGATCGCGGATGTGGTCGGTGAGGATCGATTGAGAACCGACCGCGTCGAACGCAAGCTCTACTCCCATGACATCGGCGTTCTTCCGCGTCTCGTGAAGCCTCTGACGCCTGTCGGAACCGCCGGGGCGGTCGTACGACCGCGGACCGAAGAGGATGTCGTGGGACTCGTGAGACTGGCGAGGGCCGAGCGGCTCACGATCGTCCCGCGGGGCATGGGCACGTCGGGCTACGGCGGGGTACTGCCCCCGGAGGGCGCGATCGTGATGGACCTCTCCGGGATGCGGCCGCTGTTCGAGGTCGAAGCCGAGAACATGCGCGCCCGCCTCGGCGCGGGTATGCTCTGGGAGGCTGTCCAGAAGCGGCTCAACCGCGATGGCCTCGATCTGCCGCTGTACCCTTCGTCGTTGCGTTCATCCACTGTGGGGGGTTGGCTCGCGCAGGGCGGCGCCGGCTTCGGCAGCTTCGAGGCAGGCTACTTCAAGGACAACGTACTGTCCGCGCGTGTGGTCCTGCCGGACGGCAGCGTGAAGGAGTTCACCGGTGACGAGCTTGTGCTGCTCATCGCCGATGCCGAGGGTTTGACCGGTGTCATCACGGAGGTCACCATCCGCCTCAGGCCTCTCGAGGCCGAGGTCCACCGGGCCCTGGCATTCTCGACGGCGGTCGAGCTCGGGAGGGCGCTCACCCTCATGGCCGAGCGGGAGGTCCCGATCTGGTCGGTGACGTTCCTCAATCCCGAGTCGACCAGGCTCAAGACGATGCTGCCGCACAGGCACGGCCATCCGTACGAAGAGACGCACGCGGATTTCGCACCCGTTCTGCCCGATGCATACCTTGCGCTTGTGGCGTACCCGGCATCGCGGCATGAGTTCATCGACGGGCCACTGACCGCTATCCTGGCCGAGGTGGGCGGCACCGAACTCGGCGAGGACGTGGCCGAGCATGAGTGGGAGCAGCGCTTCGCTCCCATGCGGCTCAAGCGCATCGGCCCGTCCATCGTTCCCACTGAGGTCATCGTTCCGGTGCGTGAGCTGGCGGCGGTACTCGCCGAGATCGATGAGAAGCTCGACCAGCCGTTCGTGCTCGAAGGTATGGTCGTGAACGCTGACGAGGTCGTTCTCCTCGGCTTCATCCCTCACGACGAGCGGACGTTCGCCTTCAATCTCGCCTACGCGCTGTCGCTCGTGGTCATCAAGATCGCGAAACAGCATGGTGGGCGGGCGTACTCGACCGGCCTCTACTTCCGTCACGAGGCCCACAACGTCCTCGGCGAGGAGCGCTATGCGGCGCTCGCACGCTTCAAGGCCGATCACGACCCGGACGGCGTGCTCAACCCCGGGAAGATCCTCGGCTCGAGCGCGCTCAACCGCTTCATGCAGTTCGCCTCGGTGATGGAACCGGTCGTGCGGCCGATCGCCAACGCGGCGAAGGCGCCTTCGGGAGGTGGCTTCGACCTCGAACCCAAGAACGGCATCCCGGGGGATGTGGCGTTCTACTCGTACGCCTGCGCCCAGTGCGGGTACTGTGTCCCCACCTGCGAGGAGTACAGCGTGCGTGGCTGGCTGAGCCACTCGCCGAGGGGCAAGTACCTGTACTTGAAAGAGGTGCTCGCCGGCAGGGAGAAGTTCGACCAGCATATGGTAGACACGTTTCTCGTCTGCACGACGTGCGAGGTCTGCAACACGCGGTGCCAGGTGCAGTTGCCGGTGGAGCACTCCTGGATGACGATGCGCGGTCAGCTCATCCATGAGGAGGGGCGGATGACGTTCCCGCCGTTCGAGATGATGGCCGCGTCGCTGCGCGGCGAACGCGACATCTGGGCGGCCAAGAGCGAACGCCGGGCGGACTGGTATCCGGAGCATCTGAAGGACCGGATCGATCCGACCTCGGACATCCTGTACTTCGCCGGTTGTACGGCGAGCTTCGTGAACACCGACATCGCGCAGTCGAGCGTCGAGATCCTCGACGCAGCCGGTGTGCGGTTCAACTACATGGGGACCGACGAAGCGTGCTGCGGCATCCCGATGAAGGTCGCGGGGCTCTGGGACGTCTTCGAGGAGATCTACGAGCACAACGTCGCCGAGGCCCGAAAGCGTGGTGCGAAGACGATCGTGACCTCGTGCCCGGCGTGCGGACTCGTCTGGAAGGAGCTCTACGCCAACCTCGCCGCCGAGCGCGGTGAGCCCTACGAGTTCGAGGTCAAGCACTACTCGGAGCTCGTGTCGGAGGCGCTCGCCGAAGGACGGCTCGTCTTCGACCACCCCATAGAGCAGCGGCTCACGTTCCATGACTCCTGCCACATGGGGCGTGCCCAGGGTGTGTACGAAGCGCCGCGTGACATGCTTCGGGCCATTCCCGGCGTGGAGCTCGTGGAGATGGAGCATCATCACGATGAGGCGCTCTGCTGCGGTTCGGTGCTTACGCTGATCGGCGAGACGCCGGTCGCGCCCAAGCTCGGCAAGGTGCGCCTCGACGAGGCCGCCGCGGTGGGGGCGGACGCGATGGTGGCTCTCTGCCCGTGCTGCCAGGTGCAGCTGCGCGACGCGGCGCAGAAGACCGGCACCGACGTGACGGTCATCGACCTCTCGCACGTCGCCATGGATGCGCTCGGTATCGAGCACCACGATCCGACGGAGTTCGCCGCCGAGCAGTGGGGCTACTTCGAGAAGTTCATCTACCTGATGAAGCCAGAGGCGATCGCAGACATCATGCTGGCGCTCATGCCCGAGATGATGCGAGCGATGCCATCTGCCATGATTCCCATGATGAAGGCTGCGCGTGCCGTTCCCGGGGGCTTGAGCCTCATGGGCGCGATGATGCCCCGGATGATGCCGGGAATGATGCCTGCGATGATGCCCAAGGTCATGCC
>CAYMSA010000009.1:0-34852 GCA_964392965.1 uncultured Coriobacteriaceae bacterium
GCGATGATGGTAGCGGTGGTGGGATTCGAACCCACACGGCCTTGCGGCCAGAGGCTTTTAAGGCCCCCTCCTGTGCCAATTCGGATACACCGCCAGTGCACCGCGCGTGACGCGATCTGCGAGACCAGCCCGGTATCCCGGCCGGTCTCAGGCGTCGTCCCGATCCTCGAGGACGATACCGTAGAGGATATCCTGTTCGCTCACGAGCGTCGATGCGAGCCCCGAATACGCGATGACCGCCTGCAGGACGAGCCCGCCTGCAACGATGACGCCCGCGCGCTCGGGCTCGAGCCCGGCGACCTGCCTGCGCTCGGCGAGCGTCATCCCCGCCAGCCGTTCGACGAGGCCGAGCAGCGCCGGCCCGGACAGGCGGTAGCCGTGAACGCGCTCGGGGTCGTACGGCTCGAGCGCGAGGTCGATGGCGGCGTAGCTCGTCGCGGTGCCCGCAACGGACACCATGTCGTCGGGTCGCTCGCGCAGCGCCGAGAAGAAGGGCTTGAGCTCGCCGGCGATCCAGAGCACCGCGTCATCCAGCTGCCGGCGGGTGGGCGGGTCATCGTGCAGGAAGAGTTCGGTCACACGCCTCGCGCCGACGTCAATGGAGCGGGCGACCTCGATCCCGGTGTCTCGCGCCCCTCCGCGTGCCGCCTCGCCCACCACGAGTTCCGTGGAACCGCCGCCGATGTCGACGACGAGCACACGACGATCACGCAGGCCACGGGTGGCACCCAGAAACGTGAGGCGGGCCTCGCGATCACCCGAGATGACCTCGGGCAGCACGCCCGTCTGCCCGATGCGCGCGCGGAACTCCTCGGCGTTCCCCGCGTCGCGCGCAGCCGAGGTCGCCACGCAGCGGATGTCCTGCACGCCGAGTGAGCGAGCCTCCTCAACGAATCCGGCGACCGCCGCACCCACCCGCTCGATGCCTTCGGCCGAGAGCCGGCCGGTGCGGGTCCAGCCCTCGCCGAGGTGGGTGATGAGCGAGCGCCGGACGACCTCGGTAACCCGGTCTCCGTCGACGTCGGCCACCATGAGCCGCGTCGTGACCGTCCCGATGTCTATTGCGGCCCTACGTTGTGCACTCACGTCGCGCGTCACGCTCCTCGTCATCATCGAGCGAACCACATCGCCCGTCATCACACGAATACCCCACATCGCGCAGCACCGCCACGCCGATCGGATCGTCGATTCCCGCGAGCGCCGAGGCGACATGCGCATGCAGGCACTTCACGGCGAGCGGGTCCCGCTGGCCGGCGATGCCCACGTCCGGCGTCGGATCCTCGCCCCCGGCCTCGGCGGTCCGCGCTGCACGGTACGCGACATCGGCGGCCCGCAGACGCGCCGCGAGCACCGGATCGGTGGCGAGACGCCTGCGCCAGCGCTCGACCTCTCCGACCGACTCGAGGGCCGCCACCCGCTCCACGAGATGCGGACACGTCAGGTAGCAGAGCGTGGGAAACGGCGTCCCGTCCTCGAGAAGCGGCGCGGTGACGATGACGCCCGGGTGGCCGTACTCACAGCGCCACGCGACCCTCCATCGTCCCCGCGGCGCCCGTCCGAGCTGGTGCGCCACAAGGGAAGCGTCGTCCATCACTCGGACCCGAACACCGCGTCGATCGCCCGCTGCCAGAACGACGGGGCCGACGTGGCCTGGGCCTGCGCGGTCTGCGTTCCCTCGCCGCCGGTCACGAGGTACGCCTGCTCACCCGGCTTCACGTAGCCAAGACTCTCGCGCGCGAGTCGCTCGACGCCCTCCGGCGTGGACAGCGCGGCCATCTCGTCCCTCAGCGCGGCGTTACGCTCCTGCAGCGTCTCGAGCTCCGCCTGAAGCGACGCGACCTTGCGTTCCTCCTCGTAATGCAGCTGGAGCACGGGATAGACGAACCACACCGCAGCCACTACCGAGGCGAGCACGATGCCGATGGCCGCACGATGTTGCCACCCGCGCGACGCGGTCGGACGGGCGCTGCCCTTCCCGGGCGTCTTCCGCGCCGCGGGGTTCGCGGGCTTGGTCTTGGGGCGGGCCGACTGTGCCGAAGTGCGCTTGGTGGAAGCGCCCGTGGCCGAGCTCTTGCCGGACGCCTTCACCCGGGCCCTGGGTGCTGCTGCATCCGTGCGACCGCGCGAGGCGGCCGTCGTCCTGGCACGCGGCGTGGCGTCAGCGGGCGGAAGATAGGAGCGGGAGACGGTGCTCTTGCCGGTGCCCGAACGTTGGGAAGTGGACGCGCGAGAGACGGACCCCCTCGATGAGGTCGTCTTCTTCGCGGTCGCCTTTGCCTTCTTCTGCGTGTTCGATGCAGCCATGTGCGCGCAATCAGTGGTGTGACCAGGCAAGCGGACCATCGGTGGGCATGGTGAGTCCCCCTCGATGGAGCCATAGTAGCACCTCGGCACACCGAAATGAACGCTCAATCTCAGGTTGAGGCTGATATGGCCACACCTCCTGGCGTGGCCATATCCTCACTCTGGTACGGGAACCCGCCGGGAACGGCAGGGGCGCTCGCCCGGCTCTTACTCCACGTCGATGTTGTTGAACGCGAAGATTCCCGGGTAGATCGCCGAGCCGTCGAGCTCCTCCTCGATGCGCAGCAGCTGGTTGTACTTGGCCACGCGATCCGAACGGGCGGGCGCGCCCGTCTTGATCTGTCCGGCGTTCACGGCCACCGCGATGTCGGCGATGGTCGTGTCCTCGGTCTCACCGGAGCGGTGTGAGATGACCGTGGTGTAGCCGGCACGGTGCGCCATCTGGATGGCCTCGAGCGTCTCGGTGAGCGTGCCGATCTGGTTGAGCTTTATGAGGATCGAGTTGGCCACGCCGCGCTCGATACCGCTCGCAAGGCGCTGCGTGTTGGTGACGAAGAGGTCGTCGCCGACGAGCTGGACGCGATCGCCGAGGCGCTCGGTGAGCAGGCGCCAACCCTCCCAGTCGTCCTCGGACATGCCGTCCTCGATGCTCACGATCGGGTAGCGCTCGACGAGGTCCGCGTAGTACTCCACCATCTCGGCGCTCGTGAGCTCGCGTCCCTCGCCGGCGAGCACGTAGACGCCGCGCTCGGCATCGTAGAACTCTGTGGAGGCGGGGTCGAGCGCGAAACGCACCTGCTCGCCGAGTTCGTAACCTGCTTTCCGCACAGCGTCCGAGATGACCTCGAGCGCCTCCTCGTTGCTGCCGAGGTCGGGCGCGAAGCCGCCCTCGTCGCCCACGCCGGTGCCAAGACCGCGCTCCTTGAGCACGCCCTTGAGCGTGTGGTAGATCTCCGAGCACATCCGGAGTCCCTCGGCGAACGTCAGCGCGCCCACGGGCATGATCATGAACTCCTGGAGGTCCACGTTGTTGTCCGCGTGCACACCGCCGTTCAGGATGTTCATCATCGGCACAGGAAGCATGGAGGCGTTGCAGCCGCCGATGTAGCTGTAGAGCGTGAGCTCGCAGCTCTCGGCTGCGGCTTTGGCAACGGCGAGCGACACGCCGAGGATCGCGTTTGCGCCGAGGCGGGACTTGTTCTCGGTGCCGTCGAGCTCGATCAGGAGGTCGTCTACAGCACGCTGGTCGCTCGCATCGACGCCGAGCAGCTCGGCGGCGATGATCTCGTTCACGTTAGCGACGGCCGTGGCCACGCCCTTGCCGAGAAAGCGCGGGTCGTCGGTGTCCCGCAGCTCGACGGCCTCGAAGGCGCCGGTCGACGCGCCGCTCGGCACTGCCGCGCGACCCCAGGACCCGTCATCGAGGACGACTTCGACTTCGACGGTCGGGTTCCCTCGTGAGTCCAGGATCTCGCGGGCCGTGATGTCAGTGATGTAGCTCATGGTCTGTCCCTTCACTCGTCGCCGCGGACGCGCTCGGCCCGCTCGCGGATCTTCGCCCGCTCCCACAGGTCGTCCCATTCGCCGGCGGTCAGTTCGCTGAGCGATCTGCCCTGCCCGGCCGCACTGCGCTCCACATCGGTGAAGCGCCTCGTGAATCGCTCGCACGTCTCTCGAAGTGCCGACTCAGCATCGATTCCCATCTTTCGGGCCACGTTCACGACCGTGAAGAGCACGTCGCCGAGTTCCTCGGCGGCCTCGGGCGACCCGGGCTCCGTGGCCAGAAGCTCCCCGATCTCCTCGTGCACCTTGGCCCAGACGCCGTCGAGGTCGTCCCACTCGAACCCCATACCGGCCGCCCGACGCGAGATCTTCTGCGCGCGCATGAGAGCCGGAAACGCTCGCGGCACCTCGCCGAGGGCGCCGGCCTGCGGCTTCTCATCACGCTTGACGGCGTCCCACACCCGCGTGACGTCCGCGGCGGTCTCCGCGGTCACCTCGCCGAAGACGTGCGGGTGACGCCGGATGATCTTCTCGACGATCGAGCGTATGACGTCGTCGACGGTGAATGTGCCCTCACCGGCACCGATCTCCGCATGCAGCGCCACCTGGAGCAGGAGGTCGCCGAGTTCCTCGGCGAGGTGGAGCCGATCGCCTGACTCGATCGCAGCGACCGTCTCGTACGCCTCCTCGATGAGATTGGGCGCCAGACTCTCGTGCGTCTGTTCGCGGTCCCAGGGACAGCCGCCCGGACTGCGCAACACGCCCACCAGGCGCATGAGCTCGTCGAAGTCCGGCGTGCGACCGTTCGCACGCTCGGAGGTTCTGCCCGCCATGCCCGACACGTCCTCCTGGCCTACGAGGACGAGCACGTCGGCCGCCTGCGCGAGACCGAGGAGCGCCTGCAGCGCCACGGTGAGGTCCGCCGAGAGGTCGATTCCGAGATCGGCGGGACTGCGGACGTCGACGCCGAGCGCCACCAGCTCGCGATGGAGGCCGTCGCCCACGGCTACGATCGTCGGCTCGGACCCGCGGCCGGCCGATGCCCGGAGGTCATCGGGCACACCGCTCCCATCAGCCGGCCACCCGACGACCGCTAGCGATCCCACGCCACTGCCCCCGCTACAGGATCCACCTACTCGGCGAGCGCGTCGTCGGTCGAAGGCGCAAGCGTGGCGTCAAGGTACTCGATGTCCGCCCGTGCCACGAGGTCCTCGATGAACCGGTAGTAGGCGTCCGAGATGATGGTCTCAGACGCACTCGAGACGACCTCCTCGGGGCAGTCGGCGAGCGGCGTGTCGGTGGTGACTTCGCTCACCTTGCGGATGATGTGCCAGCCGTAGTCGGACTGCACCGGCTCACTCACTTCACCCGGGACGAGGCCTGCCGAAGCCGAGGCGAACTCGGGCACCCACGTGCCGGCAGGCGCCCAGCCCAGGCTGCCGCCCTCCAGGGCGCTGTACGTGTCGGTCGAGTACTCGGTGGCGAGCGCGTTGAAGTCATCGCCATCAGCGATGCGGTCGTAGAGCAGCGTGGCCGTCTCCTCGCTCGTCACGAGAATATGCTCGAGCAGCATGTACGTCTCGGGGAGGACCGTCGCCGAGGTGTTGTCGGACACCCACTCGAACAGGAAGTTCTGTGACAGCTGGTCGCGGACCTGCATGCGCAGATCGTCGGTCGTCATGCCGAGCTCGGTGAGCTCAGCCTGAAGAGACGCGTCGGTGCTCGCCGTGCCGACCATTGAGACGATGCCCTCTTCCACTGCGGTCTCGGAGAGGTCAGCGCCGAGTGAAGTGGCCTCGGCCTGCACGACCTTGGATTCGATGAGGTACTGGAGTATGTACTGCTGATACTGCGTCTTTGCCGTGCCGGTGGGTTCTTCGCCCAGCTGCAGAACGACCTGACTCCACAGGTTGTCGAGCTCGGCCCTGGTGATGTCCTCACCGTTGACGCGCGCCACCACGTCCTTGGACTCGGACGCGCATCCAGCGATGATGCCGAGCGCGGCGATCGCCACGACGAGTACGGTCACGACGATGAACCTGCCCGAGAACGAACGACGAAGCATGCTTTCTCCCTAGGATTCCGTCCGGCCGTCTGCCTGGTCGCGGACTGTTGCGAGTATAGCACCGAGGGCCCGGAGCGCTGCCTCCGCGGGGTCCTCTCCGGTCGATTGCACGAAATACACACAACGCTTACGCGCGACGTACACAGCCCCCGTCGTCGCAAGCCGGCCGTGCTCCTCGGCGGAGAGCGTGACCGGCATGAGCGCGATGCGGTGCCGGGCGAGCGAGACCGACGTGATGCCGAGATCGGCCGCCCGCGTGCGGATGCGCGCGAACGCCACGAGATTACGGGCGGGCACGGGCAGCTCGCCGAAGCGACTCCTGAGGTCGGCCACAGCGGTCTCCACCGCTTCCGGCGTGACGGCGGCGGCGAGGCGCCGGTAGAAGAGCATCCGTTCGTCCACCGCAGGGACGTACTCCTCGGGCAGGTATGCGGGCACCGAGAGATCGATGCGCACCTCTAGGTGCGCCGGAACCGGCTCGCCTCTGATCTCCGAGACGGCCTCGCGCAGCATCTGCGCGTAGAGGTCGAAGCCGACCGCGCTCACGTTGCCGCTCTGAGCGGCGCCGAGGAGACTCCCCGCGCCCCTGATCTCGAGGTCGCGCATGGCGACCTTGATGCCGCTGCCGAGTTCGCTGTGCTCCTCAAGCGCCGCGAGCCGCTCGTACGCCTGCTCGGTGAGCGCCTGGTTCGACGGGAAGAGGAAGTACGCATACGCCTTCACGTGCGACCTGCCGACGCGGCCCTTGAGCTGGTAGAGCTGGGCCAGACCAAGCCGATGGCTGTCGTCGATGATGAGCGTGTTCGTGTGCGGGTTGTCGATGCCGGACTCCACGATCGTAGTGGCCACGAGCACATCCGTCTCGCCCGCAACGAAGCTTTCCATCACGCGCTCCAGCTGGTGCTCGGACATCTGCCCGTGCGCCACACCGATGCGCGCTTCGGGCACCGCCTGTTGGACGCGCTCCACCACGCGCTCGATGCCTTTCACGCGGTTCGAGATGTAGTAGATCTGACCGCCACGCTCGAGCTCGCGGCGGATCGCGCCACTCACCAGATCGGCGTCGTACTCGCCGACGTGCACCTTCACGGGGAAACGGCCGGCCGGAGGCGTGTCTATGACCGAGAAGTCACGCACGCCGGAGAGCGACATCTGGAGCGTCCGCGGAATCGGCGTGGCGGTGAGGGTGAGGACGTCGATCTGCTCGCGCAGGTTCTTCAGGTGCTCCTTGTGCTCCACGCCGAAACGCTGCTCCTCGTCCACGATCACGAGGCCGAGGTCCTTGGGTACGACATCATGCGACAGCAGCCGGTGTGTGCCGATGAGCACGTCGACCGCGCCGGTCGCGAACCCTTCGAGGGCGGCGGCCTGCTCGGCGGGGCTGCGGAACCGCGAGAGCACCTCGACACGCACCGGGTACGGTGCGAAGCGCTCGGAGAAGGTCGTGAAGTGCTGTTGCGCAAGGATGGTCGTGGGGCAGAGGACCATCACCTGCTTGCCGCTCTGGGTGGCCTTGAACGCGGCGCGGATGGCCACCTCGGTCTTGCCGTAGCCGACGTCGCCGCAGACCAGCCGGTCCATCGGGTGGTCGGACTCCATGTCGGCCTTCACATCGGCGATAGCGGCGAGCTGGTCGGGCGTCTCCTCGAAGGGGAAGGCGGCCTCCATCTCCTGCTGCCACGGCGTGTCCGGCGCGAAGGCGAAGCCGGAGACTGCCGAGCGACGCGCGTAGAGGTCGACGAGGTCGAAGGCGAGCGCCCGCGCCGCCGAGCGGGCGCGCGACGTCGCCTTCGCCCAGTCGGCGGTGTTGAGGCGCGTCACTCTCGGCGCCGAGCCCTCAGGCCCCACATAGCGCGTGACGCGGTCCACCTGCTCCACCGGCACGTACAGCTTGTCGCCCTTGGCGTACTCGAGCAGCAGGAAGTCGCGCTCGACGCCGAGGATCTCCTTGCGGACGATCTCGCGGAAGAGCGCGATGCCGTGGACCTCGTGCACGACATAGTCTCCGGGCGCGAAGGCGAACGTCAGCCTCGTTGGGTCGGCAGCCTGACGCCGACGCTCGGCGGCCCGTGGGAAGGCGTCATCGATGGAGATCACGGCGAGGCGGGCCGAAGACACGACGTAGCCTGCGGGCACGTCTGCCGTGGCAAGCGTGACCAGACCCTCCCGGAGCTCGGGCGCCGAGACGTCAAGCGCAGCGACCGACATGCCCGCACCCACGAGCGCGTCCGACACGCGTACGTAGCCCTGGCGATCGCGCACCGCCACAACGACGCGATGGCCGGTGTTCATGAGCGCGCGGATTCCGGCCGCGAACGCCTCCGCCTGCCCGGCCACATCCGGGCGCCGCGCGACGAACTCGCCGTCAGCCGCTCCGGCCGCCCGGAGCGGCGAGAGGAAGGTCACGCGCTGACGGCCGCCGAGGTCGACCTGCGCCGGCGCGAGGTAGAGCCCGTCGAGTGAGCGTGCGACGGCGTCGGCGCGGCTCTCGACCTCTTCGCGGGCACGCGCGAGGTCGTCGAAGATGGCGCGCGGCTCGGCGACCACGACGAGCGATCCGGGGGCGACATAGTCGAGCACCGACGCCTGCTGACGGTAGAAATGCGGCATGTACTGCTCGATGCCGTTGAATGTCATGCCCTGCTCGATGAGCTCCACGTCACGGGCGAGATCGGGATTCGTGCGCACCACGTCGCCGAAGGCCCGGCGCACGCCCTGCGCCGCCCGCGTCCCGGGCGCGACCTCCCGGCAGGCGTAGACCTCGGCATGCTCGACATCCACGACACTCTGCTGAGTCGACGGGACGAAGCGGCGTAGCGTCTCGATCTCATCGCCGAAGAACTCGGCGCGCACCGGTGCGACGGCCGACGAGCCGAACACGTCAAGCGTGCCACCTCGCACCGAGAACTGACCCCTCTCTTCGACACGCTCGACGCGCTCATACCCCATGCGTGCGAAGCGTCGTGCCGTCTCGGCGAGGTCGAGCGTCACGCCGACCGCGAGCTCGAGGGGCTCGTACACGTGCGAGCCCTGAGGCGGCAGCACGCGCAGGAGCGAACGTCCGCTCGCCACAACGACGACCGGCCGCCCGCGCTCGAGCGCGTCCAGCGCTCGGGCACGGGCTCCCACGAGCTCGAAGTCCGGCGCCGAGCGATCCCACGGCAGCTGCGGGCGCTCGGGAAAGAGGAGCACGCGCTCGGTGCCGAGGTATGCGGTGAGCTGCCTCGCGAAGCGCTCGGCGGCGTCCGCACCGGGCAGCACGACGAGCGTCGGCTTCTCGCGATCGGCCGCCATGAGCGCGGTAAGCGCGGGGCGCACAAGCCCCGGCGATGCAAGCGTGATGTCGTCACCCGCCTGAAGCATCCCGAGTGCCCGCCGCAGCACCGGCTCGGCGGTCAGTACCGGCCCGATGGCCGAGAAGAGTGTGGTCACGACAGACCCCCGATTCACGGAGCAGCACGAAGTGCCCGGGTCCGGCGTTGCCGGGCGGGCGCCTGGCGAGTGTAGGGCGCCCGGGCGCCCCGGTCAAATCGCGGGCGCCCGGGAGTCCTCCGTCACTACTCGATGGTGTACCGCCTGATGAAGAAGGCCGGATCGTCGTTGAAGCGATGCCCGAAGATGATGACGTGAGACTCGTTGGCAGGCTGCCCCGGCAGCAGGTGCCACCAGACATCATCGGAGACGCCGCTCGTCCTGATCAGCGTGTAGCGTTCACGTGTCTCCAGGTCCAGTACCTTCACAGAGGGCCAGCTCACACCACCTGGCGCACCGAGGACGTCTTCCTCGTGAACGACCTTCCCGGCGACGAAGCACGGATCGCAGCCCGCCTCGGACACCCGGTAGCGCTCACCTGATGAGTCGCGAAGGAACACGGACGGGTACAGCTCATCCGGCCCCTCATCGGCCGACCACAGGAGGGTGCCATCCCGGTAGGCCGGCCAGTGCGCGACATCGTACGTGTTCTGCAGATCGACGCGCAGTCGCTCGGCGCCGTCCCGGAGATCGAGCACCACGCACTCCATGGCCGACGTTCGATTGTCGAGACTGCGTACGACTACCAGGTCATCGCCCTGGACCTGGAACACGTGCGTCATGTGGATGTCGCCGTAGGTCTCGGTGCTCACACCGGTCCCCAGATCGTGCGCGACAACGCGGCTCCGGTAGGCCATGCTCTCCTGCCTGGGATTCGGGTGTGCGTTGTTCATCCAGTAGAGCGTGTCCCCTACCACCTGCAGCAGCGGTCGTGACCACGCCGCCGTGACCGACTGTGTCACCAGCACGGACTCCCCCAGGGCGAGAGCGCCGTCCTCGATCGGCGCAGCGAGCACCCGCCAGTGCACGTTGTAGGGATCCTCATACTCATTACCTGACATCTCTTCCCACACCAGCCAGTCGTCAGAACAGGCCGCGCCGAGGATGAGATGGTTGTCTGCGAGTGGCCCCTCTCCCGGCACCACGACGGCGCTCTCGCCCGTCTGGAAGTCGAGGAGGCGCAGGCTGTTCATCTCGCGGTCCCTGGCACTCTCATAGAGTACGGCGTAGCGCTCGCTGCAGGTCTTCATGCGGATGTTGTCGCTGAAACGGTATTCGTCGTACACCAGGTCCGGAGCGGTGCACTCCACCGACTCGTACACACTCACGGCCGTCGCAGCGGCAGTCTCCGTGGCGACCTCGCCCTGCCCGCTGTCCGGCTGGCCGCCGCCCTCTCCCGCAGTCGGTCCACAGCCCGTGGCGAGGACCCCACACAGCCCGAGGACGCCCAGAATCGATGCCCACCGGAGCGGGTGGCTCCTCGACCCTCGTGACTCACCTACGTCATGAACCCCCAGCGGCGCTCCCGCCTGACCCATCGGACACGATCCCATGCCTCTCCCCTTCTCCCCGGTCCGGCCAGGGGCCACGAGCGACGCTCGTGGCCCCGTCAGTGCCGCTGTCAGTACACCATCGCCTTGCGCCAGTGGCTCAGAACACCCTGTGCGACCTGTTTCCTCGGGTACGTCTTGTGCCCGAGCGTGTCACCGCCACCTGGGTGCCAGTCTCGCTCACCGTACGGATCATTCAGCCTGATCGTCATGGAGCGCCAGTCGAACGCCTCGACACACAGAATGTGACCGGAGTGGTCATACACATAGTTGCTCCACACCGAGCCGTCGATCCGGACGTCGGCGGCCATGGGATGCTTCCGGTTGAGAAGGCCGTACTGGATGCGGTTCGCCACATCGAGCTCACTCGTGCATGGACCCGTGTACACGTAGCTGACGCCAGCGAAATAGCGAATCGCATCGTCGACCCGGCTGAAGTCCGTGCCGTCGGGCGTCGTGCCGAGCCACGCCGCGATCTGGCTCTGCGTGGCGGGCGCCCCCCAGTAGTCATCGATGATCTGCACGGTGGCCGGGCCGCACCAGTACGAACGCTCCTGGGCGTGCGTCGGCGTGTAGTAGTACTTGTACGGGATATCGCTGCCGAGAAGCGACACCCGTCCCGAAGTCGACGTACCCTTCAGCCATCGGACGTAGTCACGCTCCGCCGCTATGGTCGCCTTCGTCGGCACGTCCTCGGTCGGCGCAGCACTGTCTCCCGTGCCAGCCGCACACGCTGCCGACGGCACCACGGCAAGCGCCGCGGCCAGACATGCCGTGACCAACGCTCGTCTCCCCTTCATCCATCACCCCTCCTGTCTCGTCTGTCACCTGAGACGGCGGAATGGCGCTCGCGCCAAGAGGGAAGCCCGCCGACCCGGCCGTGACACTCCCCCCGCACACGGCCGCGCCTCACTCTCGCGCATGGCGTTTACCCGTCGATAAACGCAGGGTTCCCCGCCTCGGGTACCATGTGCCTATCCGACCCGGGGAGGCACCGTGACAGACCTGGAGCGCGCCGCGCTGATAGACGCCCGCCTCAAGGAGGCATATCCGAAAGCCGAGATCGCACTGACGTTTCGCTCGGACTTCCAGCTCCTCGTCGCCGTCATCCTCTCCGCACAGACGACGGACATCACGGTGAACAAGGTCACCCCGGCGCTCTTCCAGCGTTTCCCCACGCCGGAATCGCTCGCCGGTGCCGACCCCGCCGAGGTGGAGTCGATCGTCCGGCCCACCGGCTTCTTCCGCAACAAGACCAAGAACATCATCGGCGCAGCACAGCGCATCGTGGCCGAGTACGGCGGCAAGGTCCCGCAGACGATGGAGGAGCTCCTCACGCTTCCCGGCGTCGCGCGCAAGACGGCCAACATCGTCCTGTACAACTGCTTCGGTCTGGCCGAGGGCATCGCCGTGGACACGCACGTGCTCCGGCTCGCGCACCGGCTCGGCTACTCGGCACAGAAGGACCCCAACAAGGTGGAGCGGGATCTGATGGCACTCTTCCCGCGCGAAGAATGGGGCGCCCTCACGTATCGGCTCATCGAGCACGGCCGGGCGATCTGCGACGCGAAGCGCCCGATCTGCGGGCAGTGCGTCGTCTCGGACCTCTGCCCGAGCGCGTTCACCGAGAAGGGCTGGCGGGAGCACGCGTAGGCGAGCTTCGGGAGGCATGGGTACATACCGGTGGACGGAACCGATCGCCGAGGAGGGGCCATGGCAGATGCAGTCGTGCTGGAAGTGGGTCAGCCCGCACCGGAGATAGACACGGTCGCCACGGGTGGAGAGCCGTTCCGCCTTGCCGATGAGCGGGGGCGCTGGGTCGCAGTCTACTTCTACCCGCGCGCCAACACACCCGGTTGAACCCACGAGGCCAAGGACTTCCAGGAGCACCAAGCGGAACTGGAGTCCTTGAACGCCCTGGTCGTGGGCGTGAGCGCAGACAAGCCGGAGGTGCAGCAGCGTTTCATCGACAAGTTCGATCTCACGTTCCCGATGCTCTCCGACACGAGCAAGACCATCATCGATGCGTACGGCGCCCGGGAGGTCCTGGGTGTGGCCGCCAAGCGCAAGACGTTCCTCATCGATTCCGAGGGACGCATCGCCCACGTCTGGCCAAAGGTGAAGGTGGAAGGGCACGCGGACGACGTGGTGAAGACGATCCGAGAGCTCGCGGCGAGCTGACAGGTTCCCGCCTCGCCTCGTGCGCACGGCACCGACGTCAGGCGCACGACGTCTCCGCCACACATGATGAGCCCCCGGCGAATGCCGGGGGCTCATCATGTGACTCATCGGAAACCGCGGGACGTCAGTCCTTGGCTACCTCGATCTTCGTGGTCTTGGGCTTCACGCCCTCGAGCGCCTTGGGGACGTGCACCTCGAGAACGCCGTCCGTGTACGACGCCTTGATGGCGGCCGGGTCGACGCCCTCGGGAATCGTGAGTGAACGCTCGAACGCGCCGTAGCTCGACTCACGCACGAGCCAGCCTTCGCCCTCCTGCGTCTCCTCCTCCTTGCGCTCGCCTCTGATGGTGAGCACGTTGTCCGTTATCTCGATGTCCACGTCCTCAGGCTTCATGCCGGGCAGCTCGGCGCGGACCACCAGGTCATCGCCTGTGCGCTTCACGTCGACCTTCGGCATCCACGCGACACCCTCGGTCGGGCGCTCGGCCGAGCCGAGCCTCGAGAAGATGCGGTCCATCTCGCGCTGCATGCGCAACGCCTCACCAAACGGGTCCCATCTCACGATCGCCATAGGTATCACCTCCATCGCTCCGGCCCCCGTCGGCGCCATGGCATCCGCCGGCCGGGGGCTACCACCGCCTATCCTGCGTGACTGCAGATCCTCGCAGCCACGGGCACGCGCGGGAGACACGCGGCCCACCGCGCGGTGAACCCACTCCGCCACGCTACGACGGCGCGTGGCCCACACTCCGAATACCCAGCTCGTCATCGATGACATCGATCGTCACCGTGTCTCCGTCGGCGATAAGCCCTTCGGCCATCGCCATCGCAACCCGATCGACGATCTCGCGCTGGATAACGCGCTTGAGCGGCCGCGCCCCGTAGACAGGGTCGTAACCCTCGAGAGCAAGCCGTTCGCTCGCGGCCGGTTCGACCAACAGCGTGATGCGCCGGCCGGCCAGTCTCGCCCGCACCTCTTCGAGCTGCAACACGAGGATCTGATCGATGTGCGACATGTCGAGCGGATGGAACATCACGATGTCGTCCACGCGGTTCAGGAACTCGGGCCTGAACGTCGCCCGCAGTGACGCGTCCACCATCTTCCGCATCTCTTCATAGTCCGCCCCTGCCGTGAGCTCGCTCATGAACTGGCTTCCCACGTTGCTCGTCATGATGACGATGGCGTTGCGGAAGCTCACCGTGCGGCCCTGGCCGTCGGTCAGGCGTCCATCCTCGAGCACCTGCAGCAGCACGTTGAAGACGTCCGGGTGCGCCTTCTCGATCTCGTCGAGCAGCACCACCGAGTACGGCCGCCTGCGCACCGCCTCGGTCAGCTGACCGCCCTCTTCATACCCGACGTAGCCCGGAGGCGCGCCGATGAGGCGCTGCACGCTGAACTTCTCCATGTACTCGGACATGTCGATGCGCACCATGTTGCGCTCGTCGTCGAAGAGGTGCTCGGCGAGTGCCCGCGCGAGCTCCGTCTTGCCCACGCCCGTGGGCCCGAGGAAGATGAACGAGCCGATCGGCCGATCCGGGTCGGCGAGCCCCATGCGCGAGCGCCTGACGGCCTTGGCGACCGCCGAGACGGCCTCGTCCTGCCCGACGACGCGCCGGTGCAAGAGGTCCTCGAGGTGCACGAGCTTCTGCAGCTCGCCCTGCATGAGGCGCGAGACCGGGATACCCGTCCACGCCGCCACCACCTCGGCGATCTCGGCGTCGGTCACCTCTTCCCGCAGCATGCCCTCGCCCGCCTGCAACGCCTTCAGGCGCTCGTCGGCCGCCACCAGGTCGCGCTCGAGCTGCGGGATGCGCCCGTACCGGATCTCGGCCGCACGCTGCAGGTCGCCCTCGCGCTCGGCACGCTCACCGTCGAGCTTGGCCTCATCGAGCTCGCTCTTGAGTCGTTGCACGTCGGTGATGACGCCCTTCTCGCTCTCCCAGCGTGCCTTGAGGCCCGAGAGCTCCTCGTTGAGCTCCGCCATCTCGCCCAGCAGCGTCTCCAGGCGCTCGGCCGAAACCGCATCGGTCTCCTTCTTGAGCGCCGCCTCCTCGATCTGCAGCTGCCTGAGCTGCCGATCGAGCCGGTCGATCTCCTCGGGCATGGAGTCGATCTCGATGCGCAGACGGCTCGCCGCCTCGTCGACGAGGTCGATCGCCTTGTCGGGCAGGAAGCGGTCGGTGATATAGCGGTCCGAGAGCGTGGCGGCGGCCACGATCGCCGAGTCGGCGATGCGCACGCCGTGGTGCACCTCGTAGCGCTCCTTGAGGCCCCGCAGGATCGCGATGGTGTCCTCGAGCGACGGCTCGCCCACGAAGACCGGTTGGAAGCGTCGCTCGAGTGCCGCGTCCTTCTCGATGTGCTCGCGGTACTCATCGAGCGTCGTGGCGCCGATGGCGTGGAGCTCGCCGCGTGCAAGCGCAGGCTTAAGCATGTTGCTCGCGTCCATCGAGCCCTCAGCAGCGCCGGCACCCACAAGCGTGTGGAGCTCGTCGATGAAGAGGATGAGCTGGCCCTCGGCCTGCTCGATCTCGCGCAGCACCGCCTTCAGGCGATCCTCGAACTCACCGCGATACTTCGAGCCGGCCACCATCGCGCCGAGGTCGAGTGCCACGACGTCCTTGTCCTTGAGCGTCGAGGGAACGTCACCGGCGATGATACGCTGCGCAAGGCCTTCGACGATCGCCGTCTTGCCGGTGCCGGGTTCGCCGATGAGCACCGGGTTGTTCTTCGTGCGGCGGGAAAGCACCTGGATGACGCGACGGATCTCTTCGGTGCGGCCGATGACCGGGTCGAGCTTCCCCTCGCGCGCCGCCTCGGTGAGATTGCGGCTGAACCGCTCAAGCGCCTGGAACTGCGCCTCGGGGTTCTGGTCCGTGACACGCGCGCCTGCCCGCAGCGCCTCGAGGGCCTCCATGACCCGCTTCGAAGTGACGCCCGCGTTCGTCAGGATGCGTCCTGCCTCGCCGCGGTCTTCAGCTATGCCGATGAGCAGGTGCTCTGTCGAGACGTAAGCGTCCTTGAGCTTCTCGGCATACTTGAACGCATCGTTGAAGACGCTGTTGATGCGCGGGCCGATGCCGGTTCCTGCGGCCATCATGTTGCCGCTGACCTTGGGCATCGCCGCCATCGCCGAGACGACCTCGGCATCGATCGCATCGGGGTCGGCACCTATCTTCTGGATGATCGGGCGCACGACACCCTCGGCGGCGTCCATCAGCGCCTTGAGCAGGTGTTCGGGTTCTATCATCTGCGAGGATGCGTCGCTCGCGATGCCCTGAGCCGCCTGCAGCGCCTCCTGCGCCTTGACTGTCAGTTTGTCCAACCTCATGTCACTCAACTCCCTCGTGCACCCGCTGGGCCGGCACACCGGGCGCTCATGCCTTGAAGCCGGCTACAGGTCCTGTCGTCGCACCACACCGCCACGTGGCACGTGGACGATATCCCCCCGCACGCTCGCACGGAACTCCTGGATCTCCCGCGCAAGCCGCCGCTCCGCGCGCGTCGCTGCGGCTTCGGCTTCAACGAGCTGCGCCTCGAGACGCATCATCTCGTCCTGCAGCTCGATGATCCGCATGACGCCCGCCAGGTTCACGCCTTCATCCTGCGTGAGGCGGTGGATGAGCCGCAGGCGCTCGATGTCCGCCTCCGAGTACAACCGCGTCCCTCCGGGGGAGCGCTTCGGCTGGACGAGCGCCTTGCGCTCGTAGATCCGGAGCGTCTGCGGATGCACGCCGGCCAACTCGGCCGCCACGCTGATCATGTAGACCGGCTTGTCCTTGCCGGCACCGCCATGTTGTGACTTCACCATCGGATCCACGCTTCCTTACACGATGTGTGCCCGCACGTCGTCGTCACGGGACGACTCGAACCGCCGCAGAAGCTCCTTCTGCTCGGCCGTGAGCTTGTCCGGGATGACGACCTTCACACGCACCTTCAGGTCACCCTTGCCCTTGCCTTTGAGCTTGGGCGCCCCCTTGCCGGGCACGCGCAGCACCTTCCCGTCTGCGGTTCCCGGAGCGACCTTGAGCTTCACCTTGCTGCCATCGGGTGCCGGGACCGTGATTTCGGCGCCGAGAGCGGCCTCGACGATCGTGAGCGGTAGGTCCATCGTCACGTCGGCCCCGTCACGCGAGTAGTACGCATGCGGCTTGATGTGCGTGAGTACGTAGAGGTCACCGGCCGGACCGCCGCCCGTGCCAGGTTCGCCCTTACCGGCGAACCGAAGCTTGCCACCATCGGTCACGCCGGGCGGGATGTTCACCGTAAGCGGCCGGACCTTGATGACATTGCCCTTACCCTTGCAGGTCGTGCATGGGCTCTCGATGATGCTGCCGGTACCCCCGCATCGCTGGCAGGGCCGCGAGAAGCCGAAGAGTCCCTGCCCCTGCGAGACGGAGCCGGTGCCCGAACACGTCGGGCAGACGGTCTTGCTCGTACCCGGCTTCGCTCCCGTGCCTCCGCACGTCGAACAGGTCTCGCTCCGCTTCACGTCGACCTTCGTCGACGTGCCGGTCAGCGCCTCTTCGAACGACAGCGTGAGGTCGTACTGCAGGTCCACGCCCCGGTGGGCGCTCGAGCGACGCGAGCCGCCCATGCCGCCCGAGAACATGTCGCCGAACAGGTCGCCCAGGTCACCCATGTCGACCGTCTGGTACGAGTATCCGCCTCCGCCGGGGGCGCCGCCACCCGGCCAGCCACCGCCCGGCCAGCCACCGGCACCGGGAGGGGCCTGCCCGCCGAAGTACCGCCCGTACTGGTCGTACTGGGAGCGCTTCTCATCGTCCGAGAGGACCTCGTAGGCCTCGTTGATCTCCTTGAAGCGGTCCTCGCTGCCGCCCGCGTCGGGATGGTGCTTGCGGGCCTGCTTGCGGAAGGCCTTCTTGATCTCGTCGGCAGTGGCCGTCTTGGGCACGCCGAGTATGTCGTAGTAGTCCTTGTCTGACATGGTCTACTCCCCGCCGACGGGACCTCCCGTGCTGACGACGACGGTAGCCGGTCGCAGCACGCGGTCACACATCCGGTAACCGCACTCGTAGACCTCGACGACCGTTCCCTCGGGCACGTCAGGACGCTGCGCCTGCCCGACCGCCTGATGCTCCATAGGGTCGAACGCCTGACCCATGGGTTCGATGCGCTCGACGCCCTCCTTGCCGAGGACATCCAGGATGCTTTTCAAGACCATCTCGACGCCCTCGGCGAACAGGGCGACCTCGCCGCCCGGTTCGACATGCGCGAGTGCACGCTCGAGGTTGTCGATCGAGGGCAGAAGCCCCTCGACGACTCGCGCGCCAGCCCGCTTGCTGGCACCCTCCTGCTCGCGCGCGACCCGTCTGCGATAGTTGTCGAACTCGGCCTGCAGGCGCTGGGCGGTCTCGAGGTGCGCGGCGGCCTCCCGCCGCGCACTCTCCAGGTCCGCCTCGAGCACGTCGCCACGGAACTCGTACTCCGCACCGAGGTCATCGTTCAGAGCGCTGTCCACGACGGCATCCGAGGCCTCAGCGGGCATGCCGTTGTAGTCCTCGTTGCGTGCCATGATCACTCGTCTCCGTCCACGACTTCGTAGTCGGCCACTTCCTCGTCATCGGCCTTTGACTCAGCCGCGTCCTGACCGGGGGCGCCGGCCGTCTGCTCATCCTGGGCCTGCTGGTAGACGATCTCCGCTAGCTTGTAGCTCTTCTCCTGCAGCGCCGTGCTCGCCGTCTTGACGGCCTCGACGTCGTCGCCCTCGAGGGCTTTCTTCACGTCCGCGACAGCTTGTTCGATCTCGGACTTGAGGTCCGCCGGGACTTTCTCCCCGAGGTCGTTGAGCGTCTTCTCGGTGCCGTACACGAGGCTGTCGGCGGTGTTGCGGACCTCCGCCTCCTCGCGACGCTTGCGGTCCTCGTCCGCGTGGGACTCGGCATCATCGACCATGCGCTCGACTTCCTCGTCCGAGAGTGCGGTGGAGCCGGTGATCGTGATGCGCTGCTCCTGGCCGGTGCCCCGGTCCTTGGCGCTCACGTTCACGATGCCGTTCGCGTCGATGTCGAACGTGACCTCGATCTGCGGCACGCCGCGCGGCGCGGGTGGGATGTTCATCAGGTGGAACTTGCCGAGTGTCTTGTTGTACGCGGCCATGTCACGCTCGCCCTGCAGAACGTGGATCTCCACGCTCGTCTGCCCGTCGGCAGCGGTCGTGAACGTCTCGGTCTTGCGCGTCGGGATGGTGGTGTTGCGCTCGATGAGCTTCGTCATGACGCCGCCGAGCGTCTCGAGGCCCAGCGTGAGCGGGGTCACGTCGAGGAGCAGGATGTCCTTGACGTCGCCGCCGAGCACACCGCCCTGGATGGCCGCACCCACAGCCACGACCTCGTCCGGGTTCACGCCCTTGTGCGGCTCCTTGCCCGTGAGCTCCTTCACGAGCTCCTGGACGGCCGGCATGCGCGTCGAGCCGCCGACGAGGATCGCGTGATCGAGATCGCCGGACTTCAGTCCTGCGTCCTTGATGGCGGCCTTGACCGGCGCCTTGCAGCGGTCGAGCAGGTCAGCCGTGATCTTCTGGAACTCCGCGCGGGTGAGCGTGTAGTCGAGGTGCTTCGGGCCGCTTGCATCCGCAGTCACGAACGGCAGGTTGATGTGCGAGGTCTGCGTCGAGGACAACTCGATCTTGGCCTTCTCGGCAGCGTCCTTCAGGCGCTGAAGCGCCATCTTGTCCTGCCGGAGATCGATACCGTGATCGCCGAGGAACTTCTCGGCCATCCAGTCGATGACCCGCTGATCCCAGTCGTCACCGCCGAGGTGATTGTCGCCGGAGGTGGACTTGACCTCGAAGACACCGTCGCCGATCTCGAGCACCGACACGTCGAACGTGCCACCGCCGAGGTCGAACACGAGAATGGTCTGGTCGGTGCCGCCCTTGTCCAGACCGTACGCGAGCGCAGCCGCCGTCGGCTCGTTGATGATGCGCTTGACCTCGAGGCCCGCGATCTTGCCCGCGTCCTTGGTGGCCTGGCGCTGACTGTCGTTGAAGTAGGCGGGAACCGTGATGACCGCCTCGGTCACCGGCTGGCCCAGATACGCCTCAGCATCGGCCTTGAGCTTCTGGAGCACCATGGCCGAGATCTCCTCAGGCGTGTAGTGCTTGCCGTCGATGTCGACGACCGTGCGGCCGTCCTTGCCCTTCTCGACCTTGTAGGCGATCGTCCCACGCTCGGACGTGGTCTCCTCGTACTTGCGGCCGATGAAGCGCTTGATGGAGGTGACGGTGTTCTCGGGGTTCGTGATGGCCTGGTTCTTTGCGGCCTTGCCGACGATGCGCTCCCCGTCCTTGCGGAAACCGATGACCGACGGGGTCGTGCGATCGCCCTCGGCGTTCACGATGATGGTCGGCTCGCCGCCCTCCATCACTGCCACGGCCGAGTTGGTGGTACCGAGGTCGATACCGATGATCTTGCCCATTGCTGGTGCTCCTTCCGATCTTCCCCGGTCACGCCGGAGTGACTGTGTTCACCGGAGTCACTGCGACTGCATGGCTCCACGTCCTTGCCCAGTATCAAATCTGAGCGTCTCATTGTCAAGTTATCTGAGATTGCTCTATCAATATCCCCAACGTGACCGCAGTGTCACGAGAGCTCTGCCCGGCCGCTTTACACGCGCCCATGCCTTCGGTATCATCCGCGCCGCATGCCGAACACGCCGCCGCTCGAGGTGCGGCACAGAAACCCGAAGGAGAATGTCATGCCCCGACCCATCATCAACGAGGATGAATGCTCTGGTTGCGGCATCTGCGTGGATGTCTGCCCCGAAGGTGTTCTCGATCTCGTGAACGACATCGCCCAGCCGGTGAACGAGGATGACTGCACCGCCTGTGGCACTTGCATGGAGGAGTGCCCGATGGGGGCCATCACGGAGATCGAAGAGGACTAGTCGCACCTCCGACCAGACCGTGCAGGCACGAAGGGCGTCCCGATGGGGCGCCCTTCGTGTTGCGGTGAGCGCACAAGCCACACCGTCTCCGGCGGGAGAGCAGGCCCCACGGGCGCCCCGTCAGGCCGAGACGGCCACGCCACTTCGACGGTCATGTGCAGCGTCATTCCTGGCGGGGAACCCCGCCGAGCGTCTTCAACTGCCGCCATGCCCGCCGCTTCGATGACTCTTCCCCAAGCGATGCGGCGAAGTCGTCCAGCGCGAGGACGACCCTCGTGAGCACCCGGCGCGGTTCGCCCGGAGTGAGCGGGTCGACGGCGTACGCGCGAACGAAGTCCTCGGCAGCCGCAGAATCGAGCGCGATGACGATCCGGGGGTCGAGCGCCTCGATGGTCGCACGCAGCCACTCGGAGTCGGCCGGTCGCGCAGCCTCACTGCCTGCGAGGCGCGTACAAAGCGCGTACCGCGCCTCATCGAACCCGAGTGCCTCAAGCGCCTTACCGATGGCGACTCCGTCGGCTCCGGCGAGCGGTCGACCGGCGTGCAGGTCTTCGGCACCGGGTTCACCCTTCAGGAGCAGCACGGTCGCGAGCTCGTCGCCCGCGCCGCGCATGCGCGAAGGGCCGGAAGCAACTGCCTCGGCTGCGGCGATCTCGGCCCGCACCTTCGCCCGATAGAGGTCGTCGAGCCGCTGCGCGTCACCGGCACCGTGCGGCAACGCGTCCCCATGCTCCCGGCTCTCGCGTCCGGCGGTCACCGATCGTCGACTCCCGGCGTCCCTGTCCGCAAGGCGAACCACGATGCCGTGGACGCGAGTCCGTCATGAAGGGGGACCTCGGCATGCCAGCCGAAAGTGGCGGCAGCCTTCTCGGGCGAGAGGCGGCTGGCATCCACATCACCCTCACGCGCCGACGTCCTGCGGATCTCGCCCCGGTAGCCCATCGCGTCACGCAGTCCATCGGCGAGCGTGAGGATGGACGTCTCGCGCCCCGTCGAGATGTTGTAGGCGGGGCCGTCCGGTCCCGGGGCGGCCAGCGTTCCCTGGAATTCGGCGGCCGCCAGACACGCACTCACGATGTCGGCGACGTAGATGAAGTCGCGCGTCTGTGCCCCGGTCCCGAAGATCGTCGGCGTCACACCCGCCGCCATGCGCGATGCGAACTCGGCGACGACGCCTCCCTCACCCTCGGCGCGCTGGCGCGGTCCGTAGACGTTGGCGAACCGCAGACACGCCCAGTCCACACTGGCCGGCTGCAACTCCTCGCGCAGAATCCCCTCGGCAGCGAGCTTGGAGCACCCGTACGGAACGGTGGGACGCTTGGCCGAGGTCTCCGTGAGCGGCAGGACCTCGGGCTCGCCGTAGACCGCCGCCGAGGATGCGAAGAGCACACGTCTCGCGCCCGCCGCGACCGCTGCCCGCGCGACCGCGCGCGACCCCTCGGCGTTCACGCTCCAGTCATGCGCGGGGTCTGCCACCGATGCCGAGACGCTCACCTGCGCTGCGAGGTGGACGATGACGTCCGGGCGCGCATCCACGACAGCGTGCCCCAGCTCCGGAGCGGTCACATCAAGGTGACGGAAAGCCGCGCCGGGATGCACGTTCTCCATCAGCCCGGTTGAGAGATCGTCGATGACCGTCACGTGAACGCGACGGTCCAGCAACGCGTGTACGAGCGCGCCTCCGATGAACCCCGCGCCTCCGGTAACCAGTACCCTCATGCAGGTCTCCTATCCGCCATCGACGGTCACACTATCGATTCTCGCGACATCTACGAGCGCCGCCCGCACCGCAAGCCGCTGACGCGCGCTGTATGGCGGGTGGCACGCTGTGAGTGTAAGGGACGGCTCTTCGGTCGAGGCCACCACCTCCACCTGGTAAGGCCACACCACGAGCGTCTCGGTCACCTCGTAGCGGTAGCGCCGGTACGGGGAATAGAGCTCGACGATGTCACCCGGGGCCAGTTCGGCGAGTCGGCGAAACGGTGCGCCGTACGTCGTCCGGTGCCCCGATATCCCACACGTTCCCGTGGGACCGGGCAGGTCGGACCAGTCGATCCAGCCCGGGCCCTTGCGCAGGTCCGCGGTCCCGACGCCCTTGATGACCAGCGTGTCCACTTCCATCGCCGGGATGACGAGCCTAGCGAAGACCTCTCCGGGCGCGAGCGACTCCCAGTACACCCGGTCCTCGGCTTCCCATCCTGAGAAGTCCCACGAGGGCTCCTCCACGATCTCGGCAGGGACGAGCGCCTCCGGCTGCGGCGCGACGAAGACCTCGACGGAGGCCGATGCGCTTACCAGCGCATGCTGTGCCTGCACCGAGACGAGCGTCGTGAGGCCGTAGTACGACAGCAGGCCGAGCGCCAGCCCGAGCAGGACGTTACTCGCCGCCCGCAACGCTTTCGCACGCGCGCTTCTCGGAGTCGCCGCCAAGAACCTGCCTCCCGTCATCACAGTCACGCGCGTTTCCCCGGCCGAGCCACTCAAGAGGGGCGGCTCACCTGCCGATATGCTCAGTGTACGGCAGGTTTGAGAATCGAACATCGGAACGCTCCCGAAAAGGGCACGGCTGACCGAAAGGTCTGCTTCGCAAAGTCACGGGTCTACCGGAAGGAATCTTCCCACGACAGCCGGACTACCGAAGGCTCGGGGCATCGCTCTCGCGAGGCCCGGTCCCCCACCTTTCTGGGAGGAGCCGGGCCGATGTGCATGAGCGTCTCGAGCAAGGAGTGTCCGACATGAGCGTACGTTCGCCCCGCTTCATCCGGCTCACCGCGAGCTCACTGTGCTGCGTGGTCGCCCTGGCCCTCGGAGTCGGCTTCATCTCACCGGCGAGCGCTTCGTCGGTGTCCGAGGGTTTCGACAGCCGGCTCACCCCGGCATCTTCGGCCGCCCCTGCGGTCATCGACAGCGGGGACGCGGTGGTTCCCGTGACGACCGCCCACGTGCGGTCGACGACGGTGATCGAGAAGCCGGTAGCGGCGGCGTACTCAAGCAGTACCACGGGTCGCGTGACCACCGCCAGCACGAGCGGCAGCAGCACCAAGACCTCCTCGGGCAGCACCTCCAGCAGCAGCGGCAGCGAGCTGGCCCAGGCGCAGTCCATACTCAATCGCTACATCGCCAAGTACCCGATCCTCGCGGGGTCGACCGTGAAGTTCGGCGACGCTAAGGGCTACCAGGCCATCTGCTACTACCGCTCCGGCCGCATCGTCATCAGCCCCTCACACACCGCGAGCCTCGAGCGCATCATCGCGCACGAGGTGGGACACATCCTGGACTGGCGCGACAACGGCGTCATCGATTGGGGCGAGAAGATTCCCGCTCTGTAGCGAGAAATGCCCGGCAAGAAACGTCACCGGCGTTGACGGACAGCAAGCGAGGGGCGCGGCTGCGGCTGCAGCCACGCCCCTTTCCGTGCCCTCATGTCTCACTCACGAGCCGCCTGTCGCATGCTCCGCCGATGCATGTCCCGGTCGCCCGTGAAACCCTACACGCCGCTTCACGTCACGTGATCCGCACAGCTCCGAGGCGCAGCGCCCCGCCCGCGATGAGCGCGAGCAGCGCCAGACCGAACAGCAGCAGGTACTCGCCGCCCGTGAAGGGCAGGAACTCCGTCCGCACGACGACGCGGTCGTCGTCCGTGTTGTTCGTCAGGTCGATGTCGTCGGGATGAGCGATCACCACGACGTTGTCGACGTTGGTCGTACCATCAGGCATCTCGGCGTTGATGCGCACCTTGTAGGTGGCCGTCTGCTTGCCGTCCTCCTTGGCGAGCGGGCCGGCGAACGTCCAGGTGATCTTGCCGCCTGCCACGGTGCCGCCCGCCGCATCGATGACCGTCACGTACCGCTCGTCGAAGTCATCGACGATCGTGTAGTCCTCGGCCGGGGTCGCACCGTCGTTCCACCACGTGATCGTGTAGGTGACGATGTCGCCCTCTTCGGCCGTCTCGACGTCGGCCTTCTTCGTGATCACCAGGTCGATCTCGGTGAACGGCAGGGCCTCGTCGATGTTGCCGAACCAGAGCTCGGACACCTCACCGGAGACGACCGTCACGTCCTGCTCGAGGTCGGTCGTGTTGACCCAGCCCTCCTGCAGGATCTCACGAACCGAGTAGTCACCCGGCTCGAGGTCCGCGAAGAGCAGCTCGCCGCCCTCATCCGTGGCGCCGTTGCGAATCTCGGTGCCCTCAGCGTCATGCAGCGTGAACTCCCAGTTCTCGAGAACCGGCTCGTCCGCGTCCATGACACCGTTCTCGTTCTCATCGTAGAACTTGTGGACCACGAGGTCGCCGGTCTCAGGAGGTGAAACGTCAGGGACGTTGCCGAACCACACGTGGGTCGTCTCACCAGCGACGACCGCAGCAGTCTCCTCGGCGCCGGTCGTGGAGTGCCAGCCTTCCTTCATGGTCTCCCGGATGGTGTAGGTGTCGGGAAGCAGACCAGTGAAGCCAAGCTCACCGTTCTCATCGGTGAAGCCGGTGCCGACGAGCTCTATCGCCGCAACCGTAGGCTCCAGCGGAGGCGTCTCCCTGGTCACCTCGAACTCCCAGCCGGAGAGCATCTCTTCGCCCTCGTCATACAGGCCGTTCTCATTCTCATCGAGGTACTTGTGAATCATCAGGTCGCCGGTCTCAGGCTCCTCGATCTCGCCGAAGCAGAAGATGATGTGGCTGATATCGGCGTAGTACCCCGAACTCTCGTTCATCGGCGCATGGAGACCAGTGCCCGAGTAGACCGGCGGGTCGTACATGTAGTCCTCGTACGCATTCGTGCCCTTGACGCCGATCGATGCGACCGGGTAGTTGGACACGAAGTCGAACATCATGCCGTCATCGGTCATGTACGTCGTGATAGTGATGCTGTAATCGAGAGGCGCGCCGGGGGCCTCTTCAGTCCCCGGGGTGTCCCATGTGTACGTTCCTGTTCTGGGGTTGTTGTCCAGCTTGACGCCGCCCTCGCAGATCGGCCGCGCGGTCATCGGCTCGACCTGCAGCGGAGCCGCAGCTTCTGGAGCCGCGACGGCCTCATCGATCAACGGCTCAGCAGCCTCTGCGGCCTCGGGGACGTCCAGCTCCACAGGAACGTCGGCCGGAGGCGCAGCCTCCTCGGGAGCGTCAGCGGGAGGCGGCGTTGCCACGTCCTCACCCGAAGAGTCCAGCACCGTCTCGGGTGCCTCCTCGACGGGTGCGACCACCTCAGGTGGCGCTGTGGCTTCTACAGCCTCTCCCTCGGCGGCATACACGACCACTCCCGGACTCACGATCGCTACCGCAAGCACGAGCGCTACGCATGCTGCGAAGACCCGGGCACCCGGACCTCCGCCTCGCACTCTCCGCCACAATACGGTTGACATCGTCGCCACCTCCTCGCGCCCATCAGGCGTCTCATGGTGCCCCGGAAAACGACAAGACCGGCCCTTGTTCGGGCCGGTCTCACCACTGGCTCTTCATCGGACCTGGTGACCGCGTGGACTCCGATGCGTCAACGCCTCCCAATTGGATCGCGCGTCTCGATTGTCAATCCGGGGCGACTGCAACACCCCTGCATAGCGTTGATTCCCACCTGGAATCACCTGCAATCAGCCGTTCATCACCTGGTAGCCGCCTGATGAAACGAGGTGCGGAAGCCGCAGCTTCCGCACCTCGTTTCACACTCTGCGCCTCTCAGCGCTACAGGACTCCTATCAGGCCGCACGCGCCGCACGGGCCCGCAGCGCCCCGCCCGCGATGAGCGCGAGCAGCGCCAGACCGAACAGCAGCAGGTACTCGCCGCCCGTGAAGGGCAGGAACTCCGTCCGCACGACGACGCGGTCGTCGTCCGTGTTGTTCGTCAGGTCGATGTCGTCGGGATGAGCGATCACCACGACGTTGTCGACGTTGGTCGTACCATCAGGCATCTCGGCGTTGATGCGCACCTTGTAGGTGGCCGTCTGCTTGCCGTCCTCCTTGGCGAGCGGGCCGGCGAACGTCCAGGTGATCTTGCCGCCTGCCACGGTGCCGCCCGCCGCATCGATGACCGTCACGTACCGCTCGTCGAAGTCATCGACGATCGTGTAGTCCTCGGCCGGGGTCGCACCGTCGTTCCACCACGTGATCGTGTAGGTGACGATGTCGCCCTCTTCGGCCGTCTCGACGTCGGCCTTCTTCGTGATCACCAGGTCGATCTCGGTGAACGGCAGGGCCTCGTCGATGTTGCCGAACCAGAGCTCGGACACCTCACCGGAGACGACCGTCACGTCCTGCTCGAGGTCGGTCGTGTTGACCCAGCCCTCCTGGAGTGTTTCAGCCGCGGAGTAGTCGCCTGGCTTCAGATCATCGAAGACGATCTCGCCGTTCTCATCCGTCACACCGCTGTCGATTTCGACACCGTCGCCGTCATAGAGGGTGAACGCCCAGTCAGGGAGCATCTCTTCGCCCTCGTCATACAGGCCGTTCTCATTCTCATCGAGGAACTTGTACACAACGAGATCACCGTGGACGGGCGCGTTGCCGACCCACACCTCGGCCAGTTGACCGGCGAGAACCTGCACGGTCTCCTCGGTACCTGTCGTGGAGAACCATCCGTCCTGCATGGTCTCACGGACGATGTACTCGCCCGGGAACAGATCGTCCACGCCGAACTCACCGTTCGCGTCGGTCATACCCTGGCCCACCAGGGCCACCGCGGCGGTCTGCCGGTACTCGATGGGCATGCTCTCCTGCGTGACCGTGAACTCCCAGTCAGCCAGCAGCTCTTCGCCCTCGTCGTAGGCACCGTTCTCATTCTCATCGAGGAACTTGTGAACGAGGATTCCGCCCAGTTCGACATTGCCGAACCAAACCGAAGCGCCCTCGTCATCGATGACCTCGAATGCCTGCTCAAGCGGCGTGGTGTTGGCCCAACCGCTCTGAAGTGTCTCCACCGCGGTGTAGAGCCCCGGCTGCAGCCCCTCGAACGAGAGCTGGCCGTTCGCGTCGGTCACACCGCTGCCCACGAGCGCGTCAGTCGCGTCGTAGATCTCGAACGCCCAACCCGAGAGCATCTCTTCGCCCTCGTCATACTGAGCATTCATGTTGTCGTCCTGGTATTTGTAGACAGTCACATCGCCGCGGTCGGGCACGTTGCCGAACCACAGCGTCGCGGTCTCGTCGTCGACGACCGTCACCTGCTGCGTGAGCGGCGTGGTGTTGTCCCAGCCGTCCTGCAGCGTCTCGGTCACTGTGTACTCGCCGGTCGGCAACAGCGTGAAGCTCAGTTCGCCGTTGTCATCCGTGGCCCCTGAAGCGATGACCTCCGCCGGCGCCGCAGTGACAGGCACGGGCGCAGCGGCGCTGAGCGAGAACTCCCAGCCGGAGAGCATCTCTTCGCCCTCGTCATACTCGCCGTTCTCGTTCTCATCAAGGAACTTGTAGACGATCACATCGCCGCGGTCGGGCACGTTGCCGAACCACAGCGTCGCGGTCTCGTCGTCGACGACCGTCACCTGCTGCGTGAGCGGCGTGGTGTTGTCCCAGCCGGTCTGCAGCGTCTCGGTGACATCGTAGACGCCCGGCTCAAGGTCGGTCAGAGAGAACTCACCGTTCGTATCGGTCATGCCACTGCCGACGACAGCGTCACTCGCGTCGCGCACCTCGAACTCCCAGCCAGAGAGCATCTCTTCGCCCTGGTCGTAGGAACCGTTCTCGTTGTCGTCCAGATACTTGTAGACGGTGAGGTCGCCCAACTCAGGATCGGGTGCTTCGCCGAAGCAGAAGATGATGTGACTGACATCGGCGTACCTGCCGGAGGCGTTTCGCGGCGCGTGCAGACCGGTGCCCGAGTACACGGCCGGGTCATACGAGTACGTCTTCTCGCTGCTGCCGCCCTTCACGATGACCAGTTCCACGGGGTAGTTTGACGTGAAATCGAACTTCATGCCGTCCGCGGTGCTGTACGTGTCGAGCACGATCCGATAGTCACCTGGCGTGGTGGGCGTCTCCACCGTATGAGGCGTGTTCCAGACGTAGACCCCGTCTCTCGGCGATTCATCAAGCTTCACGCCACCCATGCAGACTGGAGTCGAGCACGCGAGCTCGGCACTCAAGGCCGCCGGGGCCACAGGCTGCTGAAGCGGCGCCAGACTGACCGCCTCGGCCTCCTGGATGGCCGCTTCCGATGCGGCGTCACCCACCGGGACCTCCTGCGGGAGGACGGATGGCTCCTCTTCTGCTACCAAGTCCGGCACCGCCGAGACATCGACGACCTCCTCGGCCGCCGGCTCAACGACCGACACCGTAGCCGTCGACTCCACGGCCGCATCACCATCGGATGCATACACTAACGTCCCCGGCCATGCGACAGCGATAGCAAGCGAAACCGCCATGCACGCCGTGAGAAGCCGCACGCCAACACCGCGCTCGCGTACGTGCTGCCATACCGTGAACCTCATCACGACCACCTCCCCGCGCCTCAGCGCCAAACCGACCCGGAGAGACAAAGAGACCGGCCCGCATGCGGGCCGGTCTCACCATTGGCTCCTCGCTGGACTCCGGTGACCGTGGATGTGTCCGGCGGATCTACGCCTCCCTGAACAAGCCGTGCTTCTCTGTTTTCAACCGGGAACTCGACACACCACATGCGTGTCGTAGGCAGATACTAGCAGGATGCTCCCCTGCATTGCGCGTGGAAAAGCGCTCTCGGACACACGAAGTGTCGAACGGTATGGTTGTCTTGACGAACGGCACCCACATACCGCGCTCGAACGCCCGAACTGCCCCACCCGAGCGCGATAGCCAAGACGCGGCCTCGGCGGAGGGCTCACCTGCTCACTGCTCGATGAGCGCCCGCTTGAGCACCTCGGCCATCCGCTCGACGGGCACGATCTCCATCTCGGTCCGCACCTTCTCGGGCACGAGCTCGAGGTCGCGCATATTCTCCTTGGGGATGAGAACGGTCGCGATTCCGGCGCGATGCGCGGCGAGGAGCTTCTCCTTGAGGCCGCCGATCGGGAGGACGTGGCCACGCAGGGTGATCTCGCCGGTCATGGCGATCTCCCGGCGCACCCGCGAACCGGTCAGCACCGAGGCGAGCGCGGTCGCCATCGTGATGCCCGCCGAAGGACCGTCCTTGGGAATCGCCGCGGCCGGCACGTGGATGTGGATGTCGTAAGACTGCAGGAAGTCCGGATCGATGCCGAGGGTGGTCGCGTTCGCCCTGATCCAGCTCACGGCGGCCTGCGCCGACTCTCGCATGACGTCGCCAAGCTGGCCCGTGAGCGTGAGATCGCCCTTGCCCTTCATCTTCGTCGCCTCGATGAAGATCACATCGCCGCCCACCTCGGTCCATACGAGCCCGGTGGAGACGCCGACCTCGTCCTTCTTCTCGGCGAGCCCGAACGTGAACTTGGCAGGGCCGAGGTACTCGTGAACCGTCTTGGCGGTGACGGAGGTCCGCTCCGTGCGACCTTCGACGACCTTGCGCGCGACCTGTCGGCAGATCGAGGCGATCTCCCGCTCGAGGTTCCGGACACCCGCCTCCCGGGTGTACCGGCGCACGATCTCGCGTATCGCGCTGTCGTTGATCTTGAGCAGCGCGGGCCTCAGGCCGTTCTCCCGCAGTTGCTTCGGCACGAGATACTTGCGCGCGATGTTCAGCTTCTCGTCTTCCGTGTAACCGGGGAAGTTGATGACCTCCATGCGGTCCTTCAGTGCCGGTGGGATCGGGTCGAGCAGATTCGCCGTCGTGATGAACATGACGTCCGAGAGGTCGAAAGGCACCTCGAGGTAGTGGTCCTGGAACGAGTTGTTCTGCTCGGGATCAAGCACCTCGAGGAGCGCGGAAGTGGGGTCGCCACGGAAGTCGGCGCCGACCTTGTCGATCTCGTCCATCATGAAGACAGGGTTGTTGGTGCCCGCCTGGTCGATGGACTGGATGATCCGGCCCGGAAGCGCTCCGACGTACGTCCTCCGGTGTCCGCGGATCTCGGCCTCGTCACGCACACCGCCGAGGGACATCCTCACGAACTTGCGGCTGAGCGCCCGTGCGATCGACTTGCCGATGGAGGTCTTCCCCACACCAGGAGGGCCGACGAAGCAGAGGATCGGCCCACGCATCTGGTCGGTCAGCTGATGGACGGCGAGATACTCGAGGATGCGCTCCTTCACCTTGTCGAGTCCGTAGTGGTCCTCGTCGAGGATGCGCTTGGCCTCCACGAGGTCGAGGTCCTCCTCGTCGCTCACGGTCCAGGGAAGGCCGGTCAGCCAATCGAGGTAGGTGCGGATGACGCCGGTCTCGGCCGCGGCCTGCGGCATCTTCTCGAGACGACCGAGCTCCTTGAGCGCCTTCTCGGCGACCGTCTCGGGCATGCCGGACTCGGCGATCTTCTGGCGGTACTCCTCGATCTCCGCCTGCGTCTCGTCGTACTGGCCGAGCTCTTGCTGGATGGCCTTGAGCTGCTCGTGCAGGAAGTACTCGCGCTGCGACTTGGACATGGACTCTTTGACGCGACTCTGTATCTTCGAGCCGATCTCCAGGATCTGCATCTCGTGACGGAGGAACTCGGACGTTTTACGGAGCCGCTCCTTGGGATCGAGCGCCTCGAGGATCTCCTGCTTGTCCTCGACGCGGAGGGAAAGATGAAAGGCGATGTAGTCCGCAAGGCGACCCGGCTCCTCGATGGCACGCGCCGCCATCAGGATCTCATCGGGGACCGGCTTGCCGAGCTGACCGGCCTCCTCGAAGTCATCGAGGATCGCGCGCATCACGGCCTGCGCTTCGAGGTCGGCCTCCGGCCGGTCCTCGATGACCTCGACGGTCACCTGCACATGCGGCTCCCGCATCGTGTAGCCGGTGATCGTGACCCGCTTCAAACCCTCGACCAGGACTTTGGCGCTACCGTCGGGAAGCTTCAGCTCCTGGATGATGGTGGCGACACACCCGACCTCGTACAGGTCGTCGGGCCCAGGCTCCTGCACCATCGGGTCACGCTGGGTGACGAGCACGACCATGTGCTCGGCGCGCAGCGCTGCATCGAGCGCCGCCACCGAGTGGTCGCGGCCGACGAACAGTGGTACCACCAGACTCGGAAACACGATCATGTCCCGTAGCGGGATGAGGGGCAAGGCCCCAGGGATCTCACTGACAGTATCCCGGTTGGACATCGCGATCCGCTCCTCCCGTGAATGGAACCACGTCACGTGTCATACTCTCCAGAATGCCTGACTATCCTACACGAACGCCCCGTGTCGGCCTGACCGGTCGTGCGCACACGCTACTCCGTGTGGCGGGCCGTCTTCGCCGCCAAGCACTATGCTGCCTCACCCTCGTGCTTGCGCTGACACTCATCACGCCTCCGTCGCCAGGCGCGGCGCAGACGGTGACCGACCCGGAGGATCAGGGTCTCTCGGTGACACTCGGCACGCCACCCGACGCCGTCTCCATGGGGAGTGTCCTCCGTGTCGCCGTCGATGCGACCATACCCACACCTGTCTACCGGCTGCGCTCGCGCCTGCGCCTCGTCTCGTCCGAAGGCGTTGTGCTCTACGAGGAGATCGAGAGCATGACGCGCGTGCAGGCAGGCCGAACGACGATCGTGCACGACACGGACCTGTCGTCACTCGACCTCGGCCAGGGCCGCTACACGATCGACGTGCGCGTCTTCGCGAGTGGCCTGGAACCCGTGAGCGTCTACGGCGCGCTCCTCGTCGTCGACCCGACGCGCGACCCGGTGCCGGTCGCCGTCGTCGTCCGATGCCTTCGTTCGCCGCTCGTGGACTTCCGTGGCGTCTTCACAGCCGACCCGTTCACGGACGCCGAGACTTGCGCCACGCTCGCCGAGGTCGCCGAAGTGAGCGGCTCCGCGAGCGCTCCTCTCGCGCTTGCGATGGCGCCAGTGACGCTCGACGAGTACTCACGGGCAGCCGGAGGCTACGAGACTGACGCGGGAGTCGTCGCGGCCTCCGGTAACGTGCCGGGGCAGTACGCGGTGGCCCTCGCCGCGCTGCGGAGCGCTGTCGCCAGCGGGACACTCGAACCGCTCGACATCCCGTACGCCATGCCGGACCTCACCGAGTCGGCGACGGGCATCGTGGCGGCCGACCTCGGCACACAGTGGGCGTACACGGACACCGTCATGACGGCCGTGCTCGGCTCGGCGACCACGACGTCGACCGCGTGGCTTGGCGACCTGCTCACACCGGATGCGATCGGCACACTCGAGGCACGCGGTGATTCGGCGCTTCTGGCCGAGGTCGGCAGCGTGCGCTCGGGAGACGCCACAGCCACGCCCGGATGCTACATGCTCGACGGCTCGGCCCTGCGCGTACTCGTCGCCGACGAGACCAGTGCGCACAGCGTGCTGCAGGGCCCCCGTGAGCTTTACGACACGCTCTTCGACCTGGCAGAAGCGGGCCCCGACGGCGTGGCACTCGTTGTGGACGTCGGCGGAACCGATGGCCTCGATGCCGAACGCGTCAGACAGGTCCTCGAGACGATCGATGAGGCGCCCTGGCTGACGATGGTGGACCTCGGCTCACTCGGCACGGACGGCGAGCTTCCCACCGCCACTGCCGAACCGCCCACGGAACCGCTCTCCACCGCGAACTTCTGGACATCGATCATGGATGCCCGGAATGCGGCGCTCGCCTACGAGACGGCCGCCGGATCCGCGGACGCCGACGCCGCAGCCGCGAGACGCATGCTCCTCATCGCCGAGAGCAGCCTCTGGCGACGTGCCGACGGTGTGCCCGCCGACCCGCCGCTCGCCACGCACGCCGCCGCGCTTGCGGAATCGTATGTCGCCGAGCAGTTCGGGCTCCTGCAGCTCAACGTCATGGACACGACGCTCTCCGGCCAGAAGGGCGACGTACCGGTGACGATCGTGAACAACACCGGCAAGACGCTGACGCTCACGCTCGAGATGGCCGCCGACGCGATGAGCCTCGGCCAGGACAGCATCGTACTCACCGCTCTGGCCGAAGAGAACTTCCTCACCGTGCCCGTGAATCTGGGAAACGACCTCTCCGGCGAGCTCTACCTCCGCCTCAAGGCAGGCGAGACGATCATCGCCGAACGGAACGTCGGCGTGAACGCGTCCTACATAGACCGTGTGGTCACGGTCGGCGCGGTCATAGTGGTGCTCATCGTCCTGCTCGTCTTCATCCGCCGCCGCATGCGCCAGGCGCCGCCGGATGATGGTGCGTCGGACTGAGAGCCTCGCGCTTCGGCCACCTCCCGCTCACACGGAGGCCCCGAGAGCGGGAAACGATTACACTGGCGACTGACCGGCCGTGGCCGGGGACCGGGAACGGAAGGAACGCACCCATGGAGTCCATCGACATCGCGATCATCGGCGGCGGTCCCGCCGGGCTCACTGCCGCCCTGTACGCAGCCCGGGCGCGTGCGCGCACCGTGGTCTTCGAGACCGCGGTACCCGGGGGACAGATCGTCACCACCGCCTGGGTGGAGAACTACCCGGCCTTCCCCGACGGCATCTCGGGCATGGAGCTCGGTGACCTCATGCACCGCCAGGCCGAGCACTTCGGCACCGAGTTCCGCTCCTTCGCCTCGATCGAGTCCATCGACCCATCAGGCGCCGACTTCATCGTGACCGACTCGGAAGGGACGCGCGTGCTCGCTCACTCGGTCGTGCTGGCGACGGGCGCGGTCCCGCGCAAGCTGGAGGTACCCGGCGAGGCCGAGTTCACGGGCCGGGGCGTCTCGTGGTGCGCAACCTGTGACGGCGCGTTCTATCGTGACAAGGTCGTCGCCGTGGTCGGCGGTGGCGACGCGGCCGTGGAGGAAGCGGTCTTCCTCACGAAGTTCGCGCGGAAGGTCTACCTCATCCACCGGCGCGACGAGCTGCGCGCGACGAAGTGCATCCAGGAGCACTGCTTCGCCAACGAGAAGATCGAGATGAAGTGGTCGCGCGTGATCACCCGGATCATCGGAGAGGGCGGCAAGGTCGCCGGTGTCGATCTCGCCGCGACGAACGGCGACCCCGCTGAGCGCGTCGACCTCGACGGCGTCTTCGTGTTCGTGGGCGTAGAGCCCAAGAGTGAGCTCGTGGCGG
>CAYMSA010000009.1:34952-36137 GCA_964392965.1 uncultured Coriobacteriaceae bacterium
CCGTGGTGCGGCCCGTGCCGTATGATGGGACCCGTCCTCGAGGAGGTCGCTGCGGAGTATCCGGGCATCCGGGTCGCCAAGCTGAACGTCGACGATAACCCGCAGACGGCGATGCAGTTCGACGTGATGTCCATCCCGACGATCCTGCTGTTCGACAAGGGCGAGGTCGTGAAGAAGCTCGTGGGCGCCATGCCCAAGAAGCGGCTCGTCGACGAGATCGCCCCCTGGCTCGGCTGAGCCGGACCCGACGACAGGAAGCCACGAAGCATGACCTGCCGCATACTCGTCATCGATGGCATGGGCGGCCGCATCGGACAGGAGATCGTCCAGCGGCTGCGCTCGGCGTTCGGCGAGCGCATCGAAGTGATGGCCGTGGGGACGAACTCCACGGCGACCTCGGCCATGCTGAAAGCCGGCGCCAATCGCGCGGCCACAGGTGAGAACGCCGTGCGCGTGACGTCGCGCGAAGCGGACATCCTCATCGGACCGCTCTCGATGCTCATCCCGAACTCGATGATGGGCGAGGTGACGCCCGGTATGGCCGAGGCGCTCTCGGAGTGTTCCGCACGCAAGGTCGTGCTGCCACTGACGAATCCCAGGCTGGACCTGGTAGGGACCACGAAGGCCCCACTTCCGCATCTGCTCGACGAGGCCACCACGCTTGTGGCCTCTCTCATCGGCGAAGGAGGTGGAGAGACATGTGCGAAGCACGCGTGATCATCCAGGCACCCGACGGTGCTGAAGTCGAGACCATCGAGGACGTCACGACGATCATCCCCGATGGCAGCGCGCTCACGCTCTACGATCTCTACGGCGGTCACCGCACGATCGAGGGGTCGCTCAAGGAAGTGCGACTGCTCGATCACACGGTCGTCCTGACGCGAGAGTAGCGCACGCACCCGGGCGGCCGGACGGCTGCCCGACACGGGTACCTGACAGGAAGGAGCACCGCATGTGTGAGGGCGGTATCAACACCGGCCAGATGAAGTTCGCCGTCGCGATGGTGGATGAGACGCTGGCCCTTTCCCAGAAGCACCTCGGACAGCTGCAGGCCCTGGCCGACCAGGGCCACCGCAGCGCATCGAGCGCCGAGCTCGCCGAGGCTTCGGCGTTGCTGGATGCAGCTCGCAAGAAGCTCGACTCGGCTGTGGCGGAGCTCGCGCACGCGCACCATCACGACGTGAC
>CAYMSA010000010.1:0-35072 GCA_964392965.1 uncultured Coriobacteriaceae bacterium
CCTCGATCGCCAGAATCGCATCGTGAGACCCCCTCCGATGTCCGGCTTCCCTCCATGTGCGGCGCGCACATCTCCTCCGCGAGATGCACACACCACGACCACGAGTACCACAGGGGGGGGCGAAAGTAGTATCCCTTTCCAGGAGATTTCTGACGAACGGTAGGTCGGCGCTACGCCCTCGGGAAGAACGGGTTCACGCGGATCTCGCGACCGATGGTCGTGTCCGGTCCGTGACCCGGATGGACGAGCGTCTCAGGTGGCAGCGCAGCAAGCCGGGCGACCGAGCGCGACAGAGCCCGGCTGTCGCCGCCCTGCATATCAGTGCGGCCCACGCTGCCGGAGAAGACCGTATCGCCCGAGAAGAGGTGCGGCGGCCCGCCGGCGGGGTCCTCGGCGAACAGGCAGATACCGCCGGGCGTGTGCCCGGGGGTGTGGATGACCCGGAACCGCAGTGCACCCGCTTCGAGCACCTCGCCGTCACGCAGGGTCCGATCCGCGGGAGGGGCACTCGCCGTGAAACCGAAGATCGCGGCGCCATTGCCTGCCGGAGTCGTGATGCCCCCGGCATCGGCCTCGTGCACGAGCAGCGGAGCGCCGGTCGCGCCGATCACGTCGCCCGCCGCCCCGAGGTGGTCGAAGTGCCCGTGCGTCAGCAGCACCCAGGCGACCGGGGCCTCCCCGATGGCCTCAAGCAACACGTCAGCGTCGCCACCGGGATCGATGACCGCGAGCGGGCCACCGGTACCGTCATCGACGAGCCAGCAGTTCGTCTGGAGCGGACCGAGACCGAGTCGCCTGACGCGCATCATGAGTTCCCCTTCTTGCGGGGGTTCTCGGGCATCGTACGGTGCGCGTCGAACACGCCGTTCACGCCCCGGACGGCACTCAGCACCCGCTGGAGCTGGTTCACACTGCCAAGCTCCAACAGGAAGCGAAGGTAGGCCACGCCCTGCCGATCGGTGGAGATCGCCGCCGAGAGGACGTTCACACCGGCGTCCGCAAGGACGATGGAGACGTCCTGGAGCAGGCGCGTGCGGTCGATGGCCTCGATGAGCACCTCGACCTGGTAGGTGGTGGAGGCGCCCTCGTCCCAGTCGACATCGATCATCCGCTCGGGGGTCTGCGCGACGAGCTCGCGGGCGTTGGGACAGTCGTCCCGATGGACCGACACGCCGCGCCCCCTCGTGACGAACCCGACGATACGGTCACCGGGAACCGGATTGCAGCAGTGCGCCAGACGGACGAGCACGTCGTCGATACCGCGCACCCGGACGCCCGTGTGGCTCTTCCGGCGCGCAGCGGCCCGCGACGGGTGGATGACCGGCACGGGAACCTCGGGCTCAGGCTGAACGGCCGACTCCTTGGCGAGGATCTTGATGAGCTTCGTGACGACCTGCTTGGGGCTGATCTTGCCCGCACCGATGCCGGCGAGCAGATCGTCCGAGCCCTGGAGGTTCATGTCACCGGCGACCTGCACGAGCGCTTTGGCGAGCGTACTCCCGCTCGCGCCCAGGCCCTGCTTGCGCAGCACCTTCATGAGCTCATCGCGACCGTGCTGCAGGTCGTCCTCGCGCGTCACCTTCGAGAAGTAGCTGCGGATCTTGCTGCGCGCCGACGACGTCCGGACCACGTTCAGCCAGTCGCGGCTCGGCCCCGAGCTCTTGCTCGTCAGGATCTCGATGCGGTCGCCCATCTGGAGCTCGTAGTCTAGCGTGACGATCGAACCGTTGATCTTGGCGCCCACGCAGTGATGGCCGACCTCCGTGTGGATCGCATAGGCGAAGTCGATCGGCGTGGAGCCCTTCCGAAGCGAGACCACGTCGCCCTTCGGCGTGAAGACGAACACCTCGTCCTCGAAGAGGTCGATCTTGAGCGCCTCCATGAACTCGCGCGGGTCCTTGAGCTCCGTCTGCCACTCGAGCATCTGCCTGAGCCAGGCGAGGCGCTGGTCGAAGGAGTCGTCCGAGGGACCGCCCTCCTTGTAGCGCCAGTGAGCCGCGATGCCGTACTCGGCGGTGCGATGCATCTCCTCGGTGCGTATCTGGATCTCGAGCGGCCGGCCCGCCGGTCCGATGACCGTCGTGTGGAGCGACTGGTACATGTTGAACTTGGGCATCGCGACGTAGTCCTTGAAGCGACCCGGGATCGGCTTCCAGATCGCGTGCACCGTCCCGAGGGCCCCGTAGACGTCCTTCACCGAGTCCACGATCACGCGGACCGCGATGAGGTCGTAGATCTCGCTGAAGTCCTTCCCCTGCTGCGTCATCTTCTGGTAGATGCTGTACAGGTGCTTGGGCCGGCCGGCGATGTCGCCGACGATGCCCACCTCCGCAAGCTCCTCCGAGAGCTGCTCGATGACCTGGGCGAGGTACGCCTCACGGGCCTGCCGTGTCTCGGCGACCATCCGGCTGATCTGCTCGTACTTGCGCGGCTCGAGGTAGGAGAACGCGAGGTCCTCGAGCTCCCACTTGATCGCCGAGATGCCGAGCCGGTGCGCGAGCGGCGCGTAGATCTCCATCGTCTCGATCGACTTGCGGCGCTGCTTCTCCTCCGAAAGGGCGTCGAGCGTCCGCATGTTGTGGAGCCGGTCGGCGAGCTTGATGAGGATGACCCGGATGTCCTTGGCCATCGCGATGAGCATCTTGCGGAGGTTCTGCGACTGCGCCTCGGCAAGCGAACTGAACTTGATCTTGCCGAGCTTGGTGACCCCGTCGACGAGCGCCGCCACCTCTTCGCCAAAGCGCTCCCGGACCTCCTTCAGGCTGACCGGGCTGTCCTCCACCACGTCGTGCAGAAGCGCCGCCTGGATGGTGGCCGTGTCGAGGTTCAGGCCGGCGAGGATGAGTGCGACCTCGGCGGGATGGATGATGAACGGCTCACCGGACTTGCGCTCCTGACCGGCGTGGTGCTCGGCCGCAAACGCGTACGCTTCCTCCACCCCGGCGAGGTCCACCGAGGGGTTGTAGGAGCGCATCTGCGCTTCGATACGTTCGAGTGCCGAGTTCATGGGCGCTCCGTGAGGGAGGTTGCGGCCCGGTCGTTGAGTCGTGAAGGCAGGATAGGCCGATTGAACGACTGCAGCAACTCGTCGGCCGTCGATGCGAGTACGCGTCCGAGAAACGCCTCGAACAGTGCGCTCTCGCGCAGGCCCTCGGCATAGCGGACGGACGACGTGAGGTCGAGCTTGCGCTCGGGGGCCGGTGGCACGCTCAGCTGCCGGTAGGAGCCAGAGCCCTCGCTTCGCACGAGCCCGAGCTCGCGGAAGACGCTCAGCCCCGACGACACTCCCTTCTCGGTGAACCGGGCCGCCGGGCGGCGCTTGTTGGCGCGCTCGGCAAGCTCGGCGTTCGTGATCTCGAACGAGCCGTCGCCCTCGGCGGCGAGATCGCGCAGGACGAGATAGAGCGCAGCCAGGTCGTCACGCGCGGGCGCCTGCGCGCCGAGGATCATGCGGTTGAGCTTCGCGTCCTTCTCGCCGAAGAGCAGGTGCACGTCGGCGGGCGCGCCATCACGACCCCCGCGCCCGCACAGCTGGTTGAACTCGATCTCCCCCATAGGCAGGTGGTAGAGCACGACGTGCCGCACATCCGGGATGTTCACGCCCTCGCCGAACGCCGTGGTGGCCACGACGATCGTGATCTCGCCGTCGCGAAACGCCCGCTCGACCGCGTGACGTGCGTCACGCGTCATGCTGGCGTTGTAGAACGCCACATGATGCACGAGCGCCGGCACGCGCGCGCGCAGCGTGCGGGCGAGCTTCACGGTACGCTCACGGCTGTTCACGTACACGATCGCCTTCTCGCCTCGCGCCGCAAGCGCCGCGATGAGCGCGTCCTTGTCGGCGGCACCGCGCCTGTCAGCGATCCGCAGGTTCTCGCGCACGGTGACGTCGATGACCTCGGCAGTCACGCCGAGGCCCTCGCGCAGCGCCTCCACCACGCCATCGGGGGCGGTCGCCGTGGCTGCGAGCACGAGCGGTGCATCACCCGAGACCCGAAGCGATGCGATCGTCTCACCGAGGCGACCGTATGCCGGACGGTGCCCCGCGCTCGCCTGGCCGGCGTGGTGCGCCTCGTCGACCACCACGAAACCCACCCGGCCCGTCTCCGCGAAGCGGCCGGTGTGCCGCTCGAGGAACTCGGGGGTGGTGAGGACCACGTCGACGGCACCCGAGGCGAGCGCGGCGAACACCTCATCACGTCGGCCGGGCGGGGACTCACCGGTGAGCGTGGTGACCGTGCATCCGATGCCGGTCAGGCGCTCCTCGAGGTGGAAGGCCTGGTCGGCCACGAGCGCTCGGAGCGGGTACACGAAGACCGACGCCCGGCCGTTCCGGATGGCCTCGCGGGCCGCGTGCACGTGGAAGACGAGCGACTTCCCGCGTCCGGTGGCCATCACGAGCAGCGTGGAGCGCCCCACGGCGAGATGCTCGAGCGCCTCGGCCTGTGCGGCGTGCGGCGGCCGGTCGCCGATGAAGTGACGGACGAGCGTCGCTGTGAGCGCATCGGTATCGAGCGTGCCGAGCTCCGCCCGACGCTCGGCGATGCGTGCCGCCTGCTCGCCGTCTGCGTCGGAGTCGCCCCGGCGGGTCACGAGCACGTTCACGCCGAGGCTCTCCCCCTCGCCTCCCCCGGTCACATCGGCGACCTCGACGTCGTAGCCGATGCCCGAGTCGATCAGCGGAGCGAGGACCCCCGCGAGGCGACGGTTCAGGTAGCCGACGCGGTCGCCGTACGGGTCGTAGAGCGCGCAGGCGTGCCCGTCGTAGCGGTTGTCCGGCTCCCGCTCGAGGCGCAGCGGCGCGCCCGGGACGAGCCGCCTCACGAGCTGCTGCCGACCATCGAAGGTCACGCCCGCGAGCTTGGTGTGGAAGCTCTCGGCGTCCTCGATGCCGTCGTACTCGCCGCGCGCGAGGATCTCCTCGGCGTGCTCGAAGAGGTCCTCCACGAGCTCGCGCGCCGGCGCGCCCTCCGGAGCGACACGCAGCCTGATGTCGCGTGCGAGCAGCCGCACCCGCTCCACGCCGCGCCACTCGGCGAGCTCGAGCTCGAAGGCCAGGTCGACCGCAGCCTCGTGCTCGCTCAGGAACGCCGCGTCAGGCTGGCGGAACGCGATGCCCGGGATGGAAGCGACGCCGTCGTAGGCGCTGAAGGAGAGGTGCTCGTTGGCCCTGCCGACGAGGGCACGACGCGTCATGAAGACGCCTGTCGCCGCAAGCAACGGACGCGGGTTCCCGCAGCCGAACGGCTCGAGCAGCGAGAGCTCGGTCGCAAGCTCGCGCGAAAGCGATTCGAGTTGGACGTCGGCGTCGATGGTGATGCGGCTCACGAACGCGGCCGCCGGAAGCGATGCGAACGCGGCACGCAGACGGTCACGCAGTAGGCCGAGGTCGCGCGCGGGAAGCGTGACACCCACGGCCATCTCGTGTCCACCGTAGCGGATGAGGAGCGACGCGAGGGCGGTGACGGCGCCATGCAGGTCCACGCCCGGCACACTTCGGCCGGAGCCCTGCGCTTCGTCCCCCTCGATGCAGAACACGAGCGCCGGAACACCGAAGCGCGAGACCAGGCGCGAGGCGACGATGCCCCGGACCCCCTCATGCCAGCCCTCGCCAGCGACGACGATGACGCGGTCGCCAGGCTGGAAGCTCTCCTCGACCCGGAGAAGCGCCTCCTCGAGGAGCGCCGCCTCCACCGACTGGCGCTCGCGGTTCAGGCCGTCGAGTCTCTCGGCGAGCTCCCCCGCCCGTGCGGCATCATCGGTCATGAGCAGCTCGAGTGCCAGCTCGGGTCCGGCCATGCGGCCTGCGGCGTTCAGCCGGGGCGCAAGCGCGAAGGCGACCTGATCCGCCCTGAGCGTTCCCAGCGCGACCCCCGCCACCCCGGCGAGCGCGCTCACTCCCACGCGCGGACGCTCGCCCAGGCGCCGGAGACCGTCGGCGACGAGCGCACGGTTCGCACCCTGCAGCGGAACGATGTCCGCGATCGTGCCGAGTGCTGCGAGGTCGGTGAGCGTCTCCCATACGTCAGCCCGGCCGATGAGGTCCCCCACCGCACGCACGAGGGCGAGCGCGACACCCGCACCGGCAAGCGGAGGCCCCGCGGCATCGAGCTTCGGGTTCGCCACCGGAATCCCCACAGGCACGTGCTCCCCCGGCTCGTGATGGTCCGTCACGACCACGTCGATCCCCCGGTCACGCAGCCAGTCGACCTCGACCGCGCTCGATATGCCACAGTCGACCGTCACGACGAGCGCAGGCGCCAGCGCCGTCACACGCTCGAGCGCCGCCGGGGTGAGGCCGTAGCCCTCGCGGAAGCGATCGGGCACGACGGCGGTCACATCTCCGCCGAAGGCGCGCAGGCCCAGCGTCGCGACGGCGGCCGCCGAGATACCGTCGAGGTCGAAGTCACCGAACACGACGATGCGCTCGCCGGTGCGGACCGCCCGGGCGACTCGCCCGGCGGCGCCGTCCATGCCCGGGATGGCCCCCGTGGGCGCCCAGTCCCGCTCGAGCGAGGGCGTAAGGAAGCGTTGCACCTCATCGCTCGTCATGACCCCCCGCGAAAGCAGCACCGAGGCGGTCACGTCCGAGAGGCCCGTCTCCCGCGCAAGACGTGCCACGGAGGCCGCGTCATACGACGCGCGCATCCACTTCTTCCGTCTCCCGGGTGTCGCTTCCATACTCACCCCCGTATTGTATCGGGCAGTGTGACATCGGCGCTGCGGCCACCGCTCGCGGCGTCCTATATGCGACGGGGCCGGCACCACGATCGGCACCGGCCCCGGTCCAGCCCGAGACGACACACCTACCGGGCAGCGCGCGCCTCGTACTTCTTCTTGAGCGCCTGGAACCTCGGCTCGCGCTCCTTCCACACCGCGTAGAGCGGGCTTGCGAGGCTCACGGTCGAGTAGGCTGCGGCGATCAGCCCGACGGTCATGGCGAAGGCGAAGTCGCGCAGCGTCTCCCCGCCGAAGAAGAGCAGGCAGGCCACCGGGATGATCTGGATGAGGCCGGTGTTCACCCACCGCATGAGCATCTGGTTGATGGACTCGTTCGTCATGTCCATGAACGTCATCTTGTTGAGACCGGCCGCGTTCTCCCTGATGCGATGGAAGATGATGATCGTGTCGTACAGGGAGTACCCGAGAATCGTAAGAAGTGCAGCGATCGTGTTCGGCGTGACCTCGCGTCCGGATATCGCATAGATGCCGAGCACGATGAGCCCGTCGTGAATGAGCGCGACGACCGAGGTCACCGCCATCTTGTACTCGAACCGGATGGACGAGTAGACGAGGATCGCGACGATCGAGACCGCGAGTGCGATGAGTGCTGCCTGCGTCACATTCGACCCCCAGCCGGGGCCGATCGTCGTCACATTCGTCTCCTGGTCTGGCAGCCCCAGGTTGTCGGCCACAATCTCGAACGCCGCACTGGCGACCTTCGTGTCCGACTCGGCGGTGCGCACGATGAAGCCGCCGTCGCTCGTCGACTGGATGGTCGCGTTGGCGGTGTCGGGCACACCTGCTGCCTCGAGGGCGACACGCATGTCCTCGACCGTGGCGCTGCCGCCATCGGCGAACGTCATCACGGTGCCGCCCCTGAACTCGATGCCGAGCGTGAGGCCTTTCGTGAGCAGCACGACGACGCTCAGCAGTACGAGAACGGCCGAGATGGCGAAGAAGATCTTCCGCTTACCCATGAAGTCGATACGGGTCCTAGCCACGGCTGGCACCCCCCTTCACGCCGAAGAGAGCAGGCACCTTGGCCATCGGCCCCTCGGCGAACAGGCGCACGAGCGGCGCGGTGAAGAGCAGGGCCGCCACCAGGTCGATGACGATGCCGAGGATGAGCGTGAAGGCGAAGCCGCGCACGGGCCCGATCGCGAAGACGTAGAGTGCGACGGCCGAGACGAGCGTCACGATGTCGGCGTCGATGCTCGTGAGGATCGCGCTTCGCACAGCCGACTTGGCGGCGCTCCGGTGCGTCTTGCCGGCCTCGATCTCCTCCTTGAGCCGCTCGAAGATGAGGATGGACGTGTCAACCGCCACGCCTATGGTGAGCACGACACCAGCGATGCCCGGAAGCGTCAGGGCGAAGATGCCGAGACGAGACAGGATGCCCAGCACCCCGAGGAACAACACACCGTAGACGAGGAGACTGATGACACTCAGAAGACCCATGCCACGGTAGTACGCGATCATGAACAGAGCGACGAGTGCGAGCCCGGCGAGCGCCGCGATGAGGCCCTCCTGGAGCGAGTCCTGCCCGAGCGTGGGGCTCACGAGTCGTGACTCGTCGATGGCGATCGAGACGGGAAGCGAACCTGACTCGAGCACCGCCGCGAGCTTGTTCGCCTCCTCGACGGTGAAGCTCCCCGTGATCATCGTGTCGCCGTTGAGGATGGGGTTGATGACCGTGGGTGCTGACTTCGCGCGCCCGTCGAGGATGATGGCGATGGGGATCTCGCGCCCCGCGAGCCGCGTCGTGACGTCCGCCCAGACGGCCGTCCCCTCGCTGTTCATGGAGACGCTCACAGCGGGATTCCCGTACTCGTCCGTCGTGACGATCGCATCGGTGATGACGTCGCCCGTCATGAACGCGGAGTACTTCGTGGGGTCGAGCTCGGGTACCGTCGTCGTGTCCTCGGACTGCTCGGCCGCGAGCTGCTCGTAGATGAGCGAGATCGTGTCCGTATCCGTCACGCTCGAGAGGTCGACGAACTCGAGCTTGCCCGGCTCACCGAGAAGCGAGAGGGCCTCTTCGGCGTTCGCCACGCCCGGCAGTTGGACCAGAAACGCGCTCTGGCCCTGTCGCTGCACCGTGGCCTCGCTCACACCGAAGCCGTCGACGCGCTCGATGAGGATCGTCTCCACACGGGTCATCGTCTGCTCGGTGAGTTCCTCGCCTTCCAGCGGTTCGACCGAGAGGATGACCGAAAGGCCTCCCCGCAGGTCGAGACCCTGCGTGATCTTCTGGTCGAGAGGCCAGAACTGCCAGATCGACAGCGCCAGCAACACCACCAACACGAGCAGGCTGACCAAAGTACTCGTCTTCGACTTCATCGCCCGAGATCTCTCCTCACGTGCGCCTCCCCCTCATCCGTCCGCGCCGGTGCGCGGACAGTTGTACTCCTAACAGTTGCTGTGCGCTTCGTCGCGTGCGTCAGGACTGCGGTTCGACCGGTGTCACTCTGCGCACGATGGCCTGCGGCGAGAAGTCGATGACGACGCCGGGCGCCACCTCGACGCTGATGCGGTCTTCGGCGACCGCGCGCACGGTGCCGTGCATCCCGCCGGCGGTGATGACGCGCTCGCCCGTGAGAAGCGACTTCACCAGCTCCTGATGAGCCTTCTGCTGTCGCTGCTGCGGGCGAATGAGCAACAGATAGAACGCCGCCACGATGATGACGAGTGAGAGCAATGACGCGTACTGGTCCATACGTACAGCCTCCCTGGGTCGACTCCGGCTGACGGTTCGAGTGCTTCGTTGTCACCGAATCATAGCATTGACGGCGACAGCGTCCCGATGCGCACCTTCGAGATCACAGCGCTCACCTGCAGCGCTCACCTGCAACGCCGGCGTGCCCCCCTGGCCCGTCAGTAGTCATCCGCCCCGGGGCCATCGCGCCACTCGGCCAGGAATGCGGCGTACCGGCCCGCGATGATGGCCAGCCGGGCCCTGCGCGCCAGGTCCACCAGCAGGTGCAGGTTGTGGATGGACAGGAGTGTCGAGCCGAGCATCTCCTTACTCGTCACGAGGTGGCGCAGGTACGCCCGCGTGTAGCGCGCGCACACCGGACACGAGCATGCGGGGTCGAGCGGGCCCATGTCGTTCGCATACTTCGCATTGCGCAGGTTCATGCGCCCCTCGGAAGAGAACGCCGTGCCCGTGCGTGCCGTCCGCGTCGGAAGCACGCAGTCGAAGAGGTCGATGCCGAGGCCGATCGCCTCGAGCATGGTCGTCGGATTGCCGACACCCATCAGGTAGCGAGGGCGGTCGGCGGGCAGAAGCGGTGCGACCGGCGCCAGGCTCTCGAGCATGAGGTCGTGCGGCTCGCCCACCGAGTACCCGCCGATGCCATAGCCCTTGAAGCCGATCTCCGTGAGCCGGGCGACGCTCTCGGCGCGCAGATCCGTGTGGACGCCGCCCTGCACGATACCGAAGAGGACCTGGTCTTCGCGTGTGTGCGCGGCCTTGCAGCGGCCGGCCCACAGTGCCGAGCGCCTCACGGCCTCGGCCACCGTCGAGCGATCCGCCGGGTAGGGCGGGCACTGGTCGAGCTGCATGACGATGTCCGCGCCGAGGTCCTGCTGGACGCGCATGTTCTCCTCGGGCGTCCAGAAGTGGCGGGCTCCGTCGACGATGGAGCGGAATGCCACGCCGTCATCGGTGACCTTCACGGTGTCGGCCAGACTGAAGACCTGGAAACCGCCAGAGTCGGTGAGGATCGTGCGGTCCCAGCCCATGAAACGGTGCAGGCCGCCGGCCTGGCGGACGACCTCCGTCCCCGGGCGCAAGAACAGGTGGTAAGCGTTGGCGAGCACCACCTGCGCGCCGATGGCGTCGAGCTGGTCGACGGTGACGCCCTTGACGGTGGCGCGCGTGCCGACCGGCATGAACGTGGGCGTCTCGACGACGCCGTGGGCCGTTGTGAACTCTCCAGCACGGGCAGCGGTTCCCCGGTCGGTCGCGTTGAGGTTGAATGAGAAGAGGTCCATGCCGGGATTCTACCAGTCCCGACAGGGTATGCTTGTCACGTCATGCCACCTTTCGGTGCTTCGGGCACCGATACGAGCGTCGTGAACCGCGACGCCTCCACGCACGTCCTATCGAGGAGTACGGCATGGTCGCTCGCACGACTGACGAATCCGAGCTCATCGCGGCCGCTGTGGCCGGCGACGAGCTCGCGTTCGCCTCGCTCGTGAGGATCCATGCCGACGCGGTCTACGGTCACGCGCTGCGCTTCTTCGGAGACCGGCAGGCTGCGGAGGACGCGACGCAGGAGGTGTTCGTGAGGGTCTTCAAGACGCTCGCGACGTTCGATGGACGGGCGAAGCTCAGCACCTGGCTCTACCGGGTGACCCGCAACGTCTGTCTCGACATGAGCCGCGCTGGCAGGCGGGTGCCTCAGCCGGTCGACCCCGTCACGATCGAGCCGCTCGCCACCGAGGACTTCTCGGATGTGGTCGTGCTCTCGGGGACCCTCGAACAGGCGATGCTCGCACTGCCTCCGGAGGACCGGGACGCACTCGGCGCGGTCTCTCTCTTCGGTCTCTCGTACGCTGATGCCGCATCGGTGCTCGGCATACCCGAGGGAACCGTGAAGTCGCGTGTCTTCCGGGCGAGGCGAACGCTCGCCTCGCTGTTGTTCGCCGCGGAAGGAGGGCCGGATCATGGAGTGCGCTGAGGTCATGCGCCTCTTCTCGGCCGCTGAGGACGGCGAGCGGGTCTCGGCAGGAGCCATCGCCCTCGCCAACGCCCATTGCGACCACTGCAAGGAATGCGCCGCCTTCCGGGCGACGCTCCTGCTCCTGCGCGCGACGCCCGCGCCCACCGCGCCCGAATCTCTCGTCGATCGCATCGTCGCGGCCATTCCGACGCCCGCCCTCGCAGAAGCAGAGCCCGATGCGCCTGTCGCGACACAGAGCCCCGCACCTGTGCCCGTCGCCCCCGTGAACCCTGTCGCGCGCAGGCCCCACCGGCCCGGCAGGACGCTCACGCTGCGCTGGACCGCTGCTGCGGCGGCGGCCGTCGTACTGATCGCGATCGGCGTCACCTCGGCACACATGCTCGGCGGCATACGCATGGGGGCTGCAAACGACAGCACGACCTCAGCTCAGTCCGACGGCTCCTACGCGGGATCCGCGACTGCGGAGAGCGCTGCCGACGTGGCTCCCCCGGCAGCGGACGACACCAGCGAGCCTGACGCCCGCACGGGCGTTGCCGCCACGGCGGACATCGCTTCGTTCATCACCGTCGACGGCGTCGTCTACGAGCTCGCCGAGACCCCCGCGCCCGAGCCGTCTGGGCTCACGACCATCGGCGTCACCACGAGCAGTCTCGCCGCCGAGGGCATGGCTGCCACCCACGCGGTGTTCGGCGCCGGCGACGATGCCACCTGCTACGTCCGGCACGATGGGCGCTATCTGGGCTTCGTCCGTGTCTCGCGGACGTACGACGAGACCGAGTACGTGCTCGTCACCGACGCCGCGCTCACACGCTTCGGCGAGTGGCCGACGCTTCCGGCCCGCTTCTCGCAACCGGTCACGGCCGACGGATCGCCGGTGTTCCGCCTCGCAGGCTTCGATGACCGGGGCGTGAACGTCTACCGTGACGTGGCGGGCGCCGAGCCGGGAATCGCCATCGCTCCCGGCACGTCGTCCGACGACCCCGCGCGCGGCAACCCCGGCTGGACGTGGTGGGAGCCCGCGCGCTGACGGGACGCGGCCTCGGCCGACTGCCAAGCGCCCCGGGGACGTGATTCAGATGATGAGCATCGCATCGCCGAACGACAGGAACCGGTAGCGCTCGGCAAGCGCATGCTCGTACGCGCGCATGACGAGATCGCGCCCGGCGAAGGCACTCACCATCATGAGCAGCGTCGAGCGAGGTACGTGGAAGTTCGTGATGAGGGCGTCCACCGCCCCGAAGCGAAAGCCGGGAAGGATGAACAGGTCGGTCATCCCCTCGGAGGCCTCCACGAGCTTCGTCTCCTCGTTGAACGCGCTCTCGAGCGCCCGCACCGACGTGGTGCCGACGGCGATGACCCTCGATCCGCGCTCCCGGGCGTCGTTCACGGCCGAGGCGGCACGCGCAGGCACGCGGTAGTGCTCGGTGTGGATGACGTGATCGCGCGGGTCGTCCTCGCTCACCGGGCGGAAGGTATCGAGGCCCACGTCGAGCTCCACCTTGGCCAGGTGCACACCTGCCTCCTGTAACTCAACGAGCATCTGCTCGGTGAAGTGCAGACCGGCGGTCGGCGCGGCCACGCTATGTTCGTCCACCGCGAAGACGGTCTGGTACTCGGAGGGGTCCCGCAGCGGTGCGGTGATGTACGGCGGCAGGGGCACCTCGCCGATACGATGGACTACATCGAGGAAGAAGCCCGATGCCGCAGTGAACTGGATGACCCGCGCCCCGGACGTCTCGTCGACATCCACGACGAGACCGCGCAGCTCGCCGTCGCCGAAGGTGATCCTCGCGCCCGGCCGCACGCGGCGCCCCGGCTTCACCAGGCACTCCCACGTGTCGCCGTACTTCTGCCGAAGCAGCAGGACCTCCACAGCGCCACCGGTCTCGTCCTTCGCGCCGCGCAGACGGGCCGGCAGGACCCGGGTCTCGTTCACGACGAGAACGTCGCCGCGACGCAGGTACGCAGGAAAGTCACGGAATCCCCTGTCCTCGATCAGCCCGCTCGATCGCTCGAGCACCAGCAACCGGCACGAATCACGCGGGTCGGCAGGATGCTGGGCGATGAGGCCTGTCGGCAGTTCGTAGTCGAATTCGTCAGTGCGCACGAGGCGCCTCCTTGCGGATGGTGGGTGTCAGCTTCTCTCCGCTGGCTCAGCCGCCCGAGGTGTTCCGGGCAGCACGGGCGGCTTTGCGTGCCTCCCGGCGCGCCTGCCGGTCGGCCTCCGCCTCGGCGATGCTCGGCCCACAGCCGCAGTAGTTCTGGCGGTACATGCCGAGCTCCCGCGAGCGACGCGTCGCATCAGGGTACCGCTCCCGGAAGTCGGTCGCCAGATAGCGCACGCCATGGCGCGCGCACGCCTGCCGCCCGATCGCATCGATGGCCTCGATATCCTGATACGGGCTCACGGAAAGGGTCGTCGCGACCGCATCGAAACCGCGCGCCGCCGCCTCGGCAGCCGTCAGATCGAGCCGCAGCGCGTAACACGCCCCGCACCGCTCGGGCCGGTCGAGCCCTGCCGTGGCCTCGAACCACCTCTCGGGCTCGTAGGCCGCCTCGAACCAGTCGATACCAGCGCCCTCGGCGTAGTCGGCCATCGTGTCGCGTCGGCGCATGTACTCGTCGCGGGGGGCGATGTTCGGGTTGGCGAAGCAGACGGTGACCTCATGTCCGCTCGCAAGCGCATCGTAGGGCTCGAGCAGGCAGGGGCCGCAGCAGGCGTGGAGCAGTATCCTCATCGGGCACCTCCTCATTCCCGGACCGACAGAGAGGGTCAGCCGCCCAGCACTCCCACTCCCGATAGCACGGTCAGCACCCCGAACGCAAGGAACACGACCGCCGAGAAGCGGCTGATAAGCCGTGCGGGCAGGCGGGCGCCGAGCAGTCCGCCGATCACGATCGCAACCGCGTCGGCGAGGAACATGCCGAGCGAAGAGCCGAGCCATACCCCGAACGTCGTGAGCGGCCCCGGCACCGGAACCGGCAGTGATGGTGCAAGCGCTCCCAGCCCGAGCACCGCCGCCGCGGGGTCTGCCGCTATCGAGACCGTCATGAGCTGCGTCTTGTCGCCCAATTCGCCGACCAGGAACGCGAGTGCCACGGTGAGTACCGGGCCGAAGCGGGCGGACCGCGACGGTGCGTCTCCATCTCCGTCTGCCACTGTCTTCCGCGCCCCGAGCCACGTGGTCACGCCGAAGACGATGAACAGCACGCCCGCCGCGACAGCTATGGTCCTGGTGGGCAACACAGCACCGATCGCGCTCCCTGCCGCGACAGCGATGAGCTGCAGCACGGCGATCGCCAGGGCAGCGCCAATCGCCACTTTGCGCGGCTCATAGCGCGCGGCGAACGCCAGAAGCAGCAGCTGGCTCTTGTCTCCGAGTTCCGCGAGCGCCACCAGAAGGAACGCGATGAGAGCCGGAGTCCACACGCTAGAACGTGGTCCCCTCGGCAACCATCTCGGCGGCCGACGCGGTGTTGAGCATGAGCATGGCGCGGGTCATCGGGCCGACACCGCCGGGCACGGGCGTGATCGCCGAGGCGATCGGCTCCACGCTCGCGAAATCGACGTCGCCGACCAGTCCCTCGTCAGTACGGTTGATGCCGACGTCGATGACGATCGCGCCGGGCTTGACGTACGAGGCGTCGATCATCTTCGCCCGGCCGATGGCCGCGACGAGCAGATCGGCCTCGCGGCACACCGCCGGAAGGTCCCGTGTGCGCGAGTGACACACTGTCACCGTCGCGTCCGCGGCTGTCAGAAGGAGTGCCATCGGCTTGCCGACGATCGTCGAGCGCCCCACGACCACCGCTCGCATGCCCGATGGATCGATGCCGTACTCCTTGAGCATCTCCATGACTCCCGCGGGCGTGCAGGCGCGGAATGCGGGGAGACCGCGCATCAGCCTGCCGAGGCTCTCGGGATGCAGTCCGTCGACGTCTTTGGTGGGCGATATCCGCGCGATGACCGCCTCGGTGTCCAGATGGCCGGGAAGCGGTAGCTGCACCAGGATGCCGTGGACCGCCGGATCCGCGTTCAGCCGATCGATGAGCTCGTCGAGCTCGGCCTGGCTGGTGGATGCTGGCAGACGATGATCGAGGCTCTCGATGCCAACCTCGGCGCAGTCGCGCTCCTTCATCCGCACGTACGATGCCGAGGCCGGATCGTCGCCCACGAGCACGACAGCGAGACATGGAGTGAGACCGCCTGCGGTCACCGCCGCCACACGCTCCGCCGCCCGCTTCCGCACGGCCGCAGCGACCGTCGTTCCGTCGATGATGGTTGCCATGAGCACTCTCCGATCCCTCGATGATCCACGGACAGCGGCGTCGCACCGAAACGCGGCGGATTCCCGCCCTTCGGCCGTCGACCGCTCAGGTAACGCTTAGCGCGCGCTCCGTAGTATACGCGTCCCGCACGAGGCTGCGGACTGCTCCGAGCGCTAGAAGAGTCCGTCCTGCTGCGGTGCGTCCTGAGGAGCCGGCAGTCCGAGGTGCTCGTACGCCCGGATCGTCGCCTGACGGCCCTTGGGCGTCCGCATGAGCAGGCCGAGCTGAAGCAGGTACGGCTCGTAGACGTCCTCGAGCGTATCGGGCTCCTCGCCCACCGAAGCCGCGAGCGTGTTGAGACCCACCGGACGCCCCGCGAAGGTCTCCGCAAGCGTCGTGAGGATCGAGAGATCCATTCTGTCGAGCCCCGCGTGGTCCACGTGGAAGAACGAGAGCGCCTCGGCGGCGATATCTTCGGTGATGCGGCCGTCGTGCCGGACCTGTGCGTAGTCCCGGACGCGCTTGAGTAGGCGGTTGGCGAGGCGCGGCGTGCCCCGGCCACGACGCGCGATCTCCCGCGCGCCATCATCGGCGATCACCACGCCGAGGATACCCGCCGAGCGCCGCACGATGGCCGTGAGCTCGTCGGGGGTGTAGTAGTCGAGCCGGAACGCCATGCCGAAGCGGTCCCGCAGCGGTCCGGTGAGCAGTCCCGTGCGAGTCGTGGCCCCGATCAGCGTGAAGGGCGGCAGATCGAGCCTGAGCGAGCGTGCCGAGGGGCCTTTGCCGATCATGATGTCGATGCTGTAGTCCTCCATCGCCGGATAGAGGATCTCCTCCACCGCCCGATTCAGCCGGTGGATCTCGTCGATGAACAGCACATCGCGCGGTTCGAGGTTGGTGAGCACCGCGGCGAGGTCGCCGGCTCGCTCGATGGCCGGGCCGCTCGTCTGCTTCATCTGGACACCCAGCTCGCAGGCGACCACGCCCGCGAGCGTCGTCTTGCCAAGCCCCGGAGGCCCCGACAACAGCACGTGGTCGAGCGCCTCGTCACGCGCCCGTGCCGCGTCGATCAGTACGCCGAGGTTCTCCTTCACCCGTGTCTGTCCGAGGTAGTCCGTGAGTCGCTTCGGACGGAGGCTGCGGTCGATCTCCAGGTCATCGTCGATGAGCTCGGCCGAGACGAGCCGCTCGGGACCGTAGAGTCCCTCCGAACCCGGCTCCGGTCCCGCTTCGCGACCTCCGCCCCCTGCGTCCATGCCTCGTTCCCAGATCGTGCTCACGAGCCACCTCCGAGCCGCTTCAGACCATGCCGCAACAGCGCCTGCGCATCCTCGGGACCCGAGTAGTCCGCAAGCGACAGTGAGACTTCGGCCTGACTGAAGCCCATCGCGAGCAGCGCCTCGGAGGCCTCGGCCGTCGCACCGGACGGGCGCATAGTGCGAAGGGGCATGCGGGCGTCCCCCAGCTTGTCCTTGAGCTCGATGATCACCCGCTGTGCGGTCTTCTTGCCGACTCCCGGGACGGTGGCGATCATCGCGGCGTCCTCGGCGAGGATCGCCTCCACCAGCCGATCTGGCGCAAACGTCGAGAGTGCCGAGAGTGCGACCTTGGGGCCGATGCCGCTCACACCGATGAGCTTCTCGAAGAGCTCCTGCTCGGCGGCGCTCTCGAAGCCGAAGAGCGAGAGCTCGTCTTCCCGGACGTGCAGGTGCGTGTAGACGGTCACCTCGTCGCCCTCGACGGGCAGTGCCGCCAGGGCCCGGGTGGACATCCAGACGCGGAAGCCGACACCACCCACCTGTAAGACACACGATGATGCGGACCGCTCGGCGACCAGCCCGGTCAGGTTGGCGATCATCGGCCGCACCTCTCGATGGCATGGACGACGCGTGAATTGATATGACAGATCGCTGCGGCGAGCGCATCAGCGGCATGGTCGGGCTCAGGCGTCCGCTCGAGCGCGAGGAGCGACCGCACCATGTACTGCACCTGCCGCTTGTCCGCGCCTCCCGTGCCGACCACGGCCATCTTGATCTCGCCGGGGCCATACTCTCCCACGGGCAGCGCGGAAGCCGCAAGCAGCGCGACACCCCGCGCCTGTCCCGTCGCAAAGGCCGTCTGTGCGTTGTTCGAGAAGTAGACGTTCTCGACCGCAGCCTCGTCCGGATGGTAACGCGAGATAACCGCACCGATACCCGCGTGGATAGTCGAAAGCCTCGCGGGGGCCGCCTCGGCCGGCTCCGTCGTGATGCACCCGTAGGCAACGCAGCTCAAACGGCTGCCGACCTGTTCGACGACACCCCAACCGGTGTTGCGCAGACCTGGGTCGATGCCGAGTACGATCAACGCGCTCCCCTGCCGACGACTATCGAACATATGTTCAGGATATCGCCCGCATCCGCCTCCGTAAAGCCGGAGCCCCGGCATCGTGGGGGTCGGGGCTCCGGCTCATGCGGTGTCACCGGTGACTACTCGTTGAGCGCAGCCGCGATCTCGTCGGTGAGCTCCATCGTGTGATAGACGGTCTGGATGTCCTCGGACTCCTCGAGGCGGTCGATGAGGCGCATGACCTTCTTGACATCCTCCACCGACACCGTCGTCGTGCTCGTCGGCTCCATCACGAGCTCGGCACCCCGAACGGGCAGCCCCTCGGCCTCGAGGGCCTGCTTCACCGCCATGACGTCCGACGGCGCCGTGTAGACCGCATAGGCATCATCGAGCGTCTCGATGTCGTCTCCGCCCGCCTCTGCGACGAGCAGGAGCATCTCGTCCTCATCAGGGGCGCCATCGCGCTCGACGAGGATCTCGCCCCTGCGCTCGAACTGGAACGCGACAGAACCTGTCGCGCCGAGATTGCCGCCCGCGCGCGTGAACGCGGCCCGGACATCGGCCGCCGTGCGATTCCGGTTATCGGTGAGCGCCTCCACGTAGATCGCGACGCCCGCCGGCCCGTATCCCTCGTAGACGACCTCCTCGAAGGCGGCGGCATCGGCACCCGCACCGAACGCCTTGCTGATGGCCGTTTCGATCTTGTCCTTGGGAAGCGAGTACGACCGCGCCTTGGCGATGGCCGCTGCGAGCGAGGCGTTGTTCTCCGGACTGGGATCGCCGCCGGTCTTCGCCGCGACGGTGATGATGCGCGAAAGCTTGCTGAAAAGCGCGCTCCGCTTCTTGTCCTGAGCGGCCTTGCGATGCTTGGTCGTCGCCCACTTCGAGTGCCCTGACATCAGTCGGATCCTTCCTACCGTGCGCCGATGACGCTCTCGACAAAGTACCGGTGCAGCCGCACATCACCGGTCAGTTCGGGATGAAACGTCGTTGCCAGGAGATCTCCCTCCCGGGCCGCGACGATGCTCCCCTCGTGCCGACCGATGACTCTCACGCCCGCGCCCACCCACGTGATGATGGGGGCACGGATGAACACACCCGGAAACGCGCCTTCGATGCCCTCGATTGCGAGATCCACCTGGAAGGAGTCGACCTGGCGACCGTAGGCGTTGCGCTGGACGACGCAGTCCATGAGCTCGAGGGGCTCCTGTCCCGCCGCCGCATCAGCGATCGTGCCGGCCATGAGAATCGCGCCCGCACAGGTCCCCCAGACCGCCATACCGTTGTCGTGGTACTCCCGTATGGCCTCGTAGAAACCGTACGAGCGCATGAGCTTCCCGATAGCGGTCGACTCTCCTCCGGGCATGATGAGCCCCGCCAACCCCTCGAGCTGACCAGGCAGACGCACGGGGACCGCGGAGACGCCGAGTGCCTCCACGCTCAGGATATGCTCCCTGAATGCGCCCTGAAGCGCGAGGACACCCACCCGCACGACTACCAGCCCCGCTCCTGCATCCGCTCGGCGTCGGGTATCTCGGAGATGTTGATGCCGACCATCGCCTCGCCGAGGTCGCGCGAGACACGGGCGATGATGTCCGCATCGTTGTAGTGCGTCGTGGCCTCGACGATGGCCTTCGCGCGCTTCGAAGGATCGCCACTCTTGAAGATGCCGCTGCCGACGAAGACACCGTCGCAGCCGAGCTGCATCATGAGAGCCGCGTCCGCAGGCGTGGCGATGCCCCCCGCCGAGAAGTTCACGACCGGCAGCGTCTTGTTGTCGTGGACCCACTTCACCAGGTCGTAAGGGGCCTGCAGATCCTTTGCCGCGCCAAAGAGCTGCTCCTCGCGAAGCCCGGAGACCCAGGCAATCTCATCGAGCATCGTCCGCATGTGCCGCACGGCCTCGACGACGTTGCCGGTGCCCGGCTCGCCCTTGGTGCGGATCATCGCAGCACCCTCACCGATGCGCCTGAGCGCCTCGCCCAGGTTCCGCGCACCGCAGACGAAGGGAACGGTGAACTCCCACTTGTTCACGTGGTACTCCTCGTCGGCGGGCGTGAGGACCTCCGACTCGTCGATGTAATCGACGCCCAGGCTCTGGAGCACCTGTGCCTCGACGAAGTGGCCGATGCGGCACTTGGCCATGACCGGGATCGAGACCGCTTTGACGATCTCTTCGACCCGCGAAGGGTCGGCCATCCGGGCGACCCCGCCCGCTGCACGGATGTCGGCAGGGACGCGCTCGAGCGACATGACTGCCACAGCACCGGCGTCCTCGGCAACTCGCGCCTGCTCGGCGTTCACGACATCCATGATGACGCCGCCCTTGAGCATCTCGGCGAGTCCAGTCTTCACACGCAGCGTGCCGGTTGCAGGTTTCTCATTCACGTGGACTCCATTGCTCCTCTTGTGTAGACAGGCCGCGAAGCAGCCCGGGGGTACGGTTCTTGGATTCTACCCGCGCATCGAAGCGGCAACAACCCACCTGTCGGGAGTCTCACTCCAGCGTGATGTTCACTGATGTCGCCACGACCTGGAACCAGGTGTTCCCTGGCGCGAGCCTGAGCTCGGTCCCGTCGCTGTTCTTGAGAACCGGCGGCGCGTCCGCAGTCATCTGCCAGGTACCTTCATGGCGCTGACCGTCCCGGAAGAGCGTCATCTTGCCGGTTCCCTCGAGTATCACGTCGTACGTGCGGGATCCGGCGGCATCTACCGTGGACTGTGCCACGTATTTCGCCCAGACGACCACGACGTTTCTCGTCCTGATCTGTCCGTTTGTGGAGGCGTCCTGATGCGATGAACCGTTGTGCCATCGCCCGTAGAGACCGGATTCGGCATCGTAGCGCCAGGTAACTGTGTTCACGTCCGAGAAGGGGATGACGATACCTGTCACGGTCGGCGTCCCGGGAGTCGATACGGCGATCGGCTCGTCGAAGGCCAGGGCCTTGATCGCACCGGTCGTCTCGATGCCCCGCGCCTCGGCCACACCGTAGACCTCCGGCAGGTGCAGATAGAGGTTGTGCGGCGAGCTACGCTGAGAGGACCGATAGTAGGCGGGAGCGGCCACACCGACATCCTGGCTGAGGTTGTCGAACCTCACCCGGGCGAGGGCGTTATCCACGGAGTCGCTCGCCCCGGAGTACAGGAAGATCGCATCGTACTGCGGCACGATGAAGCGGTCCGACAGCCGGGCCGAGCGCACAGGGCCCACGGGATCCGGCAGTGCCGAGTGGTAGAGCGCATTGAAACGGGTGATGCCGCCTTCGACGACCGTCTCGTAGACGACGTCGGCCTGCTGCAGACCGGACTGCGGCCGGGCTGCTGCCGAGTTCTCGACCTTGACCGAGATGACGCGGCGAGACGCGTCCTCGCCGTCCGCGATCGGCTCTCCGGTGAGCGGCCAGACAGCCGAACGAGGGGGTTCGGGCACCGTGCGCTCACCGGTGGCCTCCGGCCAGCGGTTGACGATCTCGGGCTCGGCATCAGTGCCGCACCCTGCGAGCGAGACGGCCAGCGCCAGGAGAAGCGCCGCCGCCACGACCACTGCGACCGGCCTGGACCCTGTCACCCGCTTCGCCCCGATGTCGTACCTCATGCGTGTCGCCTCCTGCCCTACACCACGAACGTGACAGCCGACCGCGCACATCGGCGATGTATCAAGCTCCACCTGCAACGTCTATCGTACGGGCAAACCGCCCTCGAGGTACACCGCTCACTCACGGTGCGGGCCGGTGACCGGACGGCCGTCGCCGTCTGCACCCTCCCTGGCCGGCGGCAGTGCCGCGCGTCACCCCTCGGTCACCCGGCGAGCATCCCCATCGGCATCGTCATTCTTCACGATGGCGGAGCATGCCCGGTAGAGCAGCCAGAGCCCCACGAGGAACATGGGGATGCTGAGAAGCTGTCCCATCGTCGTCCCGCCGACAAGGAATCCCAGCTGTATGTCCGGCTCCCGGAAGAATTCGACGAAGAACCGGAACGCGCCGTAGAGCGTGAGAAACACGCCGAGCACGACACCGGTCGGACGGCGACGCCGGGAGAGGACGAACAGCACGAGGAAGAGGACGAGTCCCTCGAGCAGCGCCTCATAAAGCTGTGAAGGATGCCGGGGGTACGCCGTGGGCGCATTCGGAAACACCATGGCCCAGGGCACATCGGTCTCACGGCCCCATAGTTCACCGTTCACGAAGTTGGCCACCCTGCCCAGAAAGAGACCGATCGGAGCACCCACGGCACCGAGGTCGAAGACGGTGAGCGGACTCACTCCCTTGCGCCGCGCCACCCAGGCACCGGCGACCAGGATGCCGATCAAACCGCCATGGAACGACATCCCCCCGTCCCAGACGCGGAAGACCGAGAGCGGGTCCTCCCAGTAGCTACCGTTACCATAGAAGAGCACGTATCCCAATCGAGCGCCGATCAACAGGCCGATCACAGCCACAAGCACGACATCGATCACGTCTTCATCGGAGAGATCCACGTTCCATCGCCTCACGAGCGAGCGCAACAGATAGCCCGCGGCAACGAACCCGAGCACATAGGCGATCCCATACCAGCGCACCTCGATGGGGCCGATGCTCAAGAACACGGGGTCGATGTTCGGATACGGTATCGAGGCGATCACGCAGGCTCCAGACGCCGAATGCGGTATGGGTGAGAGGCAGACTCCGCGGGGGGCGCGAAGGTCACCGTCGCGGTGTCTCCGCCCTGACCCTGCCTGGGGATACGATCAGAACTGCACGGACACCGGCTCGCGCGCGATACCCTCGACCTCGAAGTACTCGCGCGTGTTGAAACCGAACAACCGCGCGAATACATTGGCCGGGAACGTCTGCTGGGCCGTGTTGAACGTCATCACCGAGTCGTTGTAGAACTGCCGTGCGAAGGCGATCTTCGACTCCGTACCTGACAGTTCTTCCTGGAGCATCATGAAGTTCTGGTTCGCCTTCAGGTCGGGATAGTTCTCGGCGAGCGCGAAAAGACTCTTCAGTGCCCCCGTGAGCATGCTCTCGGCGCTGCTGTGCTCCTGGACCGTTCCGGCTGCCATGGCGGCGCTCCGTGCGGCCACGACCTTTTCGAACGTGCCACGCTCGTGCTCGGCGTACCCCTTAACCGTCTCGACGATGTTGGGGATCAGGTCATACCGCCGACGAAGCTGCACATCTATCTGCGACCAGGCGTTGTCCACACGGTTGCGCAATGTGACGAGACGGTTGTAGATGCTGACACCGACGAGCAGCAACACGACCACGATGATGAGCAATACCCAGCCAGCGCCGAACTCGGCCATCGATGACCCTCCTTGTCGGAAACGCAGCTCCGCACCATGCACTCGATGCCATCAGGATACCGCATGAGAACGCCGCGAGCGGACTACCTTGTCGCGCCGTCCTGCACTACACTCCCTTCACCGGACCTGAATCCGCAACGACCGCCGGGAGAGTCCGTGATACCCATTCGTGACGACAATCCCACGCACCGCTTCCCGGTGATCACCGTGGCGTTCATCGCAGTCAATGTCGCGGTGTTCGTGTATCAACTCACACTCGGCCAGGCTGGACTCGCTGCGTTCTGGGACCGCTGGGCGTTCATGCCCGCCCGCTTCCTCGCCGACCCCTTCTCCGCCGAGCAGCTCACGACCATCTTCACCGCGATGTTCATGCACGCAGGATGGGTACATGTGGCGGGCAACCTGCTATACCTGTGGATCTTCGGCAACAACATCGAAGACCGTCTCGGCCACGGACGGTTCGTGGTGTTCTACCTCGTGTGCGGCGTGGCTGCCACCCTCGCACAGGCGATAGTCAGCCCCGCATCCACGGTTCCTAACCTTGGTGCCAGCGGCGCGATAGCCGGAGTCCTGGGTGCGTATCTCGTCCTGTACCCGGGCGCATCGGTGCTCACGCTCATCCCGATCTTCTTCTTCGTCGAGCTCGCGCGCCTGCCTGCCGTACTCGTCATCGGCTTCTGGTTCGTATTGCAGCTGGGATCAGGCCTCGCTGCGCTCGGTGCGGGGATGATGGACATGGGAGGCGTGGCCTGGTTCGCGCACATCGGAGGATTCGTCGCGGGCGTAGTGCTGACGCTGCCGTTGATACTACAGCGGAGACGACGGCGACCACCGAACCGCAGCAGAACGACTCGCTGAAGAAGACGTGAGCCTCAGTCACACTCCCTGAGGAAGTCCTCGATGCACTCGACGCGGACGAGCTGCATGCGGAAGTACTGGCAGTAGGCCTCGATGCGTGGATCCGGTGCCGGCCACCTCCGGCCGTCCTGACCACACACGGACTCATCCTCGGCCACCCCGCCTGTTGCGGCTGCCCGCGTACGTGCGACCGGCTCGGTAGCATGGGCCCCGCCGAGTGTCTCACGACGTCGATACCGTGATGGATCCGTCCGCGGAAGACCCGGAGTGTCCGGCTCCTCCTCCATGGCGTACTGCGCCAGCTCCATCGCAGCGCGCAGGAGGCTCGGCGAAGCGAGACTGACGCGCAGTGGGGTCCCGCACCGCGGGCACATGAATGTCACGTCGACACGATTCTGGTCGACGAAAGCGAGGGCGATCACATCGTCCAGGCCCACCTCGACTTGCCCGTCATTGGGACACGCCAGCGTCAGCTCCACCGCACTCACCTCCTGTCCGGTTCATTCCCACTCCGGGCAGACTCCATCCGTCTGCTCCGCTGTCTCGCAGTGCTCTGCTACCATCACCGTATGTCCGCAGAGTGCCCAGAACAACCCCGCATCCGCGCCCGCCGCAGAAGCCTGCTGCGCGGCGTGCGCCTGGGGGTACCCATTCTCCTGGGCTATCTGCCGGTCGGTATGGCGTTCGGCATCGTCGCCCGCGAGGTCGGCTTCTCGCCGGCACAGTCCATCCTCTGTTCGGCTACGGCGATCGCCGGTGCGGGCCAGTTCATCGCGCTCTCACTGCTCAAGTCCGGGGCCACTGTGGCTACCATCCTGATTGCGACAGGCGTCGTGAACCTCCGCTACCTGCTCTTCGGGGCGACGCTGTCGCCGCATGTCTCCCGTGTGCCACTCATCGGGCAGTCATTCCTCGCCTTCACGCTCACCGACGAGACGTTCGCCGTGAACTCGCACGATCAGCGCACCGGCAAGGCAGACGGATGCTCGATGGCTGGCGTCGGCATCATCGCCTGGGCGGGCTGGGTCGGCGGTACCGCGCTCGGCGCACTTGCAGCAGGGTTCATCGGCGACCCGACACAGTGGGGAGTCCAGTTCGCCATGCCCGCGATGTTCACCGCACTACTCGTCGGGCAGGCCGAGACCCGTCGGCACGCACTCGTCGGATTGCTCGCCGGAGCGCTCGCCATCGGGGGAATGATCGTCTTGCCGGACCGCTGGTACGTCGTCACCGCTCCTGTCATCGCTGCCACGATCGCGGCGGTGATCGACCGATGAGCCAAACCGTCTTCTGGGCCGTGATCGTCGGCATGGCACTCGTCAACTTCGGCCTGCGTTTCATCCCGCTGGCGGTGCTGTCGCGCATCTCACTCCCCCGCTGGCTCACGCGGTGGCTCTCGTACATACCGGTCTCAGTGATGGCCACGCTCGTTGTGGGAGAGGTGTTCCGGCCTGAAGGAGCGTGGATAGAAGGCGTGCTCGATCCCTATTTCCTGGCGGCGGTTGCGACCGGCCTCGTATACTGGCGGACGCGCAGCTTCGCAGGCGCCACCGTCGCAGGCGTCGTCGCCTTCCTGGCGCTCGGCACCGTACTAGGATAAACTCGCCACCGCAACACACCACACTATCCGGAGGTCTTCATGTCACTCGTGCACCCGTTCCGCGCCCGCATGTACAGCGAAGACGCGGGGGTGGACCTGACCGCCCGGATCGCGCCTCCCTACGATGTCGTCAGCCCGTCTCTCCGGGCCGAACTACTCGCCCGTGATTCGCACAACGCGGTCGCTCTCGAGCTCCCTGATGGCCCGCTCGACCCGACCCTGCCCGGCAACCGATACGAGACGGGGACGGCGACCTGGGGTGCCTGGTACTCCGAGGGCATCCTGGTCGACGACGTCTCCCCGGCGATCTACGTACTCGAGCAGGAGTGGACACACGGTGGCGTGCCTCGTCGGCGGCGTGCCTTCATCGCAGCCGTGCGACTTCATCCGTTTTCCGAGAAGGTCGTGCTTCCGCACGAACGGACGCTCCCGAAGGCGCTTGACGACCGCCTGAACCTGACGCGCGCAACCGCCGCCAACCTCAGCCAGGTGTTCAGTCTCTTCACGGATCCCGACTGCGCTACGCACGCGATCTTCGATGCTGCCATGGCTGGTGAGCCCATCCGTTACGCCACCGGCGTGGACGGCGTCAAGAACACGCTGTGGGCCCTGCGTGACCCGGAGATGATCGATCTGCTGGCCCGTCTCGTCGGAGACGGACCTGTCTACATCGCCGACGGACACCATCGCTACACGACGGCACTGGCATACCGGAACGAGCGACGCGCGCAAGCGGAGGCTGCCAGCCTCACGCCGGTCGACCCTGCCTACGACTCGGTCATGATGGCGCTCGTGAACATGGACGACCCCGAGCTGCTGGTCCTGCCTACCCACCGGCTTGTTCGTGCTCGCGAGGACTTCGACTCAGCGACATTCTGGGCCGCATTGGGAGACCGGTTCGATCTGGCTGATCTGGCCGAGAGCCAGGAGCCGGTCACGACCGGTGACGACGGTCCCATCCGCTTCACCGTGAAGACCGCCGACGGCAGGATGAAGGTCGCCTCGCTCCGGCCTGACGTCGACCTCGCGGCAGTCATGGGTGCTGAACACTCGGCCGCCTGGAGGCATCTTGACGTGACCGTCCTCGAGGAGCTCGTCCTGAAGCCCCTGCTCGGCGTGGACCCTGCACAGCCGGCCACTCTGGACCGGCTGCAGTTCGTACATGACCACAGCGAAGCACTCAAGCTCAAGGACGCCGATGTCGCGTTCGTCCTCGCCCCGACGAGGATGGCGCAGCTTCGGGAGGTCGCCCTCGCAGGTGAGACGATGCCGCAGAAGTCGACGTACTTCTATCCCAAGCTGCCGTCGGGACTCGTCTATCGCTCACTCGACTGAGGCCGACCGACGGGTGCCTCTGGCAACCCGGGAGTCCACCGCTGTCGTAACCCGACCATGCTTGCAGTCACCGCGCGACCACGGCGTCATCGTGTGCTGCCTCGCGTCGCACGGGTGCGGCTTCGCGTCGCGTCTGCCCGGACTCAGCTCTGGCTCGCGCGAGATCCGCGCCCGCCTACTCCATCGACAGTGCGGTCGATCAGCCTCGGACACACCGCACCGAGGCGACAATCGTCGCAGAGCGGCGCGGTCGGCCTGCACGTTTCGCGCCCGATGAGCCAGGCCGCAAGGTCCAGGGTGGCCGGTGAGTCGGGACAGACCACCTTTGCAGCCCCCCTCACGGAATCCGCAGTGTCGGCCGTGATGAGTCCGGAGCGCAGGAAGACCCTTCGGACGTGTACGTCGTAGGCGACAGTGGTGCATGCGAGGCCGGTCAGCGGAACGCGGAAGTGACGCAGCAGGATGCCGACAGCCATCGCTGCCTTCTTCTCTCCGATGCCGTCGAATGCAAGCAGCCGACGGGTGACATCGGCGACGTGCGCGCCGTCCGGCCAGATGCGTGAGGCGTCCCCTCCGTACTCGGCCAGCAGGCGACGTGCCCCCGAGACGACCCAACGGGGCATCGTGCCCACGAAGCGATGCAGTGCGGGTGGATTCGCGACCGCCGCTGCGACCGCGTCCTCCTCGGAGGCGAGGCGCATCAGGTCGAGATGCCCGAGGCGCTCCTTCAGCAGATACGGCGCCGCCCAGGCCCGCTCGGCGGGTATTCCCTGCGTGAAGAGAACGCCGAGTAGAAATGCCTCGGGACAGGTCTCGATGAGTCGGTCGGCAGCCGGATTCAGCGAGAATCCAGCCCCCACCTGCGCATCACCGGAAACCACCAGCTCCTCGCCATACGCCTTGAGCGCGTCGCCGACAAGACTCCTCGTACACCTGCTGATCACAGACGAGGGCCGTTTCGCAGGAAGAACTCGCAGCGCGTGCAGACTTCTTTGGCGGCGGCACTCCGATCGACGTACGGGTCGAAGATGAGCGCTGGATCCGAGGTCACCTTGTGCGTGGGTCGATCGCAGAGAGCGTAGAGGCATCCTGCGGGGCACTGCTCCCGCGGATCGATGGCGTGCGGACAGCTCGCCTGCATGTCGATGTCGCATCCCCGCGATGACCAACATGCCATCAGGGACGCTCCGCCCGGTACGAGCGACTCGGGGTGGGATCGACCTGTCCCTGATAGCGGCTTCCCAGACCCGGCGAGCCGTATGGACGCTCCACGGGAGTCGTCATCCGCATGAAGGAGATCTGTCCGATGGGCATGCCTGGCGTCAGGACGATCGGCAGATTGGCGACGTTCGAGAGCTCAAGGGTGAGCGTACCGTGCCAGCCCGGATCCACATAGCCGGCCGTCGAATGGATGAGCAGCCCAAGGCGGCCGAGCGACGACTTGCCTTCGAGGCGTGCCACTATGTCGTCCGGCAGAGTGACGCACTCGATGGTTGCGCCCAGCACGAACTCCCCGGGGTGGAGTACGAACGGACCCTCGGGGGTCGCGGAGACCATGTCCATCAATCCGTGCTGCTCCACGGCGGGGTCGATGTAGGGGTAGCGAGAGTTCCGGAATACCTGGAAGTGCGGACCAAGATGGAGGTCGATGCTCGACGGTTGGATGTCGACCGCGTCGCACGGGTCGACGACGATGCGGCCTGCTGCCATCTGCTCCTTGATCGTTCTGTCCGAGAGAACCATCGTCATCACCCTAGGCGCACTTGCTATAGCCGCAGGCCCGACACACCGCGCAGCCACTCTCGTGCTCAAGAGCACCGCCGCACTCAGGACATGCACCCGAGAGGTTCACGAGCCGATCCTGGTTCTTCGAGACCAGTTGCGTCGACGTTCCCGTCTCTGACCACTCGAGGTAGTGCTCTAATGCGATGCCCACGGCGTCCGCGCAGGAGAGGACCTTGCCACCCTGTGCCCACGCGGGGCTCGGGCAGCGGATGCCGCGAAGATGCTTGATGACCGCCTGGGCATCGACACCCGCCCTGAGCGTCACTGAGATGATGCGAGACAGTGCCTCCGACTGGCTGGCGGCGCAGCCCCCCGCTTTGCCCATCTGCGTGAAGACCTCACAGAGTCCCTGCTCGTCGGCGTTGATCGTGACGTAGAGGTTGCCGCACCCGGTGAGGATCTTCTCAGTGCGACCGACGGTCACGACCGGACGAGGCCGTGGCTCGATCTCCCCGTGCCGTGCACCCTCCCCGGCAGCATCTTCCGGCTGAGCGTCGGACTTCCCCGTCGACAGCACCTGGTTGGCCTTGCTGCCGTCGCGGTAGATGGTCACGCCCTTGACGTCGAGCTCGTACGCAAGGTCGTAGACACGACGGACGTCGTCAATGGTCGCATCATTGGCGAAGTTAACCGTCTTGGAGACCGCATTGTCAGTGGAATGCTGGAACGCAGCCTGCATGCGGACGTGCCATTCAGGCGTGATGTCGTGAGCCGTCACGAACAGGCGCCGCACGTCCTCCGGGATCACATCGATATCCTGGACCGAGCCGTGCTCGGCGATGAGCGCCATCAGCTCCGGTGTGTAGAAGCCGCCAGTGCGTGCAGCCTCCTCGAACAGCGGGTTCACCTCGATCAGGCGATCGTTGTCCATGACCGTACGGACGTACGAGACAGCGAAGAGAGGCTCGATACCCGAGGAGCAGTTCGCGATGATCGAGAGCGTCCCGGTCGGGGCGATCGTCGTCACCGTGGCGTTGCGCATGCGAGGCCCGTCAGGGCGATCGTAGACCGACCCGACGAAGTTAGGAAAGACACCTCGCTCCTCGGCAAGCTTCGTCGATGCGCGCCTCGCTTCGGCATGGATGAAGCCCATGACCTTTTCGCCGAGCTCGACCGCCTCGTCCGAGTCATAGGCGATGCCGAGCTCGATGATGAAGTCCGCCCAGCCCATCACTCCAAGACCGATCTTGCGATTGCCGCGGGCAAGATCGGCGATGCGCGGAAGTGGGTACTCGTTGACTTCGATCACGTCATCGAGGAAGCGCACTCCGCAATGGACGACATCGGCAAGGTGATCCCAGTCGATCGACGACCGCTCGGCGCCCGGACGCACGAACCTCGACAAGTTGATCGAGCCCAGGTTGCATGCCTCGTACGGCAGCAACGGCTGCTCGCCGCAAGGGTTCGTCGACTCGATGTCGCCAAGCAATGGCGTGGGATTGTCGCGATTCATACGATCGATGAAGATGATGCCGGGGTCGCCGGTCGCCCACGCCATCTCCACGATGAGGTCATAGACCTCTCCTGCGTTCAGCGCGCCAGCAATCTTGCCGTCACGGGGGTTGCGGAGCTCGTACGCTCCGCCCGAAGCGACCGCCTGCATGAACTCCTCGGTGACAGCGACCGAGATATTGAAGTTCTCGAAGTCGCCTCCGAGCTTGCACTTGATGAACTCGATTATGTCCGGGTGATCGACGCGCAAGACGCCCATATTCGCTCCGCGCCGAGTCCCGCCCTGCTTGACCGCCTCCGTGGCCTGATTGAATACGCGCATGAACGAGATCGGGCCGCTGCTCACACCTTGAGTCGATCTCACCTGATCGCCCGATGGACGCAGTCTCGAGAACGAGAAGCCCGTGCCGCCGCCGGACTTGTGAATGAGTGCCGTGTCGCGGACGGCGTCGAAGATGGACTCCATCGAGTCGTCAACCGGAAGAACGAAGCACGCGGACAACTGCTGGAGCTCTCGGCCGGCGTTCATCAGCGTCGGTGAGTTCGGGAGGAACTCCAGCGCAGTCATCACGTCGTAGAACTCCCGAGCGCGCGCCGCCACCTGTTCACTCGTGGCACCGAATCGCTCCTCGGCGGACGCGATGTTCTCGGCGACACGGATGAACATGTCCGATGGGCGCTCGGCGGGGCGACCCTCCTGGTCCTTCTTCAGGTATCGGCGCTCGAGCACGGTGATACTGTTGCGCGATAGTATGCTATCGATCGTCCTCGGATATGTGGTTGCCGCGGTATGTGTCATGACAGCCCCTCCCTGGAGCGCAAATCCGATGCGCCGTAATCGTGATGTATCGGGCTCGGAATGCCACCATATGTAGCACCTTGCCAGGATACCCGCGCAAGATATTGGGGGCAACCGCTATTCGGATGACATCGGCCAGCGGTTACGCGTATCCAATTCGACTTGGATTTCCGAGCTTGTAGTAGGCGCGGGCATTGTACCCCTCCGCGGCGGACTCGTCGTGCCAGTCCTGACGCAACATCTGGGGAAGAAGCGTAGAGCGGGTCACTGTATGGAACAGGACCGAACGCAGAAGCACAGGGCGCCGCTGAGCGGCGCCCTGTGCTTCACAAGAACCACCCGAGACTGACTCGGGAGCTAGACGGACTCTACCCTCTCGACCTCGGGAATCTCGTCCTTGAGGATGCGCTCCACGCCCTGCGTCAGTGTGATCTGCGACATCGGGCAGCCGCCACAGGCGCCGACAAGACGCACCTTCACAACGCCACCCTCGATAGCGACGAGTTCGACATCGCCACCATCGGCCTGGAGTGCCGGGCGAATCTTCTCCAGCGCGGTACGCACGCGATCTTCCACAGATCTCTCCTTCCAGGACGGTCACTTGAAGGACCATCCGGACATCTATCAGTGCTACGTCACGTCGATGATTCTAGCAGAAGCAGAAGTGCATATCCTCGGAATACGGGGAGACCTGAATCCAAGCCCGCCCAGATAGGACGAAGCCGTCGGATGTGTTCAGCAGCGTCCTACTCTCCCACGGACTACACCGCAGTACCATCGGCGCTGGAGGGCTTAACTTCCGAGTTCGGAATGGGATCGGGTGTACCCCCTCCGCCATAGCCACTGAACACATCCGACGGCTTCAGCCGCGGAGTGCAACGCACTCTTCTACTGTCAAGTGCGGCCACCGGAGCGCCTCGCACGTTGAGAGCTGCATAGCGATTTTGTAGATCACGAATAGTAGATCAAGACCTCGGCCTATTAGTACTGCTCGGCTGAACGTGTTACCACGCTTACACCTGCAGCCTATCAACCTCGTAGTCTACGAGGGGCCTTACCTGGTTGACCCAGTGGGAGACCTCATCTTGAGAAGGGCTTCCCGCTTAGATGCTTTCAGCGGTTATCCCGACCGAACGTAGCTAACCAGCTGTGCCGTTGGTCGACAACTGGTACACCAGAGGTTCGTCCATCCCGGTCCTCTCGTACTAGGGACAGCCTCTCTCAAGTCTCTTACGCCCACGGAGGATAGGGACCGAACTGTCTCACGACGTTCTAAACCCAGCTCGCGTACCGCTTTAATTGGCGAACAGCCAAACCCTTGGGACCTACTACAGCCCCAGGATGCGATGAGCCGACATCGAGGTGCCAAACCCTGCCGTCGATGTGGACTCTTGGGCAGGATCAGCCTGTTATCCCCGGAGTACCTTTTATCCGTTGAGCGACGGCCATTCCACTCTGAGCCGCCGGATCACTAGCACCGACTTTCGTCTCTGCTCGACTTGTTTGTCTCGCAGTCAAGCTCCCTTGTGCGCTTGCACTCTGCGATCGATTGCCAACCGATCTGAGGGAACCTTACGCGCGCCTCCGTTACATTTTAGGAGGCGACCGCCCCAGTCAAACTACCCACCTGACACGGTCCCCCACCCGGATAACGGTGTGGGGTTAGACCTCCAGCCTGTCGAGGGTGGTATTCCAAGGGTGGCTCCACCAGGGCTGGCGCCCCAGCTTCAAAGCCTCCCACCTATCCTCTACACGACAAACCAAAGATCAATGTCAAGCTGTAGTAAAGGTTCACGGGGTCTTTCCGTCCTTCCGCGGGTAATTCGCATCTTCACGAATAATGCAATTTCGCCGAGTCTACGGTTGAGACAGCGCCCAAGTCGTTACGCCATTCGTGCAGGTCGGAACTTACCCGACAAGGAATTTCGCTACCTTAGGACCGTTATAGTTACGGCCGCCGTTTACTGGGGCTTAGATTCAGAGCTTCGCCTTGCGGCTGACCCCTCCTCGTAACCTTCCAGCACCGGGCAGGCGTCAGACCCTATACGTCGTCTTACGACTTAGCAGAGTCCTGTGTTTTTAGTAAACAGTCGCTTGGGCCGTTTCACTGCGCCCCCAGAAAGCTCACATCGCGAGGATGATCACCATCCAGGGTGCTCCTTCTCCCGAAGTTACGGAGCGATTATGCCGAGTTCCTTAACCGTAGTTCTCTCGATCACCTTGGTATTCTCTACCTGCCTACCTGTGTCGGTTTGGGGTACGGGCACCGACAGCACTCCCTAGAGGTTTTTCTTGAAAGCATGGGATCACTGACTTCACTCAATCGCTTCGTCATCAGCTCTCAGGCATATACAGGGCGGATTTGCCTACCCTGAACCCTACAGCCTTTCACGCGGACGTCCAGAACCGCGCTCAGCTACCCTTCTCCGTCACCCCATCGGTAATAACGCACTGTCAGTGGTACAGGAATGTCTACCTGTTGTGCATCGACTACGCCTCGCGGCCTCGCCTTAGCTCCCGACTGACCCTGGGAGGATTAGCCTTGCCCAGGAACCCTTAGGCATACGGTGGAAGTGTTTCTCGCACTTCTCTCGCTACTCATGCCAGCATTCTCACTTCTGTACAGTCCACAGACGGTCATCCGCCTGCTTCAACCCGGTACAGAATGCTCCCCTACCACTCCACATAGTGAAGTCCGCCGCTTCGGTGTCATGCTTGAGCCCCGTGTATTGTCGGCGCGTGTCCACTTGACCAGTGAGCTATTACGCACTCTTTAAATGAATGGCTGCTTCTAAGCCAACATCCTGGTTGTCTGTGCAAACGCACATCCTTTGCCACTTAGCATGAACTTAGGGACCTTAGCGGGCGGTCTGGGCTGTTTCCCTCTCGACTACACAGCTTAGCCCACATAGTCTGACTCCCGATCTCTGGAGTACCGGCATTCGGAGTTTGGCTGACTTCGGTAAGCGGTGAAGCCCCCTAGGCCATCCAGTGCTCTACCACCGGAACTGAACGATCGAGGCTAGCCCTAAAGCTATTTCGGGGAGAACGAGATATCTCCAGGTTTGATTAGCCTTTCACTCCGATCCACAGGTCATCCCCTCCGTTTTCAACCGAAGTGGGTTCGGCCCTCCACGAGATCTTACTCCCGCTTCAGCCTGCCCATGGATAGATCACCTGGCTTCGCGTCTACCACATGCAACTGAACGCCCTATTCAGACTCGCTTTCGCTACGGCTCGCTTTCAGCTTAACCTTGCTGCATACGGTAACTCGCTGGCTCATTCTACAAAAGGCACGCCACCACCCTGCCGCATCCGAAGATGCGGCTTTCCAGGCTATGACGGCTTGTAAGCGCACGGTTTCAGGTACTATTTCACTCCCCTCTCGGGGTGCTTTTCACCTTTCCCTCACGGTACTGGTTCACTATCGGTCATCAGAGAGTATTTAGCCTTGGAGGGTGGTCCCCCCAGATTCCTACCGGATTTCACGTGTCCGGCAGTACTCGGGTGATCATCTCGGAGTCGACAGAATTTCGCGTACTGGGCTTTTACCATCTATGGCCGGCTTTTCCAAAACCGCTCCACTACCCTGTCGTTTTGTAACTCCGTCGTACGTCGGTGGCCGTACGTCGATGACTCCCACAACCCCACACGCAGCAACGCCCACAGGCTACACGCATACGCGGGTTTAGGCTGTTCCCCGTTCGCTCGCCACTACTAGGGGAATCTCGGTTGATTTCTCTTCCTCTGGGTACTTAGATGTTTCAGTTCCCCAGGTTGCCTCCTCATGCCCTATGTGTTCAGGCATGGGTAACTGGGCATGACCCCAGCTGGGTTTCCCCATTCGGACATCTCCGGATTGACGGTTGTGTGCACCTACCCGGAGCTTTTCGCAGCTTGCCACGTCCTTCATCGGCTTCTGATGCCAAGGCATTCACCGTG
>CAYMSA010000011.1:0-34689 GCA_964392965.1 uncultured Coriobacteriaceae bacterium
CCCGGGGAGGGTCCTCGCCGCTCATCAGGTTCGTGCTCGGCTTCATCTTCACCACATCGGCGCTCGTCTTCCTCGGGTGCACCGTCCGTGCGTGGCTGCGACTGGGGGGCGGTGATCTCACGGCGCTGTGGGGCGCGCTCGGGATCATCGCAGGTGCTCTCGTGGGTGTCTTCTTCCTGAAGCGCGGGTTCAGCCTCGGCCGGGCGAAGCAGATGGCGAAGCCCCTCGGCTGGATCGTGCCCGCGATCGGTGCCGTCCTCCTCGTGCTCGCGGTCGTGACCACGACAGTCGGTGCGCCCTCCTGGGCGACGCTCACCGTAGAGAACGGCAAGAGCGTCGTTCCCGGTCAGGTCGTGGTGAAGACGGTCGACGGTGAGACGGTCGTCGTGAAGCCGGCGGACGCCACCCTCGTTGATGGCGCGGTCGTGGCGGCTGACGGCACGGTCCTCGCCGAGGCCGACAAGGTCGCGGCCACCAAGCCGATGCCCGGAGGCAAGCGCGCGGCTCTCCTCATCTCGCTCATCGCAGGCGTCGCGATCGGTGTCATCGCGCAGCGTAGCCGCTTCTGCTCGGTCGGAGGTATCCGTGACGCGGTTCTGGTGCGTCGTTTCGATCTGCTCTTCGGCATCGTCGGCCTGCTCATCGGCTCGACCGTCGTGAACCTCCTGCTGGGACAGTACAACCTTGGTTTCACGGGCCAGCCTGTTGCCCACAACGACGCCCTGGGCAGCTTCGTCGCGATGACGATCGCCGCGCTGTCGGCGGTTCTGCTCGGAGGTTGCCCGCTGCGCCAGATCGTCATGGGGAGCGAGGGTAGCGCCGATTCGGCGGTGGCGGTCGTCGGCATGCTTGTGGGCGCGGGTTTCGCTCACTGGGCGGGCATCGCGTCGTCGCCCGCAGGTCTCACCAGCGCTGCATGGCCGGCGCTGGGTGTCATGGCGGTCATCACCGTGGCGATCGCGCTGCTCAAGCGCCCGTCAGCGGCATAAGGAGGAATACCATGAGAGAAGTGGATGTACGCGGTCTGTCCTGCCCGCTGCCGCTGATGCATACGAGGCAGGCCTTGGACGAAGGCCCCTCGGAGATCCTCGTCCTGGTGGACGATGGCACGGCGAGGGCCAATGTCCTCGGTCTGCTCGCTGATGCCGGTTATGATGCCTCCGTGGAGCAGACGGCCGGAGAGTACCGCATCACCGGCGTACGACGTTAGGGGTGCGTTCGTGAGGCTCAGGATCGGTCGGTCTCGCACCGGCGAACAACAGAGCGGTGAGGGCGCCACGCCAGAGACCGCTGCGGAGGCGCTCGGCCTGCTGCTCTTCGACGAGGTGACCGACGCGCTCGCCGCCGAGCGCGTGTTGAAGGCCGCCGGCTACGCGACGACGCTCGTGGCCCCGCCGCCGCACCTGCGGTCGGGTTGCGACCTCTCCGTCGCCATCCCTCGCGTCGAGGAACCCGGTGCGGCGCGGACGCTTGAAGAGGCCTGTGTGCACGTCCGGTCCTGGGTGGCCGACGTGGACGGCGCCGCGGATGTGACCGGTCTCGTCACGAGTGTCGATTTCGGCGAGTGGCTCATGGTGCGGGCCGGCAACATGAAGATCACGGTCGAGAAGGCGACGGGCCGCATCGTGAACACCTCGGGCGGCGGGTGTCCGGACATCCCGTACCTCAACCTGAAGCTCGTGGACGACACGCTCGCTGCGGCGCCGCAGCCTAAGGAGCTCGGCTACACGCTCTGTGGCCTCATGCTCGATCGGGCGTTCGTCGAGGCCCGGATACTGCTGTCGGAGGTGGGAGCGTGAGGCTTCTCGTCGTCGCGACCTATCCCGTGAGTGGCGGGCCGGTGCTCCAGGGTGAGGCCGCCCTCGCCCCCGACGGGTCTCTGCTCGTGGGCGGGCATCCGGTCCCTGCCTCGCAGGGCACGTTCGCCATGCTCGGTGCGGCCGTCCAGGTGGCACGCTATCTCGGCACGCCCGCACCCTACGCCCTTATCGGTGGCGACATCGGACGTGGTGACGGGACGCGGGCGGTGTTCCGGCAGCTCATCGAGACCGTGAACGCGGTTCGGCCGGCGGTTGTGGCGTTCCATTACATGCAGCCGATCATGTCGCTCATGACCGTGGCGGTGAACGAGCTTGCCACTGCGGCTCCCGACGTGCGCCTCGTCGCTGATGCCGGTGGCATGTACGCGGCGAAGGCTGCCGGGCACGCTGCTCGCTTCGAGCTGATGACGCCCGACGTGGGGGAGATCGGCTTCCTCGCGGATCCGAAGGTGACGCATCCCGCATACGTCTCCCACTACCTCTTCGGCACCGAGGGCTTCGACCCCGTGGCGCTCTCCCGGCGCGCTCACGAGACGGGCGGCTCCTCGCGCGTCCTACTCGTGAAGGGTGCGCGCGACCTCGTCGTGTCCGGAGGCGAGGTCGTCGCGACCGTGGATCAGCCGTGCGTCCCCGCACTCGAGGCGATCGGCGGCACCGGGGACACCGTCACCGGCATCGCTTCGGCGCTCCTGGCGGCCGGGTTCCCCACGGTCGACGCCGCGCGCTGTGCATGCCTGGCTAACCGCACGGCGGGTGTCGTCATGGGGGCGACTCCGGCGAAGCACGCCGCCGACCTTGTCGACGCACTTCCCCGGGTGTTGCAGGAGAATCTCTGCCGATGGAGCGGGGCCTGCATGGTGTAGCATTGGCCTGTCGCCGTGGGGGAGCCGCTCGGAGGGGCGCCGCACGTGCGTCGGTCAAGTACACAGTGGAGCGCGACACCCGCTCTGAGGAGGAGCCATGGAAACCCCTGACGGCCCCAACCCGGGTCAGTCCCCGTACCCGCCGAGTCCCACGTATCAGGCGGCCGGGCCGCAGTATCAGCCCCCTCAGCCGTCGTATCCGCCGCCGTCCGCACAGGGTGTGCCGCAGGCCGAGAAGAAGGGCCTGTCTACCGGCGCGCGATGGGCGATCGGCATCGTGGCAGTGGTCGTGTTGCTGATCATCGGTTCGTGCGTGTGGGCGTCCACGGTCTTCACCTCCTCGGACATGGGCCCGATCGCTTCGGGGAACGGTGTCGCGCTCATCCACATCGATGACGCGATCGCCGGCACCGGCGGCTACGTGACGCCGGAGAACATCCTCGACCAGATCGATCAGGCGCTCGACGACCCCAACGTGATGTCCATCCTGCTGCGCATCGACTCGCCCGGCGGAACGGTGGCGGCCTCACAGGAGATCAGCATGGCGGTCAAGCGCGCGGCCCGGGAGAAACCGGTCGTTGCGAGCATCGGTGACATCGGCGCTTCGGGCGCCTATATGGTGGCCTCGCAGTGCACGGAGATCGTGGCAGCCCCCGGGTCGTCGGTGGGCAGCATCGGCGTCATCATGCAGATCCCCAACGTCGAGAGCCTCCTCGAGACTGTGGGTGTGGAGTTCACCACGCTCACCACGGGCCAGTTCAAGGACACCGGCAGCGCGTACCGTAGCGTCACGCCCACGGAGGCGGCGATGCTGGAAGGCCAGATGCAGGCGGTCTACGAGCAGTTCATCGCCGATGTGGCCGAAGGGCGCGGCATGACCGAGGCCGAGGTACGGGAACTCGCCACCGGTTGGGTGTGGCTCGGGGCCGAGGCGCAGACGCTCGGGCTCGTGGACACGCTCGGCAACTACGACGACGCGATAGACCGTGCGGCGACACTCGGCGGAATCGAAGGGGAGCCGGTCATCGTGGACTACGGCTGGACGGACCCCTTCGCCGACATCCTCGGCAGCCTGTGGGGCCTCACGGCATCGGCCTTCGGCTCGGACGCGGGTTCGGGTGTGCCGCAGACGCTGATGCGGTAGCCGCGCTCTCGGCGACCAGCCCGGTCGGGCTGACGGCCTGATCGCTCGCGCCTCGATGGGGCGCAGCGGCCTGCTATCGCCTACAATGCACGTATGAGTCCGTGGGCTCCGGCGGGGCGAGGATCCCGGCCGTGGGCGATGACATGCGATCACCGGGAGGGCCGCACGTGGAGCCGATGTCGCTCAAGCCGAGCGCGCAAGGGAAAGTCCGGGACATCTTCGACCTCGGCGACAGGCTGCTGCTCGTCGCCACTGACCGCATCAGCGCGTTCGATGTCGTGCTGCCAGACCCCATACCGTACAAGGGCGAGGTGCTCACCAAGATCTCGCTCTTCTGGTTCGACGTCCTCAAGGACATCGTCCCCAATCACCTGATCAGCGCCGACGAGGCAGACCTTCCCGCAGAGCTCTCGGCCAACGCCGATGCGCTTCGCGGCCGGTTCATGCTCGCCAAGAAGGCCGAGGTCTTCCCCGTCGAGTGCATCGTGCGAGGGTACCTCGCCGGCAGCGGCTGGAAGGAGTACCGGGAGACCGGTGCCGTGTGCGGGCAGGTGCTCCCCGAGGGTCTCGTGGAGTCAAGCCAGCTCCCCGAGCCGATCTTCACGCCTTCGACGAAGGCCGAGACAGGCGCCCACGACGAGAACATCAGCTTCGAGCGGATGTGCGAGATCGTCGGCACCGACGTAGCCGAGCGCCTGCGCGAGTTCTCGGTCGCGCTCTACTCGGCGGCACGTGACTTCGCGTCGATGCGCGGCATCATCATCGCGGACACCAAGTTCGAGTTCGGCCTGGTGGATGGCGAGATCACGCTGATAGACGAGGTCCTGACGCCCGACAGCTCGCGGTTCTGGCCCGCCGACGAGTACTGCCCGGGCCAGAGCCAGCCGAGCTTCGACAAGCAGTTCGTGCGCGATTGGCTGGAGGCCAGCGGCTGGGACAAGAAGCCCCCGGCGCCGCCGCTGCCGGAAGACGTGATCATGATGACCGCCGAGAAGTACATCGAGGCATACGAGCTCCTCACGGACGAGCCGTTCATGCCGGAAGGAGACTGAGCCGCCGTGAGCCAGCGTAGTCAGACGAACGACCGGTACCGCAAGGAAGCGGATATCGGGTCCACCCGCAAGAGCGCGGCACGGGCGAAGCCGGTGCGTAGGCTCGGGACGATCGAAGGTTCATCGGCCTCCAGTGCGAAGGACTCTGGCAAGGCCAAGAAGAAGCCGGTGCGCCAGCCGCTTCCCACCTCGCCGGAGATCAAGCGGTGGCGGATGATCTGGTGGGGCCTCTTCGCGCTCGCCTTCGTGTGCATCCTGGTGAACTGGCTTCTGCCCGCCGCCCGTGACAACCAGACCATCACGATGGCGCTCACGGTCACCGTCTTCGTCCTGTGTGCCGTGGCCGTCTACATCGATGCGGTGAAGATCCGGAAGCTCCGTGCACAGCTCATCAAGGAGCAAGGGAAGAAGTCCAAGAACAAGACGCAGACCGCGGCCTCCGGCAAGTAGCGGAAGGGGTAGCCACATGGCTCGTTTTGAAGTCCACATCACCTACAAGAAGGGCATCTTCGATCCGCCCGGGGCCACTGCGGAGAACGCGCTCAGGAACCTCGGCTATGCGGAGGTCGAGTCGGTGAAGATCGGCAAGTACGTGCAGCTCGAGGTCGCCGATGGTACGAGCGAGGAGCGCGTGCGTGAGATGTGCGACAAGCTGCTCGCCAACCCGGTGATCGAGGACTACCGCGTCGAGCTCGTCGAGGAGGGGTAGCATGCGCTTCGGCGTCGTGAGGTTCCCCGGCTCCAACTGCGAGCAGGACGTCATCCACGCGGTCCGGTATCTTGGCATGCAGGCCGACTACATCTGGCACGGCGACACGGACCTCGCCGGGTTCGACGCGATCGTGCTCCCGGGCGGCTTCAGCTACGGTGACTACATCCGCTGCGGCGCCGTGGCGCGGTTCTCGCCGGTGATGAACGAGGTCGTACGTTTCGCCGAGGCCGGCGGTCCCGTCATGGGCATCTGCAACGGCTTCCAGATACTCACCGAGGCGCACCTGCTCCCCGGCGCGCTGTTGCGTAACGCCGGCCTCAAGTTCATCTGCCACAGCCAGCTCTTGCGCGTGGAGAAGAGCGCCTGCCAGTGGCTCGACCTGCCCGAGGGTACCGTCGTCGACGTGCCGGTGAACCACAACGAGGGCAACTACATCTGCGATGCCGAGACGCTCGCGCGCCTGCAGGGCAACGGCCAGATCGTCGTGCGGTACTGCGAGGTTAACGGCAGCGTGCTGCCGGACTCGGCACCCAACGGCGCCCTCGACAACATCGCGGGCATCTGCAATGAGCGCGGCAACGTCTTCGGCCTCATGCCGCACCCCGAGCGTGTCGTCGATCCGCTCTGCAACGGTACCGATGGCGCGCCGTTCTTCACGTCCATCGTGGAGCGCCTCGCGAGCGTGTGATGATGCTCGCCGCCTTCCATAGCGAGCATGCTGCGCGGTGGGACGGCTTCCGCACGAGCGCTCACTCCCGACCTGTCCGACCCCTCGCCTGAGGAGCTGCTTCCCATGCCCGAGTCCCTCTCTCCCGAGATCGCCCTTCCGCTCGCGGTCGAGCTCGGCCTCAAACCTGCCGAGTACGAGAAGATCGTCGAGATCCTCGGCAGGATACCGGCGCTCACCGAGCTCTACATGTACTCGCTGATGTGGAGCGAGCACTGCAGTTACAAGCACTCGCGCAAGGCGCTCAGGATGTTCCCCACGAGCGGCAAGGCGGTGCTTCAGGGCCCAGGCGAGAACGCCGGCGTCATCCGCGTGGGTGACGGCTGGGCGGTCGCGTTCAAGATGGAGTCGCACAACCATCCCTCAGCGATCGAGCCGTATCAGGGCGCGGCGACGGGTGTGGGCGGCATCATCCGCGACATCTTCACGATGGGCGCGCGCCCGATCGCCTCGCTCGACTCGCTGCGCTTCGGCACGCTCGACAAGCCGCGGCAGCGCTATCTCTTCGAGGGGGCGGTGGCCGGCATCGGCGGCTACGGTAACTGCCTCGGCGTGCCCACGGTGGGCGGCGAGGTCTACTTCGAGGAGGCGTACGAGGGCAACTGCCTCATCAACGCCATGGCGATCGGCCTCATGCGCGAGGAGGACCTGACGCTCGCGGTCGCGGCCGGACCCGGCAACCTCGTGCTGCTCATCGGGTCCACGACGGGTCGTGACGGCATCGGCGGCGCGTCCACGCTCGCGAGCCAGGAGTTCGACGAGAAGGCCGAGGAGAAACGTCCGAGCGTGCAGGTGGGCGATCCGTTCGAGGAGAAGCTTCTCATCGAGGCGTGCCTTGAACTCCTCTCGGACAAGCTCCTGGTCGCCCTCGGCGACTGTGGCGCGGCGGGACTCACGAGCTCGATCAGCGAGATGGCGAGCCGTGGCGGCGTGGGTGTGGAGATCGACGTGACCGCCGTCCCGCAGCGCGAGGACGCCATGAAGCCGTTCGAGATCATGGTCTCCGAGTCCCAGGAGCGCATGGTCGCGGTCGTCACTCCGGAGAACCTCGAGGCCGCGCAGGTCATCTGCACGAAGTGGGGCCTCCGGTCGACGGTCATCGGCTCCATCACCGACACTGGCCGCTTTGTGGTGACAGAAGGGGAGACCGTCGTCGGCGACATGCCGGCCGCGACGCTCGCCCAGGACGCGCCCATCTACGACCCGGCCATGGAGCGCCCGGCGTACCTCGACGAGGTCCAGGCGTTCGACCCGATGACGCTCGAGCACCCCGGAAGCGCCGGGGAACTCTCGGCGACGCTCCTTCAGTTGCTCGCGAGCCCCAACATCTGCTCGCGGCGCTGGATCTGGGAGCAGTATGACCACCAGGTGATGCTCAACACCGTCGTGTTGCCCGGCTCGGATGCCGCCGTGCTGCGCATCGGTGACACCGGTCGTGGCGAGACGAGCGAGCGCGGCATCGCGGTCTCCTCGGATTGCAACGGCCGCTACTGCTATCTCGACCCGTACGTGGGCGCGCAGATCGCCTTCGCCGAGGCCGCACGCAACGTCGCGTGCTCCGGTGGTCGGCCTGCCGCGATCACGGACTGTCTCAACTTCGGCAATCCCGAGAAGCCCGAGGTCTTCTGGACGTTCCACGAGGCCATCAGGGGCCTCTCCGACGCGTGCACGGCCTTCGGCGTGCCGGTCATCTCGGGCAACGTGAGCTTCTACAACGAGAGCTTCGGCCAGCCGATCTACCCCACGCCCACCGTCGGTCTCGTCGGCCTGCTCGACGACGTGAGTGACCACTGCACGATGGACTTCAAGCGCGAGGGCGACGCGGTCGTGCTGCTCGGCACGACGCGCAACGAGCTCGGCGGGAGCGAGTACCTCAAAGTCGTCCACGACCTCGTCGCCGGGAAGCCGCCGCGCGTCGACCTCGTGGACGAGAAGCTGCTCGACGACTTCCTCGGCACCGCCATCCGCACGGGCATCGTCCTCTCGGCGCACGACTGCTCCGAGGGCGGTCTCGCGGTCGCCCTCGCCGAGTGCTGTATGGCGGGCGGACTCGGTGCTGACATCACGCTCGACACTGACCTCCCGGGTGTGGCGGCGCTCTTCAGTGAGTCGCAGGCGCGCGCGATCGTGACATGCGAGGCCGAGCACTTCGAGGCGTTCAAGACGCTCGCCATCACGCACGCGACGCGCTGCGTGAAGATCGGCGAGGTCGGGGGCGACCGGCTGCGCGTGCGGGGCCTTCTCGACGTCTCACTCGCCGAGATGGACGCGGCCTACGCGCCGACGCTCGAACGGCTCGTGAGCGGCGGAGGAGACGCCTGAAGGTCTTTCGCGGGTACATCTGAGGCGACTGGCGGTCCGCACCGCCCGGCGTGATGGCAGGACGCGTGCGGCTTGAGGGGGTGACATATGGAGCTGCTCACCGCGCTCGGCTTGTCCATCCCGGCGGGCCTGAACGCGTACATCCCGCTTCTCGGCGTGTCGCTCGCCCAGCGCTTCGGGTGGCTCACGCTCGCCGAGCCCTTCGACGTCATGGGTGAGTGGTGGGTCATCGGCCTCGTTGCGGTGTTGTTGCTCGTCGAGGTCGCCGCCGATAAGATCCCAGCCGTCGATCACGTGAACGACGCGATCCAGACGGTCGTCAGGCCCGTCGCAGGCGGCATCGTGGCCATCGCCTCGGCAGGCAACGCGGTCGACGTCCAGCCCTGGTTGCTGGTGGCGATGGGTGTCGTGCTCGCGGGAGGGACGCATGCGGTGAAGGCGACGGTGCGTCCGGCCGTGAACGTCTCCACCGCCGGCACGGCGACGCCGGTCGTGAGCGCCGCCGAGGACGCCGGTGCCGTCGTGATGAGCGCCACGGCCATCTTCGCGCCGGCGCTCGTGCTTGCCGTGCTCATCCTGCTCGTCTATCTCTTCTGGCGGTTCTTCCGTCGCGAGAGGCGCAGGGGCTGAAGTACCGCCCGGGCCGACTGCAGGACTGCTCCTGCCTAGGTGGTTGCAGCAGCACTTGAGACGAGGGCACCATCGTCGCCCCAGACGCACGCGGCCCTGGCATCGAGAGGACGCCAGGGCCGCGTGTCAGTGACTGAGACGGGGCGCTACAGCAGCGCTGCCTCGAACAACTGGAGTATGGGCTCGCTTGCCAGTCCTGCGGCGAGAACCAGTGCCACCGTGACGAGTATCACCGCAGCAGCGAGAGCTGGGAACTGCCGGTATTCGGTCGACTCCTCGAGCGACGGTCGGTCTACCATCTCGGGTGCGTTCTCGCCCGGGGTGAACATCGCCCGGATGATCCGGAAGCCGTACCCGCCAGCGACCACAGAGAAGAGAACCGCGATGACGACCGCCCACGTGTACCCCGCGTGAAGTGCGGCGCTCAGTGCGCCGAGCTTGCCGTAGAAGCCGGCGAACGGCGGGAAACCGATGATCGAGAAGATGAACCCGACGGCCGCCCAGGCGGCGTACGCCCTGCGCTTGATGAGTCCCGCGACGTCCTGTAGCGTGGCGCCCTCCTGGGCGACCACGAGGAACAAGCCGAGGGCACCGATGGCATAGGCGAACATGTAGAAGAGCGCGCTCGCGTATCCTGCAGCGGTTCCCGCTCCGACGGCGAAGAGGGCGTAGCCGACGTTCGCGATGCCCGAGTAGGCGAGGAGGCGTCGCAGGTCGCTCTGCGGCAGCGCGACGAACGTTCCGAGGGCGATCGAGACGACGGCTGCCACCATGATTGCGAAGTGGAGTCCCGGGACATCAGGGAAGATCTCGGCGAGGATGCGGACGAGGGCCCACATCGGCGCGATCTTGGCGATGGACGAGACGAAGGCCGCCGAAGCCGTCGGCGCGCCGGCGGTGGCGTCGGGCACCCAGTAATGGAACGGCACGGCGCCGAGTTTGCCGAGGAATCCCATGAGAACGAGCACGCCCACGAGCGTGGCGGTCCACGACGACCCCTGCACCGCCAGCGGCTGGAAGAGCGTGGTGCCGTTGATCCCGTAAACGAACGAGAAGCCGTAGGCCATGATCATGCTCGTGACCACTGACAGCAGGAAGTACTTCAGCGCACCCTCGAGGCTCCGGCGGTCTTCATGGAGGTAACCGATGAGTACGTAGACCGGCATCGTCGCAAGCTCGAGCGAGATGAAGAGCGTGATGAGGTCGTTCGCCGAGACGAGCAGCATGCTGCCGAGCGTGGAGAAGAGCGCGAGAGCAACGCCCTCGCGGGCGCGGACGCCGGCCCAGCCCCGGGCGATCGTCCAGCAGCAGAACAGGCCCGTGAGCGCCGGGATGACCGAGCGGAGGATGAGTGCCGCCGACCCGAGCGTGAAGTCAAGCAGCCCGAAGAAGGCGTCCGCAGGGGTGGGGACCATCCAGACGACGACGGCTGCCGCGAAGCTGAAGAGCGCACCGATGACCGAGGCGGCACGGTCGCTCCCGAGCAGGGTCGCGAAGAGCGCGAGGAGCGCTGCGATGCAGATGAGGAACTCCGGTATGAGGGCGAGATACTGTTCCATGTCATCAGCCCCCCAGCGTCGTCACGAGTGTGCGGACTGCCGGGTCGATGAACACGAGGAGTGTGTTCCAGTTGAGGCCGATGACGAGGATGACGATCATGAGGGGGACCGCCGTCCAGTAGTCCATGATCTTGGCGTCTTCGATCTTCTTCACCGTTTCCGTTGGTTCTCCGTACACGACACGATGCACCACGTGGAGCATGTACGCGGCGCCGAGTAGCATGCCGATACCCGCGATCACCGTGTAGATCTTGGGGAGATCGGACTTCCACGTACCGATGACCACAAGGAATTCGCCGACGAAGCCCGCCAGGCCGGGGAGGCCCAGCGATGAGATCGTGGCGAAGGACAGCATCCCGCCGAGGACGGGTGCCTTCTTGCCGACCCCCGTCAGGTCGGGCGCCATTCTCGTATGCGCCCGGTCGTAGATCATGCCCACCACGAGGAACAGCAGGCCGGTGATGACGCCGTGCGCGAAGGCGAGCACGACGGCGCCGTTCAGTCCCTCGTGTGTGGCGGCCGCGATGCCGAGCATCGCGAAGCCCATGTGTCCGACTGAGGAGTACGCGAGCATCTTCTTCAGGTCTGGCTGCCAGAACGAGACGACCGAGCCGTAGAGGATCGCGGCACATGCCATCGCGCCGACGAACAACGACCACTCGGCCGCTGCGTCAGGCAGCATGGGCAGCGCCACACGGACCATTCCGTAGGTGCCGGTCTTGAGGAGCACGCCGGCAAGGGTGACCGACCCCGCAGTCGGTGCCTGGATGTGCGCGTCGGAGTGGCCCGTGTGGAACGGGAACACGGGGACGCGGACCGCGAAGCCGAAGTAGAGGAGCCCGAAGACCGGCAGCTGGAAGGCGAGCGGGAAGCCGGCGTTCACGAGTTCGAGCATGTCGAACGTCCCGCCATTGGGATGCACGTACATGGCGATGATGGCCAGCAGCAGGAGCACCGAGCCGAGCAGCATGTAGAGGAAGAACTTGAGCGCGACGTAGCTGCGGTCCTCCTTGCCCCACCAGGCGATGAGGAAGTACATCGGGATGAGGACCCACTCCCAGAAGACGTAGAAAAGCACGAAGTCCAGGGCGACGAACACGCCGTTCATGCCCGCCTCAAGCAGCAGCAACAGCACGAACCAGGTCTTCGGCCGGTCGGAGTTGCTCCACGAGCCGAAGACGATGATGAGCGACAGCAGTGCCGAGAGCGCGACCATCGTGATGGAGAGGCCGTCGACGCCGAGCGTGTAGTTGATGTCGAAGGCCGGAATCCAGGGCACCTTCTCGAAGAACTGGATGCCGGTGGCAGTGAGGTCGTACTGCGTCAGCAGGTAGATGACGAAGGCGAGGTCGACAACCATGAACGCGGTCGTCACACGGCGCGCCCAGGGCATCGCCGCCTTGCCGGGAATCAGCATCACGGCGATCGCCCCGACGAGGGGCAGGAAGGTGATGATGCTCAGCAGTGGCATTGCTTACATCACCCCCGACGCGAGAACCGCGATGAGCAGGAACACGAACATCCCCACGACCAACATCCGCTGGTAGGCCGAGATCTGGCCGCTCTGCACGTTCCGCAGTACGACACCGGCCTTGACGCACATGACGCCGACGCCATTGACGATGCCGTTGATCACGTGCTTGTCGAACCAGTTGAGGGCCTCCGAGAGCTTCGTGTAGCCGCCGGCGATCATGTTCTCTGCGATGTGGTCCATGTAGAACTTGTTCACCACCAGGTTGTAGAGAGGTCGGATGCGGCACTTGAGCGCCCGCGGGCTCCTGCCGCCGCGGAAGAGGTACCAGCCGAGGCCGAGTCCGGCGAGCACGACCACGGTCGAGAGCGACGCCATCGGCAGGTGCGGCAGGGTCGTGTGCGAGCCGATGTACTCGCCGAACGGGATGATGGCTAATCCGATCACGCACGTGACTGCCGCGAGCAACAGCATCGGGCCGACCATCTTCCCGTCGGACTCGTGCCCTGCCTTGTGCGCGTCCGGGTTAGGGAGTGTGGGGAAGACTCGCAGCCAGAGCCGCGTCATGTAGAAAGCCGTGAGCCCGGCGGTGACGAGCGCCACCGCGAAGGCGACGTAGTGACCTTCCAGGAAGAGGTGATCGATGATCATGTCCTTCGAGAAGAAACCGGAGAAGGGGACGACGCCGCAGAGTGCGAGAGTGCCCACTGTGAACGTCACCGTGGTCCACTTCATAGACCTGCCGACGCCGCTCATCTTGCGCATGTCCTGGGTGCTCAGGGCATGGATGATGCTGCCGGCTGCCAGGAAGAGCAGACTCTTGAAGAACGCGTGGGTGATGAGGTGGAACATCCCGGCCGCGACACTGCCCGTCCCCAACCCGAGGAACATGTAGCCCAGCTGCGAGATGGTCGAATAGGCGAGCACCCGCTTGATGTCGTACTGGACCGAGGCCATGAGCGCGGCCATGAGAGCGGTGATGCTCCCGATCACGATCAGGGCGTCGAGGGCCGTGCCGCTCACCTCGAAGATGGGCATCGCCCGGGCCACGAGGAAGACGCCCGCGGCCACCATGGTCGCCGCGTGGATGAGCGCTGAGGCCGGCGTGGGGCCAGCCATGGCGTCGGGCAGCCAGACATGGAGCGGGAACTGCGCCGACTTGCCCATCGCGGCGAAGAACAGCAGGAGCGCCACAGCCGTGGCTATTCCCGGTGCCCAAGAACCCGCCTGTCCGAGGACGGTCTGCATATCGAGCGTCCCTGCGGTGGTCCACATGATGGCAAGCGCGACGGCGAAGCCCACATCACCGATGCGCGTGGTGAGGAACGCCTTGATCGAAGCACGGCGTGCGTCGAGCTGCGTGTTCCAGAAGCCGATGAGCAGGTAGGAGCACAGGCCCATGATCTCCCAGGACATGTAGAACAAGAGGAAGTCCCCGGCGAGCGCCATCATGAGCATCGCACCGGTGAAGAGTGAGAGCACGGTGAAGTACCACCCGATGCGCTCGTCACCGTGCATGTACGAGAGCGAGAAGATGGCCACACAGAGCGCCACGCACGAGATCATGACCACCATGACCGCCGCGAGCGGGTCGAACTGGAGGATCATCGAGACGGGCTTGCCCTGGATGAGCGCGAACTGGTACGTGAGCGTCCGGACCTGATCGGCGCCCGCCTCGGCGCCCGGCCAGATCGTCCACGCGCCATAGAGCGAGAGCCCGAGTGAGGCCATCAGGGCGATGATCGGGACCCACAGGAGCTTGTTGCGCACAGTCCTCGGCAGAACGAACGACAGAGGGAAGACGATCGCCGGGATAAGAGGTATCGCTGCTAGGTAGCCCACCCGCATCAGCCCTTCAGTTCGCTCATGTCATCGAGCTCGGTGGTGCGAGCTGCGGCGTGCAGTGCAAGAAGCAGGCCGAGTCCCAGTCCGATCTCGGCAGCGGCGACGACCATCATGAAGACGGCGAAGATCTGGCCCGTCACGATGTCAGGGGTGATGAAGCGGGAGAGCGCGACCAGGTTGATGTTGACCGCGCCGGCCATGATCTCGAGCGACATGATCACCAGGACGGCGCTCTTCTTGGAGAGCGCACCGTAGAGGCCGAGTGCGAACAGCACCGCGGACAGTGCGAGGAACGCTGGAAGTCCTACACTCATCGGTCCTTCCTCCCGATCGACCACCAGACCGCGCCCACGAGGGCGACGATCAGTACGAGTGACGCGATCTCGAACGGCACCATCCACGTGGTGAAGAGCTCCTGGCCGAACGTCACGATACCGGGGGCGACGTCAGGCAGGACCGTGGAGGGTTCGACGGACATGCGGGGAATAGCGACGAGCATGAGCGCCATGAACACCACGGCGATGGCCGCCGCGCTGAGCGAGGTGTCTCGTGGACGAACGGCGTCGCTTCGGCGGCGCAGCGTGATCATGATGGTGAAGATCGTCAGGACCGCGACGGCACCCGCGTAGACCAGGATCTGGACCAGCGCGAGGAACTCGGCGGACAGCAGCATGAACAGGCCGCCGGTGGAGACCATCGACAGCAGCATCCAGAACGTCGCGTGCACGATGTTGCGGCTGGTGAGCATCATCAGTGCACCGCCGAGGATGAGCACGCTGAGGATGACGAAGGGGACGATGTCGACACCCGGGGTCATTCGGCATCCACCTCCCGGGACGGCTTGGTTGCGGGCTCGGCGGAGCGCTTCTTGGGGCGCGCCGCGGGTTCGTTGACGATCAGAGCCTGGAACAGGTCGTTGCGGTCCACGGTGGCGAGCTCGTAGTCGCCGCCCATCTTGAGCGCGTCAAACGGGCACGACTCCTCACACAGGCCGCAGAACATGCATGCGCCCATCTCCCACTGGTAGAGCTCGATGGTCTTCGTCTTGTCCTCGGCGGTGGAGACGTTGAGCACGATGCACTGGTCCGGGCATGCGCGCACGCAGAGGCCGCAAGCGGTGCACTTGGGGTCGCCGTTCTCGTCGCGCATGTGCACGGGATACCAGCGTGCCCGCTCAGGAAGCTCGAGCTTCTCGTACGGGTATTTCACGGTGATAGGACCCCGGAGCATGTTCTTGAACGTGATGCCGAGTCCCTTGAGGATGCCTGCGCCCCACATCAGAGCCCCACCGCCTTCTGGATGACACCGGTGACGACGATGAGCACGAGCGCGATGGGGAGCAGGCGCTTCCAGCCCAGATTCATGAGTGAGTCGATTCGGACACGGGGGAGTGTTCCGCGGATCCACATCATCACGAAGATGCCGATGTACGTCTTGATGATGAACACGGCGGGCGCGAGTACGGGAACCGCCTCGTACCAGGACATCGGCACCCAGGGGATCAGCCATCCTCCGAAGAAGACGGTCACGCCTATGGCCGAGAGGATGAACTGGTTGCTGAATTCGGAAACATAGATGAGTCCGAACTTCATGGCGGAGTACTCGGTGGCGAATCCCGCGACGAGCTCCGACTCCGCTTCGGACATGTCGAACGGCGTCTGATTGCTCTCCACGAGCGCAGCGATGACGAAGATGATGAAGGCCGGCCACAGGATGGGGTTCGTGATGAACCACTGCGGCAGCCACGACAACCATGCGGTGGAGTAGGTGCCGGCCTGCGCGGTCACGAGCTCGCCGAGGTTCAGCGTGCCCGACAGCATGACGACCGGCAGGAGCGAGAGCAGGAGCGGGACCTCGTAGGCGATCGCCTGGGCGGCGGCGCGAACGCCACCGATGAGCGACCACTTGTTGCCCGAGGCCCATCCGGCCATGAGCAGGCCGATCGGCACGATCGAGAGCACCGCGAACGTGAAGAGGAGTCCGGTCTCAAGGCGGGTGGCCGCAAGCGACTCGGAGAACGGCAGCGCGAGATAGGCGAGAAGCGACGGGACGGTGATGACCGCGGGGGCGAGCGCGAACAGCCAGCGATCGACCGCTCGGGGTGTCACATCCTCCTTGGTGAAGAGCTTCAAGACGTCGTTGGGGATCTGCAGGATGCCGTGCCAGCCCATGTGCACGGGGCCGAGGCGCAGGTGCAGGTGGCCGAGTACCTTGCGCAGCATGTAGATCATCACCATGCCGTTGAGCAGCATGAGGACGACGATGGCGAGCAGCCGGATGATGATGGCGAGTGTCGGGCTCATCGGTCGAGCTCCCCGAGCATGATGTCAGTCGAGCCGATGATCATGACGACGTCGGCGATAAGGTGTCCCGGGATGACGTCCTCGAGAGCTTGCAGGACGTACATAGACGGTCCACGGTAATGCATGCGGTACGGGGTGTCCGTTCCGTCGGAGACCAGATGGATGCTCGTCTCGCCCCGTGCCGACTCGACGGACGCGTACGCCTCGCCCGCCGGTGGTCGCAGTGACTTGGGCATCTTCGCCATGTGGTCTCCCTCGGGCATCCCCTCCACGCACTGACGCATCATCCTTGCGGCCTGACGCATCTCTCCCATGCGGACGATATAGCGGTCCCACGCGTCGCCGGTCACGCCGAGCGGCACGTGGAAGTCGAGCTCGGGATAGGCCGCGTACGGGCGCGCCTTGCGGACGTCGAAGTCGACGCCGGTCGCCCGGAGGTTCGCGCCCGTCACGCCGAAGGCGAGTGCGGTCGCGCGGTCGATGACGCCGATGCCTTTGACACGCGACAGGAAGATCTCGTTGCCGCCGAGCAGTTCATGGTGCTCGTCAAGGTAGCCGTCGATCGTGTCGCAGAATGCATGGATCTTCTGGTCGATGCCTGCCGGCAGGTCGCGCACGACCCCACCGGGGCGGACGTAGTTGAACGACATGCGCTGTCCGGTGATGGCCTCGAGTATGTCGAGGAGGGCCTCTCTGTCGCGCATGGCGTACAGAAACGGCCCCATCGCGCCTACGTCGAGGCCGAACGTGCCGTACCAGAGCATGTGGCTCGCGATGCGGTTCATCTCACCCGCGAGCGAGCGGATCCAGTGCGCCTTGCGGGGCACCTCGACCTCGAGCAGCTTCTCGGCGGCGAGTGCCGCAGCGAGCTCGCCATGGATTCCCGAGACGTAATCGCCACGGTCCATAAGCGTGCCGAGCGCATTGTATCGCCGGTGCTCGGCGAGCTTCTCGATGCCGCGGTGCAGGTAGCCGACTGAAGCCTCCGTCGTGACGACCTCTTCTCCGTCCACCTCCACGATCATCCTGAGAACGCCGTGCGTGGACGGGTGCTGGGGGCCCATGTTGATGACGAGGTGCTCGGTGGAGAGGCCGTCCACTCCCGCAGGAGACCTGCGGAGGCCCGCAGGGAGCGTCTCCGACTCGGCATCATCTCCGGACTCGGACAACTCGAGAAGAGGCTGTTCTGTCACCATATCGGTGTCTTCGGGCGTCATCGCTGCACCTCCTCGTGCGTACGAATCGGCACCCGCTTGAGCAGGAGCGGCGGTACACCGTCTGTGAGGAAGAGGTGCTTGGGGTTCGGGTGTCCGGCGAGCGAAAGGCCGAACATCTCGGAGAGTTCGCGTTCGGGCATGAGCGATGCCGGATAGATGCGCCAGACGGACGCCACCTCGGCCTCGTACGGCACGGTGGTCTTCACGAAGACCTCCAGGTCATCCCGGTAGGAGCGGAGCCGGTAGGTGATCTCGATGGCCTCACCGGTGTCGATGCCATCGAGGTCCACGAGCGACTCATACCCTGCCGCGAGGAATGCCGCGAGGGTGTCGCGCATCCGGGTGGATTCGACGCGCACGACGGTGCCGAGAGTGACCTCGGCCACCTCGGCGGGCACGTCTTTCGCCGACAGCATCTTACTGACCGTTATCGCTGCGGGCTGCAAGACGCTCCTCCTTCTTCTGGCGGATCTTGTTCTTGAGCTGGATGAACGCGTCCTGTACCGCTTCGGGCCGCGGTGGGCAGCCGGGCACGTACACGTCCACAGGAATGACTTTGTCCACGCCGAGGACGACGTTGGGATAGCTTCTGAAGGGGCCGCCGGTGGAAGCGCAGGCGCCCATCGCGACCACCCACTTGGGTTCGGACATCTGCTCGTAGAGTGTCTCGATGGTCTTGGCCATCTTGAGATTGACGGTGCCCGCGACGATGAGGACGTCGGCCTGCCGGGGTGAGGTGCGGAAGAACACACCCATGCGGTCGAAGTCGAACCGGGGACCGGATGCGCTCATCGGCGCCTCGATGGCACAGCACGCGATGCCGAAGGAGAGGTACCAGAGACTGTTGGAGCGGGCCAGATCGAAGAGTTGCTCACTCCGGATGAAGAGCAGCGAGTTCTCGCCGGTGAGTCGGTCTAGCGCCATGTGAGTGCTCCTTCGCGCCACGCGTAGGCGAGGCCGGCGGCGAGGATGAGGATGAAGACGACCATCTCCACAAGGATGAAGAGGCTCATCTGGTTGTAGACGACGGCCCATGGATAGAGGAAGACCGTCTCGATGTCGAAGATCACGAAGAGGAGGGCGTACACGTAGTAGCCCATGCGGAAGCGCACCCAGGGGGCCCCGATGGGTTCGGAGCCGCATTCGTACGGCTCCAGCTTCTTCGGGGTGGGGTTGTGCGGTGCAAGCAGGTTGGAGAGGAGTATGACTACCGCGACGAACGCGAGGGCGAACAGCACGGTGCAGCCGATGACCACGTAGTCGAAGCCCGGATTCACGCTCGCGATTCTCCCTTCTGCAGCATCAGCAGCGGCTGATGGCATGTCTTCCATACGCACCGGATGTCCGGTGGTGCACTCGTAAGCCAAGCCACCTTATCGCACGACTGTTGGGCGATTTGAGGTCATCCGGTGAACGGTACGATTGCATCGGTCGGCGGTCTGTGAGCGGTTCAGGGCGCCAAACAAGCTCCACCATCGGCGGCATGAACTCCCCCGGGAGCGGATAGCCCGTGCTAAGGTGTCTCGGTGTGTATAGTAACGTCCGCCGGGGGTCGGGCATCTGGTCGCATTTCCCGGCGGCGCCTGCTGACGAAAGAGGCTGGCCCATGCTCGTGATCGCCTGTGTGAAACAAGTCCCCGATACGACCCAGGTCTCCATCGATCCTGTCACCAATACCCTCATACGTGAGGGCGTTCCGTTCATCATGAACCCCTTCGACACGCACGCCCTCGAAGAGGCGCTTCGTTTCAAGGACGCCTATGGAGCGCGCGTCGTGGTCATCTCGATGGGCCCGCCCAACGCCGAGGCCACGCTTCGAGACGCTCTCGCGCGCGGGGCCGATGAGGCCATCCTGCTCTCGGACCGCGTCTTCGGCGGTGCTGACACGCTCGCGACCTCAGCGGTGCTCGCCGAGACGGTGCGTCGCCTGGCCGAGGAGGATGAGCTCGCGCTCGTGATCTGCGGGAAGCAGACGATCGACGGCGACACGGCGCAGGTCGGGCCCGGTATCGCGGTCCGCTGCGGGCTCGTACCCCTGACGCTCGTGGACCGCGTCGAGTCCTTCGACTTCGAGGCGAAGAAGATCGTCGTGCGCCGCAAGCTCGAGGGGCGTCACGAGCTGGTCGAGTCCGCACTGCCGGCGCTGCTGACGGTCGTTCGCGAGGTCAACCATCCGCGGTACCCGACCGTTCCCAAGCGGCTTGCGGCCAAGTCGGCCGAGGTCGCCGTCTGGAACAACGAGGTCCTTCAGCTCGACACGAAGACGATAGGCCTGTCGGGTTCGCCGACGGCCGTGCGGAAGATCTTCTCCCCGGAGAACGAGCCGGGCGAGATCATCGGCGACGGCATGGGTGATCCTGTTGGGACCGCGCAGCTCCTCGTCGGGCGCCTTGCGGAGCGAGAGCTCCTGCCCCTGTGACAACGGGATGTCGGTACGTAGTGTATGTGAAGGCATGGAGGTAACACGGTATGGAGAAGCGACGAGCGCCCAGGCGGCCGAGAGGCAAAGCGGGGCTCATCGAGGGTAAGTGCATCGCCTGCGGTGGTCGATGTGAGACGGCGTGTCCGACGAACGCCATCACGCTCAATGCTGATGGCGAACCGATCATCGACGCGGACGCCTGTATCGGCTGTCTCAAGTGTGTGAAGGTGTGTCCTGCAGGCGCCATCGAGATGCGCTTCACGCCCGAGGAGCAGGCGATACTCGACCAGCTCGCCGCCGAGGCCGCTGCGAGCGCGGAGCCTCAGGCTGCCGAGGAGCCTGAAGACCCCGAGGCCGCCGCACTGGCTGCGTATCTCGCGCAGTACACGGGCGTGTGGGTGTTCGTCGAGCAGGCCGACTGTGTGGCGGCGAGTGTCTCGTGGGAGCTGCTCGGCGTGGGTAAGAGTCTCGCGGCGTCACTCGGCGTGGAACTCAGCGCGCTCGTGCTCGGGCACAACGTCGAACACCTCTGCAAGGAGGCGTTCGCCTACGGGGCGACGAAGGCGTATCTCGTGGACGACCCGATCCTCGAGAACTATCGCACGGCGCCGTATCTCGAGGCGTTCTGCCAGCTCGCCGAGAAGTACAAGCCGGAGATCATCCTCACCGGTGCCACAGGCCTCGGCCGTGACCTGGCGGGCGCGGTGGCGACCCGGCTCGGGACCGGCCTCACCGCCGACTGCACCGGCCTCGACATCGACGACAAACGGCAGCTGCTACAGACGCGCCCTGCCTTCGGCGGCAACATCATGGCCACCATCTTCACTGAGAAGCACCGGCCTCAGATGGCGTCGGTCCGCCCCCACGTGATGCCGATGCCCTGTCGCGAAGACGGCGCCACGGGCGAGATCGTCCGTGAGACGGTGGAGCTTTCCGAGGAGCGCATCCCTACCCGGGTGCTCGAGGTCGTGCGTGACACCGCCGGAGCGATCGACATCGGCGCCGCCGAGTACATCGTCTCGGGCGGGCGCGGCATGATGTCCAAGGAGAACTTCGCGCTCCTCGAAGAGCTCGCCGCCGAGCTCGGCGGTGTCGTGGCGGGCTCGAGAAGCGCTGTCGATGCCGGCTGGATCACGGTGGACCGGCAGGTCGGGCAGACCGGCAAGACCGTTCGGCCGAAGGTGTACATCGCCTGTGGGATCAGCGGCGCCATCCAGCACATCGTGGGCATGCAGGACGCCGAGACCATCATCGCCATCAACCGTGACCCGGAGGCCCCCATCTTCGACACGGTGACGTATGGAATCGTCGGCGATCTGTTCCAGGTGGTTCCGGCGTTGATCGAGGAGATCAGGCGGATCAAGGCCGCCAAGGGCGCACCCGAGGTCTGCGCTCTGTGATCGTATGACTTCAGCTGCAGAAGGGTGTGCGTGATGATACCGAATCCAACCGTGTTCGCCATCGTGTTCGCTATTGGCATCCTGATCTTCGTGTGGAGCTGCGTGCGCCGCTTCGGGCTGCTGGCCCTCGCGCGTCCGGATAACCGCTCGGACAAGGTGGGGATGCGCCTCAAGAACATGTTCGTGTACGCCTTCGCCCAGAAGCGCGTGCTGAAGAAGCTCTTCGGCGTGAACCACTTCTTCCTCTTCTGGTCGTTCATAATCCTGCTCCTGGCTAACGCCGAGTTCTTCCTCAAGGGCCTCAATCCGGCCATCACGTTCATGGCGTTGCCGCCCGCGGTCTACAACGTGCTGTTCGTGATCTTCGACCTCGTGTCGCTCGTGACGCTCATCGCCGTCATCGCCGCCATGATCCGCCGCTACTTCCGCCGGCCGTTCCCGCAGGCCGTCTACTTCGATGCGTACTTCATCCTCGTGCTCGACGCCCTGCTCGTCATCGCCTACTTCAACCTGCATGGCATCGAGCTCCAGATCGGTCACCTCATCGCGACGATGCCCGTCTCCTCCATCGTGGGCTCGCTCTTCTACCCGGGCATCACGGAGGCGGCGGCAGAGCCGCTCATCAGCTTCTGGTGGTGGATGCACGCCATCGTTCTGCTCTTCTTCCTGAACTACCTTCCGTACAGCAAGCAGTTCCACGTGATCACCTCCATCCCGGCCTGCTACCTCAAGCTGGAGGGTCACGCGAACACGTTGCCGCGTGAGACGTTCGAGCCGGACCAGGAGTTCGGCGTCGGACGGTTCGATCAGTTCACCTGGAAGGACCTCTTCGACGCGTACTCGTGTACCGAGTGCGGACGTTGCCAGATGGTGTGCCCCGCCAATCAGACGGGCAAGCCGCTCAACCCGCGTCAGGTGGTCAAAGACCTGCGCGTGAACATGATCAAGAACGGCAGTGCCGTTCGCAGGGGCGAGGAGCCGGCGATTCCGCTCATCGGCGGCGACGGACGCGCCGGAGATGATGAGCGCGCGGACGGCAGTGTGAGCGCGGACAGCATCTGGTCGTGCACGAGCTGCGGTGCCTGCATGGAGGCCTGCCCTGTCTTCATCGAGCACCTGCCCAAGATCCTTCAGATGCGTCGCCATCTCGTGGAGATGAAGGCCGAGTTCCCCGAGGAGCTGCTGAATCTCTTCGAGAACATGGAGCAGCGGAGCAACCCGTGGGGCATCGCGCCCGGGGAGCGCACCAAGTGGTGCTCAGCGCTCGATGTGAAGACGTTCGACGAGAGCTGCGAGTACCTGTTCTACGTCGGCTGTGCCGGCGCGTTCGACTCGCGGACCAAGCACGTCACCGTCGCGCTGGCGAAGGTGCTCGACGCCGCGGGGATCTCCTGGGGCATCCTCGGCAAGGACGAGCTCTGTTGCGGTGACTCGCTGCGCAGGCTCGGCAACGAATACGTCTTCGACCAGATGGCCAGGGCGAACGTGGCGCTCTTCGAGAAGCGCGGTGTGAAGAAGATCATCACGATGTGTCCGCACTGCTACACGACGCTCGAGAACGACTACCGCCAGTACGGCTTCGAGGGGGAGGTCATCGAGCATGCCGTGCTCATCCGTGACCTCATCGCCTCCGGTAGACTCTCGCCGGCGAAGTCGGCGGGCGCCACGACCTTCACCTACCATGACTCGTGCTACCTCGGCCGCCACAACGACATCTACGACGCTCCGCGCGAGGTCATCGAGCAGGCGACCGGCTCGGTGCCGGTGGAGATGGAGCGCAACCGCGGCGAGGGCTTCTGCTGCGGAGCCGGCGGCGGCCGCATGTGGATGGAGGAGAGCATCGGCGACCGCATCAACCTCGAGCGCGTGAAAGAGGCGGTGCAGACCCAGGCCGACACCGTGTGTGTCGCGTGCCCGTACTGCATGACCATGTTCGAGGACGGACTGAAGGACCTGAACCGGGACGACGTGGTCGTGAAAGACATCGCCGAGGTCGTCGCCGAGGCGCTGGCCTGAGGTACCCGGCGGGTCACTGCCGGTCATCGCATCGCATCGAGGCGCATCTTCCAACGGCTGAACGGAGGGTGCGCCTCGTGGTATCCTACTCGGCGTCTCACACCGTCGATCCGTGAGGACTCGATTCTTCCCTGTGAACGTACAACACGCATCTGACGAGTGGGTGCTCGAAGAGCGCCCCGAGCACCCTGAAGAGGCCTGCGGTGTCTTCGGCATCTACGCCGAAGACGAGGACGTCGCCAGACTGACGTACTTCGGCCTCCACGCGCTGCAGCATCGCGGCCAGGAGTCGGCTGGGATCGCCGTCGCCGACGGGCGGACGCTCATGGTGGTGAAGAACCTCGGACTGGTACCGCAGGTGTTCACCGAGAGTGACCTCGACTCGCTCAAGGGTCACATCGCCGTTGGCCACGCGCGCTACTCCACGACCGGCGCTTCGCGCAAGTGGGACAACGCACAGCCGATGATCTCCGCGATCGGGCCCAACACCATCGCGCTCGCCCACAACGGGAACCTCGTGAACACCGTCTCGCTACGAGAGAACCTGCTTGAGATGGGCGCCCGCTTCCGTTCGACGAGTGACTCGGAAGTCATGGCGCGTCTCGTCGACCACTTCACGCAGGTCCACAACTCCATCCGCGGCGGTATCCGGGACGCGATGCGTCTCATGCGCGGCGCGTATTCGGTCGTCATGATGACCGAAGAAGCCCTGTACGCATTCCGCGACCCCAACGGCGTGCGGCCGCTCGTGATCGGGCGGCTGGCAGAAGACCGGGGGTGGGTCGTGGCTTCCGAGACGTGCGCGCTCGATATCGTCGGCGCGACGTTCGTGCGCGACGTCTCACCCGGCGAGCTCATCCGCATCAAGGGCGGCGTCTTCGAGTCCGAGCAGGCCGTTCCCGCCGGAAGACCGTGCCTGTGCATCTTCGAGTTCGTCTACTTCGCCCGTCCCGACAGTGTTCTGAACGACTGCTCCGTCTATGAGTCGCGCCGGCGGCAGGGCGAGGCGCTCGCTCGCGTCCATCCGGTTGATGCCGATCTGGTGATCGGCGTTCCCGACTCTGGCCTCCCCGGGGCCGTCGGCTATGCCAAAGCGAGCGGCATCGGCTACGGCGAAGGTCTGGTGAAGAACCGGTACGTGGGCCGGACGTTCATCTCGCCGACGCAGTCACTGCGCCAGCAGGGCATCCGGCTGAAGCTCAATCCGCTCCGCCATATCATCGAGGGCAAGCGGCTGGTCGTCGTGGACGACTCGATCGTCCGCGGCAACACCTCCAAGAAGCTCGTCCAGCTCCTGCGGGACGCCGGTGCTGCCGAGATCCACATGCGCATCACCTCTCCACCGGTCGCCTGGCCGTGCTTCTACGGCATCGACACCGACACGCAGGAACAGCTGATCGCCAGTCATAGCTCGGTCGAGGAGATCGCGGCATTCATCGGCGCGGACTCCCTCGCGTACCTGCCTCTCGAGGACCTCGTGGCTTCGACGGGACGCCCGGCGAGCGACTACTGCCTCGCCTGCTTCGACGGCGACTACCCGATCGAGATTCCCGCGACGACACGTCAGGGCAAGCTCCGCCTGGAGTCCGGTTCGTGACGCTTGCCGTCGGCGCGGGCGACCTGCTGAGCGCCTTGAGCGGAGGACTTGCTCTTGCCTCGCAGTTCAACCCGCTCGTGGCACTCGTGACTGCGGCGCTCGGCGCGGCGCTCTACGGGTATCCCGGTGCTGGCAGGAGTGCCAGACTCCGTATGGCGGCTGCGGTGGCACTCGGCTGGTTCGTGGGAGACGGCGTCTTCATTCTGACGTCTGCGAAGTCCCTGGCGGGTACGCCTGACATGTCGTCCGGTATGTCGTGGTTGCGCTGGTTGCCGTTCGTCATCTGGGTGGCCGGGTCGCTCGCCGTCGGGTACCTGGCGCCCGCGCTCGTGGGGGGCGCCGTCGGCCGACGCGTCACGCGGGGTACGGGCTGGCTCGCTGCGGCTGTGGTGGCCGGGACGCTCGTCATCGCGATCGCGAGTGCCGCCGGCGGTTTCAGCTGAGAGCGGCTGCTGTGCGTAGACCGGTGGCTGCTACAATCCGAGGTGAGGCGGCCGCAGCGGCCGCGCCTCGCCTTCGTTCTGCCGCCGAGTGAGGGGAAGACATGTCTGACGATCACCGTAACGGCCCTGTCGACTACCGTGCGGCCGGCGTGGACACCGCCGAGGGCGCACGGGCGGTCGACGCCATCCGTTCGCACGTGGCGGCCACGCGTCGACCCGAAGTGATCGGCGACATCGGCGGCTTCGGCGGGCTCTTCTCGGCGGCGGCGTTCAAGCAGATGGAGGACCCGATCCTCGTCTCGGGCACGGATGGCGTGGGCACCAAGATCAAACTCGCGCAACTGCTCGACCGCCACGACACCGTCGGCATCGACCTCGTCGCGATGTGCGCCAACGACGTCCTCGTCTCCGGCGCCGAGCCACTCTTCTTTCTCGACTACGTCGCCGTCGGGAAGCTCGTCTCCGAGCGCATGGAGCGCATCATCGCCGGCGTGGCCGAGGGCTGCGTGCAGGCGGGCTGCGCGCTTGTCGGCGGCGAGATGGCCGAGCATCCCGGCACGATGGATCCCGACGACTACGACCTCTCCGGCTTCTGCGTGGGCGTCGTCGACCGCCCCAAGATGATCACCGGCGAATCTATCGCGCCGGGCGACGTGATACTCGGGCTCGCGTCGAGCGGCCTGCACTCCAACGGCTTCTCGCTCGTGCGGCGCGTGCTCGTCGAGGAGAATCCGGCGGCGCTCCTGCTGCCGAGGACGGACCTCGGCGGGCAGACGCTCGGCGAGCTGCTGCTCACGCCCACGCGCATCTACGCGAGGAGCATCCTCGCGCTCATCGCCGAGGTGCCCGTCAAGGGTATGGCGCACATCACCGGCGGCGGCATCACCGAGAACCTGGACCGCGTGCTGCCTGCTGCGTGCGATGCGCGTGTGACGCGCGTGGCGTGGCCGGTGCCGAAGGTCTTCGAACTCGTGCAGTCGGCGGCGGGAATCGACGACGACTCGATGTACCGGACGTTCAACATGGGCGTCGGCTTTGCCGTCATCGTCGACGCCAAGCATGCTCCGGCCGCGGCGGCGCTCCTGCATGCGCAGGGCGAGCGCGTGTACGAGATCGGCGAGATCGTCTCCGGTGAAGGGAAGGTCGTCTATGCGTGAGACCCCGCTCGTCCTCGGCGTTCTGATCTCCGGGAGTGGCACGAACCTGCAGGCGATCCTCGACGCCTGCGCGGGCGGTTCGCTCGATGCGCGGGTCGCCGTGGTCGTCTCGAGCAAGGCCGACGCCTATGGCCTCACCAGGGCTGCCGACGCGGGCGTCCCGGGCGTGCATGTCGACCGCACCGTCTTCGCAGACGCTGCCGGGTACAACCGCGCGATTCGCGATGTCCTGCAGGGGCACGGCGTCGAGCTCGTCGTGATGGCGGGGTACATGCGACTGCTCGGCAAGGAGGTCCTCGACGCGTTCCCGGGTTCGGTGGTCAACCTGCACCCCGCGCTCCTGCCGTCGTTCGTGGGCGCGCATGCTATCGACGATGCGTTCGCGTATGGCGTGAAGGTCACCGGCGTGACGGTGCACTTCGCAGACGAGGAGTTCGACCGCGGGCCGATCATCGCTCAGGAGCCGGTGACCATCGAGCCGGAGGACACACTCGAGACGCTGGAGGCGAAGATCCACGCAGTCGAGCACGTCCTCTACCCGAAGGCGATCCAGCTCATCGCCGAGGGCCGGGTCGAGATCGTCGGCCGTACGGTTCGGGTACTGCCTGCGTCGTGAGTCCCGTGGATGTGACCGACGGCGCTGTGTTCGTCCCGGGGGACCGTTCACCCTGGGGAACGTCCGCCCCTCAGGCATCAACACGGCAGCCATCGCCCGCGGGGGCACCTTCGGTCGTACTCAAGGAGACCTGCCGTGTCGTGGGGCGCGAGATCCCGCTCTGGCGCCTCCACCGCTCCCGCCTCGCCTCGGGTGGCTGCGGTCAGGACCTGCTCGCTGACATCGAGCGCCGGGTGGCCACGGCACTCGCGTCGTGGTCTGACCTGACCACCAGGCGCACCCGGCTCACGGTGGTTGCGGGAGGGGGTGGCCCCACAACCGTCTCGATCGAGCGCGGTTACTCTTCGCTCGACGTTCCCGGCGGGCCGGTCATCGCCCGCGTCGACGTCGCCCGGCCCCCCGAGCTGCCCACAGGTCCGGCCAAGCCCGCAGACCGCTCAGCCTACGACGCTATCCACCAGCAGGCGAGGCGGCGCGGTGCCCACCAGGGCATCATCGTGGGGCCGGACGGGCTCGTCATCGACGGCAGTACCGCCACCGTCTGGATCGCCGAGCGCGGAGTCCTGTTGACGCCGCCTTCCCCTGCGGCGATTCCGGGCGTCGCACGTGCATTCGTACTCGAGCGTGCATCGACGGCGGGACTCACGGTGCGCGTAGAGCCATTCGGATGGGAGCGCCTTGAGAGGGCCGATGAGGTACTCCTCACCAATGCGTTCGGGGGAGCCGTGCCGGTGCGTGGCCGGGGTGGGGAGCTCTACGGGCGTGTGGCGGCGCTCTTTCGGGATGTCTGGCGGTACTGACCCGTCCTTCGTTTGGGGCTACAATCGAACTGACGTCAGGCTCGGCCCTCGTGCCGGGCCCGCACCATCCGCAGCGTGAAGGGAAGTCCAGCCAGTGAGTAGCAACGTCACGATCAAGCGCGCGCTCGTGTCCGTCACCGACAAGACCGGTATCGTCGAGTTCTGCCGGGTACTCTCCTCCGAGTTCGGCGTGGAGATCGTCTCCACCGGCGGAACAGCCAGGGTGCTCGCCGAGGCCGGGGTACCCGTCCGGCCGATCGATGACCTGACCGGCTTTCCCGAGATGATGGACGGTCGTGTGAAGACGCTGCACCCGCGCGTACATGGCGGACTGCTCGCCAGGCGCGATGTGCCTGAGCACGTGGCCCAGGCTGCCGAGCACGGTATCGGCATGATCGACATGGTCGTCGTGAACCTCTATGCGTTCGAGGCGACCGTCGCGCGCGAGGGCGTCACGCTTGAGGACGCTGTGGAGAACATCGACATCGGCGGCCCGTCCATGCTGCGCTCGGCCGCCAAGAACTTCGACGCGGTGACGGTCGTGACCGACCCGGCCACGTACGGCACCATTCTTGCGGAGCTTCGCCAGACCGGCGGCGCCACCACCGCCGGGACGCGCCGCCGCCTCGCCACCGAGGTCTTCCGTCTCACGAGTGCGTACGACACGGCGATCTGGTCCTACCTCTCCGGCGCGGATGCCGCGCCCTTCCCGGACGAACTGCGCTTGCGTCTGCTGAAGGCCCAGGACCTGCGGTACGGCGAGAACCCGCACCAGTCGGCCGCGTTCTACCGACTGCCGGACGCCCTCGCGCACTCACTCGCGCAGGCGCAGCAACTGCAGGGCAAGGAGCTCTCGTACAACAACATCCTCGACACCGATGCCTGCTGGAGCGCCGCGCGCGAATTCGACGGACCCGTCTGCGTCATCGTGAAGCACATGAATCCGTGCGGACTTGCCCTCGGCGATGACCTGCTGACTGCCTATGCGCGCGCGTATGCATGTGACCCGATCTCGGCGTATGGTGGCGTCATCGCGTTCACCGGCACGGTCGGCGGTGACGTCATCTCCGCGATGCTCGACAACAAGCATTTCGTCGAGGTCATCATCGCTCCCGATTTCAGTGCCGAAGCGCTCGAGCTCATCGCGCAGAAGCCCAACACGCGGGTGCTGCGTACGGGTGGCATCCTCCCCGCCGGTGGGGAGCGCGAGGTGCGCACGGTCGAAGGCGGTCTGCTCGTGCAGATGGCGGACTCCGTCGCCGAGGACCCGGACAGCTTCACGGTCGTCACCCGGGTCGCTCCCTCGGCTGAGGAGTTGGAGCAGTTGCTCTTCGCCTGGCGTGTGGTCAAGAGCGTGAAGTCGAACGCCATCATCCTCGCGAAGGACTTCGAGACGGTGGGCGTCGGGGCCGGTCAGCCCAACCGCGTGAACTCGGCACGGATCGCCGTCGACGCGGCGGGGGAGAAGGCAGTGGGCGCGGTGTGCGCCTCCGACGCGTTCATGCCGTTCCCCGATTCCCTCGAAGTCGTTGCCGCCGCAGGCGTGAAGGCCGTCATCCAGCCCGGCGGGTCGATACGTGACGAGCAGGTAATCGAAACCGCTGACCGCCTCGGCGTGGCCATGGTGTTCACGGGGCACCGGCACTTCAGACACTAGGACGGCCGGACTCGCTCATGGCGAGGCGGTCACGAGAGTGGGCGGTTACGATCGGGCCCGTGCGGTGTGCCGCACGGGCCCGATCGTTCTGCGCGGAACAGGTGAGGAGATCCCGTCGCTACGGGACGATGTGCACGGTCCGCGTCGGGAATGGGAAGTTGATGCCCTCCTCGAGGAAGCGCTTATGTAGGCGTTTGACGAACGCTCCACGCAGGGCGTACTGCTGTCCGAAGTTCGCGACACGCAGGACCGCTATGCCGGTGATCTGCGAATCGGCGAATTCCCGGAAACGCACGACCGGGGGTTCGTCGGTCAACGTGGGCTCCAGCTCGTGCATCACTTCGGTCGCGACCTCGAGTGCAACAGACTCGGCATAGTCGAGGTCAGTCCCGTACTCAACACCGAAATCGACGAAGACATAGAACGATCGCTCAGGGAGCTTGTAGTTGGTGACGATGCTCTGACTGAGCACTGCATTGGGGACGATCACGAGGTTCTCTGTCTCCGTGCGCAATGTGGTCGTACGCCAGGCGATGTCAACGACAGTCCCTGCTTCGCCGTTGGAGAGCGTGATGAAGTCCCCAGGATTGATCTGCCGTGTCGCGATGATCTGAAGCCCCGCGAAGAAGTTGCCGAGGGTGTCCTGGAGGGCAAGAGAGAGGGCGAGGCCGCCGACGCCGAGCGCAGTGATGACAGGCGTGATCGAGACGTCGAGCACTGACAGGATGGTCATCAGTCCGATGACCAGCACCACGACCCGCGCGATATTCACGAAGATGCCAGCCGCAGGAATGGTTCCAGTGGCATCGATAGACCGGCGGATGAACCTGCCGATGTAACGGACGACAAGCCAGGTGAGCAAGATGATGAGGATGATGGTAACCGTCTTGGTCACTGTGGCACCGGTCAGGGTGTAGCCGAAGATCGACATACGCAAAGCCTTTCTGTGTCGTGTTCTGCGTCCGATTATACGGTGTTGCGGCCGGTTGTCCGGCCAAAGGGTCACCCGATCGTGTGCGATGACCGCAGCCCGGGCGCGCCGTCCATTGCTAGGCGATTGCACCCGACGGACCAGTCGCCGACAGCGCTTCTCGACGTTTGACCCTCGTCCGAGCGCTGGGATACACTACGGCGTGCGCTTCGGCCCGGGATCCGCCACACCGGGATCGAGATGCGTGCCAGCGGGCCGTTAGCTCAGTTGGTAGAGCAGGGGACTTTTAATCCCAAGGTCATAGGTTCGATCCCTATACGGCCCACCATCAGATGCCACACGAAACCGGCCCTCCTGGAGGCCGGTTTCTTACTGTCGGGATCCCATAGTGGCGCGCGGTCCATGTTCGACGTGCGGCGCTGTTCTATCGCGCATAGAAGGCATACCGCCGATGCACGTCCCGGATGGCCGACTCCACGAAGTGCACTTTCCCCTATGTCGAGGTGACGGCATATCCTCGGATCAGAACCACCGCCGGACTCCATGGGGTCTCGCTCCCGCCGTCCGGCTCAGGTCGACATCTGCCAGGGGTGAGCGTTGGGCGCTAATCACGATACGGGACGGTCTGCGTCAGGCAGTCTGTGGTCGAAGTCCTTTGTCGTCATCATGCTCGAGAACTTCCTGTCCTCGGCTAGTCTCTACCTGATGATGGTCGTGACATCGAAGTACGCCATCGAGCAACTCGGTGCCTCACAGGCACTCGCGGGATGGGCGGGCGGCATCTTCATCGTAGGCGGCCTCATCGTTCGGCCCTTCTGCGGGCACTCCATGGACCGTCTCGGACGCAAGAGAATGCTGCTGCTCGGTGTGCTTGCGAGCCTGTGCGCGACGGCCCTGTACCCAGTCGTCCATGGGGTTCAGCCCCTCCTGATCGTGCGCCTCCTGCATGGCATAGCATCAGGTATCACGACAACCGCAGCCGCGACGATCGTGGCCGGCATCGTCCCGTCTGACAGATGGGGTGAGGGCATCGGTTACTACAGCCTCGGGCAGACGCTTGCCACGGCGACGGGGCCGTTCTTAGGCGTCTTCCTGAGCAGGGATGGTACTTACGGCGGTGTCTTCATAGTGGCGCTGGTGACCGCGACTCTGGGCGTTGCGCTTGTACCACTGTTGTCAGTCGAAGACGCAGGGCATTCCTTGGCCCAGCGCCCACGATCTGCCACTCGACCGCGCCTGGACGGTCTCGTCGAGAGTTCGGTCGTGCCGATTTCGCTTGTGTGCATGGTGGTCTCGACGTGTTATTCGAGCGTCGTGGCGTTCCTTGCCGTCTACTCTGCCGAGATCGACCTATCGGTGGCTGGCAGTCTGTTCTTCCTCGCGTACTCGGTTGCAGTGTTCGTGGCCAGACCTCTGGCAGGTCGCCGACTCGACCAGCGAGGTGACAACGCGATCATGTATCCCGCGCTCGTCGCGTTTGCAGTCGCTCTCGCGCTACTCAGCCAGGCGAACAGTGGTGTGGCGCTGATCGCATCGGCGCTCTTCCTCGGCTGTGGTTCGGGAGTGGTGCGCTCGGGAGGGCAGGCAATCGCACTTAGCGTCGCTACCGTCCAGCGTGCTGCTCCTGCGACCGCCACCTTCCTCACGATCATGGACATCGGGATGAGCGTAGGCCCCACGCTCGCCGGCGCTCTGGTATCCGTGGCTGGTTACAGGGGGATGTACGCCGTGGCATCGATTCTGGCGTCTGGTAACGTTCTCCTGTACTACGTCCTCCACGGCAGAAGAGTCCGAGTCTGACGCTCCTGCTCCGGGTCTGTGATCCACCGCCGCACCCCGGCGGTGCGTTCGAGCACGGACTGCGTGATTCGTCCGCAGGTTCGTACGGGTCCAGGGAGTGGATCGTGGTGCGCATCACGGTGCCCCTCGGCACGCTTGTACGGCAGCCTGGACAGACAGGTTGCCGGTGCGGTACCAGTGGGCCTATTCCCGGATGGTGCTCCATGATGAATGGCGCGGTCGCGGCATCCGCGCGGCGTGAGGGCGCCATGCGCCGATGATTCTGATCGAGAAGCGGTATGGCCGAGTGGCTCAGTCGTGCTAACGTGCTAACGTAGCAATCACGAAGGAGGACACTCGCATATGGCTGCTGTGAGCGCCCGCCGATCGTCCCTCGCGTTAGCTGTTGTCGGCATGTCCTTCTACTGGCCTCTCCTCAGGCGGGAGCAGGCGCTGCTGTTCTCCGTTCATTCCGGAGCACGAGGTTCGTTGCCGTCCCTCGAGGCCCTTCCCTACGTGCTTCTGGGTGTCTTCGTGCTCGCCATCGTTCTGGGCAGACGGCGCGTTCCTGCAGGCCTTGGCAGGCCGAGGACGGTGGTGACCGTCTGTGCGGTCGCCACTCTCGTGAATCTGACGGTCCTGGTATGGCCCTCGACGGACATGGTGTTCGTGGCGCTGCAGGTTTTCAGGTCAGCGGCGTCCGCACTGTCTTTGCTGCTCTTGACCTATGCATGGGGGCAGTACTTCGCGTCGGATGGCAAGGTCGATCCGGCAGTGCCTCTCGCCGTGTCGTTCACGGTGAGCTTCGTGATACCGCTGATTGGCATGCTTCCTCAGCCCGCTGCGTACGTCGTTCCCGTCGTGGCACCGCTGTGCTCGGCTGTCGTCTGGTATGCGTGTGGACGTTCGATTCTCCTCGCCGATGACGATGGACGCCCGTCTTGCAGCGCACTGCCGATGAACACGGTCGGCCTCCTGACGGCCTTCCTGCTGTTGGGGGGACTCGTTCGTGGTGTGTTCTACTCAAGTGAGCTGTCGTCGTCGTTTGCTTCGGTAGTTCCGTGGTTGAGGGGTGTCTCTATCGGATTCTCGGTACTGATCGTTGTCGCATCGGGTCTCACCCGACGACGGGACACCCTCTTCGGAATCATGCTCACCGCACTCGCCGCGCTGTTCTTCGGGGGACTTTTCTGGGTGGCGGCTTTGAACTCCGTGGGCATATCCATCGGCGTTGCCGCTATCATCGCCGGCAGGACGTACTTCGGCTTCTTCCTCTTCACAACGCTCGTGCGCGAGAGCGCACGGAGGGGGGTCTCTCGCGCATGCGCCTTCGGGCTGTTCGCGGGCGTCGAGTCACTTTCCGGCGTGCTCACCTACGCCATCGTGCCGATTCTCGTATCTCATGTCGGAATCTCCTCCGAGGAACACATCGGTGTATATAGTCTCTTCATAGCGTTGATGCTGATCGTGTGCTGTTTCATCTTCTTCACGAGACGTGGAGCGCATCTCATAGAGGCGGAGGACCGGCCCGCTGTTGTGCTGCCCGATGAGGTCGCTGTCCGCGAACGCCTGGCCTTGCTGCATGAACTCACCGAGCGCGAAGCCGAGGTCCTGGTGTTGCTTGCCCACGGACACAACTACAAGAAGATCGGTGAGCTTCTCTATATCGCGCCCAACACGGTCCTCTCTCACACGAAGCGGATCTACAGGAAGATGGGTGTGCACAAGAAGCAACAACTCATCGACCTCTATGATGCAGCGACCTCTGAAGGGGATGGCTCGCGAGCAAGCGATTCGGCTCCGGATAGGTCGTAGTCGTCCACGCACAGCGTCTGGCTGGAACTCCCCAATTACTGGGCATCCGTCGAGGAGAGTGCCCCGATTACCTGTGATGGCCAGGCGTTGCCGTCCCGTCATAGTGGTGATGGTGCGGCGGGCGCCTGGGTGAACGGGAACGCCAGGCATCGAATCAGGAGGAGGGAGGCATAGAGCCCCATGCACCTCTGGATGAGAGAGTCCTCCGATGAGTGCGTGAGAGAGGAGATGCGATGAGCGGAGAAGTGAATCGCAGGGAGTTCATTAAGGGTATGGCGCTTGGGACGGCAGGAGTGGGCTTGACGGGTGCGCTCTTCGGCTGCACTGACGACGGCAACGGCGACAACGGCACCAACGGCGGCACCGCCGAGGTCACCTATCCCGAGGGCTT
>CAYMSA010000012.1:0-2629 GCA_964392965.1 uncultured Coriobacteriaceae bacterium
CGACCAGGGCCCAGGTGGCATCTACGTACATCAGCCGTGCACAGACGATGGACGTTCCGGATAGGAGTGGTTCACGCGCGCGGAGTCCGCTGATCGAGCATCTGCCGCACCTGGTCGAGCAGCGCCCGAGCGATGGCCTGCTTCGACAGCACCGGGAGTACCTCGGTGATTTCGGATGTCACCAAGAGCACCCGGTTGTCATCGGTGTCGAATCCGAGTGCCGGATCGCTCACGTCGTTCCCAACGATGAGGTCACAGCGTTTGGCGATGAGCTTCTCGCGCGCGTACCGTTCCACGTCCTCAGTCTCGGCGGCGAAGCCGATGAGTAGGGGCGGTGCAGGAAGCGTGCCGAGTTCGGCGAGGATGTCCGGGTTGCGTACGAGTTCGATGGCGGGCGGTGCGTCCCCCTTCTTGATCTTCGAGGGTGCGACCTCGCGGGGGCGGAAGTCCGCCACCGCCGCGGACATGATGACAGCATCGGTGACAGGGACGCGCTCGAGTACCGCGTCGCGCATCTCAAGCGCCGTGGTGACGCGCACGGTCGTGCAGCCGAACGGCGCCTGGAGGTGCGTCGGGCCGGTGACGAGCGTGACCGAGGCGCCCCGGCGGACCGCCTCGGCGGCGATTGCGAAGCCGGTCTTGCCCGAGGAGCGATTGCCGAGGTAGCGAACGGGATCGAGCGGCTCGCGCGTCCCTCCCGCGGTCACGAGCAGGCGCACGCCATCGAGGTCACGCACGCGTGTCGCCTCGGCCACGACCGCCTCGACGATCGTGTCGATCTCGGCAAGACGACCCTCCCCCACGTCGCCACAGGCCAGCTGACCGGTGCCAGGCGGCACGATGACGACGCCGCGGGCAGCGAGGGCCGCGGCGTTCTCGCGCGTGATGCGGGCGCGCCACATGTGGACGTTCATCGCAGGTGCGATGACGAGCGGCGCTTCGGTGGCGAGTGCGGTGGTGGTGAGGAGGTCGTCAGCGCCACCACGCGCGATCTTGGCCATGACGTTGGCCGTGCAAGGCGCGATGAGCATCACATCGGCCTCTTCAGCAAGAGAGATGTGGTGGATCTGTGACTCCGGGGCGTCGGCCCACAGCGACACGGCGACGGGCTCCCCGGTGAGTGAACGGAAGGTGAGCGGTGTCACGAAGCGCGTGGCGGCCTCTGTCATGACGACCTTCACCCGGTAGCCCCGGCGCATGAGTGCGCGGACGATCTCGCACGTCTTGTAGGCGGCGATACCGCCGGTGACGCCGACGACGATGGTCGCTGTGCTATGGGACATGCGGGGTCTCTCCCTCGGGCGGTGTCCTTGTCCGGTGGTCGTTACGGCTACCGGGGTAGGTACAGTATCGCATGGCCGGTCATGGCTGACAGGGCCGTGACCGGACGGTCACGATGCAGGATACTCCGTGGAGTGCCGGGTATGGCGGTGTGGCGCGCATGCGGCGGTTGTGTCCCGGCACGAGGCCCGGGACCTCACGGGATCGATGTCCGAGAACGGAGGGGAACATGGCAGACGTCGTGATGGTGATCGCGGCCGAAGGATTCCGCGATGAAGAGTACGCGTTGCCGAGGGCTGTCCTCGAGGCGGCCGGTGTGCGCGTGGAAACGGCCAGCAACTGTGTGGGAAGGTGTGTGGGGCGCTTCGGTCTCGAGGCGGACGCCACGCTCGACGTGGCCACTGCAGCCGGGCGCGAGTGGGACGCGGTCGTCTTCGTGGGCGGTCCCGGAGCCGACGTGTTCTTCGAGGACCCCGCCGCCCATGCGCTCGCGCGGCGAGTGCTCTCGGAGGGAGGCGTCGTGGCGGCGATCTGCATCGCGCCGGCAACGCTCGCGCGCGCCGGGCTGCTGGACGGAGTGCGGGCTACCGCCTTCCCGACGGTGACGGACGACCTGGTGATCCGGGGGGCACGCTGGAGTGATGCGCCGGTCGTGACGGACGGTCGGATCGTGACGGGCAACGGGCCGGAGATCGCGCGCGAATTCGGTATCGCGATCACCGACGCGCTCGGTGTCACGCCGAAGCGCTAGTATGCGAGAGGGCGGCGTCTGGGGTGTGTGCGCCGTACGACCGACGGACGAGAGGAGCACGTATGCAACTCAGGATGTATCGTTGCCGCATCTGCGGAGACACCTATCTTGGCTATGAGGCCCCGGCCAACTGCCCGTTCTGTGGTGCGGCCGTCGATTACATCGTGGACACCGGTGACTATCCGCTGGACATCAATGCCGTCGAGCCGACGGCCTCCGAGCTGACCGACCTGGAAGCGTCCATCGAGCTCGAGCGGTCGAACGCCCGGTTCTACCTCGGCATGGCCCAGCGTAAGGACAACGACACGCTGCGCTCGGCGTACAAGCGGCTCGGCAAGATCGAGGCCGAGCACTGCGAGCTCTTCTGCAAGCTCGCTGGAGTCTCGGAGCCCGACGACCTGCTCGTGCCCGGCGAGACGACCGGATCATGGGCGACGGACATCGAGGATTCGCTCGCTCGCGAGAACCGCGCCTCGGACCTCTACGCGACGTTCGCCGCCCGCGCTACGACGGAGCGGCTCATCGAGGTCTGGACTGCGGTGGCCGCAGTCGAGCGGGACCACATCACGCTCGACGAACTGGCGCAGACGTACCTCT
>CAYMSA010000012.1:2729-34365 GCA_964392965.1 uncultured Coriobacteriaceae bacterium
CACGCTTCGAGCATCGCGAGCCCGAAGAACTCGTTGAGTGCCGTCGACACGGCGATGTCCGAGGAGCGCAGGAGCGCCGCATAGTCGGCCGGTGTCTCCGGTTCGCCGAGGTGGACGAGCCGATCACCGAGGCGTGCGGCTGCACGTTCGATATCATCCCGGGTGTCCGCGTGTGGCCTGCCCGCGATCGCCACCTCGAAGTCGAGGCCCTCGGCGGCGAGCTCGTGCACCGCTTCGAGGAATGCAGCGGGGTCCTTGTCGTGCTCCCATCGGTGCGGCCAGATGACGCGCGGCCTCTCGGACCGAGTGAGGGGTGCGCGGTCGATGAGTGTGCCGTCGAAGGGCGGTGCGAGCACCTCCGATTTCGCACGGAGGCGTTCGGGTACGTGGCGCGGACGATGGTCCGGGAAGACCCGCAGGAACGGCGGAATCGCCTCGAGGAACGACTCGAGGTTGTAGCTGCTGTTGAACACGCACTTGTCGGCCGCGAGCGCGCTCGTGACGTTCACGAGCGGGTAGTGGTAGTCCCACTCGGCGGTGTGGCGCACGGGATAGACGAGCTGATTCTCGTGGAAGTAGACGATGGACGGGATGTCCCGGAGGGTATCACCTGTGAGCGCCAGCAGGTCGCAGAGGTTGACGAAGGTGCTGGCGAAGAGCACGTCCCAGGGGCGGTCATGACGCGGCCTGGCCGACTCGATCCGGGTGGAGGCCTCGGCCCACGTGCGGGCGCGGGTCTGGATCTCCTCGGCGAGAATGATGGCGGAGCCGCGCATGCGCCACTTCCACTTGCGGGCGGGCAGTGTGACGCGATCGATCACGATGCCCCCGGCGCCGAGGTGTCGCGTGAGGCCGTCGAGGACCGCGCGGTGCGAACCACCATAATAGGGTTCGACGGCGAGTACCCTGAGCGGCGCGACGCTCACTTGGGTGCTCCGGGAGAGCGGTAGGAGACCGAGGGGAAGTCGACGGTGCGCACGGACGCCAGGGACCGTTCGACCAGCGCGGGGATGTCCAAGGCGCGCTCGGCTTCTTCCAGCTCGCCGGGGCGTACGTGAGTCTGCGGTCGGCGGGGCATGAAGAGCGTGCAGCAGTCGTCGGTAGCCATGGTGGAGAGCTCGAAGGTGCCGATCCGCCGCGCCTCCGCGATGATCTCCTGCTTGTCACTCCCAACGAGCGGACGCAGCACCGCCATCGTGGTCACCGCATCCACAGCGACCAGGTTCTCGAGCGTCTGTGACGCCACTTGGCCGAGACTCTCTCCTGTTACGAGTGCGCGAGCGTTCTCCTGCTCGGCGATGCGCTCGGCCACGCGGATCATCATGCGACGGTAGAGGAGCACCCGAAGGTCGTCGGGTGTGGCGAGCGCGATCTCGCGCTGCACATCACCGAAGGCGATGACGTAGAGACGGCCCATACCTCCCCCCGCCGCGAGAACGTCGCAGATGTCGGCCGCACACTCCTCAGAGGTGCCCGGAGTCTGCGGCCGTCCGGAGAAATGAACACCGATGATCGTCGCACCGCGGCGCATGATGCGCCATGCCGCTACCGGTGAGTCGATGCCGGAGGACAGGAGCGTCACGACCCGTCCGGACGTCCCGACCGGAAGGCCGCCGACTCCCTGCGTGCGGCGGGCGCAGACGTAGGCTCGATTCTGGATGACGAGCACCCGGATGGCGAGTTGAGGGTCATCGAGATCGACGGTGAGGCCGGTCTCCAGCCGGACCAGTTCTCCCACCCTCCGGTTGATGTCCATGCTTCTCTCGGGATAACACGTGGCCGAGCGCCGGGCGTCGATGGCGAAGGTTCGGACGGCGGGATGCGCCGAAAGCTCCTCCTGGGCTACGGCGAGCGCCGTGCGACCGATGGCGCCAGGTTCGGCCTCGGTCTCGATGCCGGTGATGACGTACGCGACGCCGGGAGTGCGTGCGAGCGCCTCGGCCACCGGCTCGATGTCGGCGTCGTCATGGACCCGGACGAGCACCCTGCTCGCGATGCGCAGGACCTCGGCACTCGAGATGTCACGGAGCGCCCAGCGGAGATTCCCCTCGAGGCGGCGCTCGAAGGAGCCACGATTGCGGCCCTTGAGACCGATCTCGTGATAGTGCACGAGCGCGATGCGCATCGCCTTCGACCCTCCCGACAGAAGAACGCCCCGCCACCGCGGCGACGGCGACGGGGCGTGCATCACGTTCGAATCCGCTACTTGTAGCTTTCCTTGACCCGCTCATAGCTGACATCGCCGTCGGCGATCTCCTGCAGTGCAAGCGTGAGGGGCTTGGTGCTGGTGATCTGGGCGATCTGGGGGGCCTGCATCGTCAGGAGCGCCTGATCGCGGACGCCGTGGATCATGTCGTTGATCTGACGAGCGCGCTTGGCGGCCACAGTGCAGAGTGTGTACTTCGAATCGACCTTCTCGAGGAGTTGGTCGATTTCAGGCTTGATGACCATCTAGTGGCTTCCTTTGTCCGAGTGAAGTGAGCGGATGATGTGCGCGAGCTCGGATGCCGCGCGCGACACATCATCGTTTTGTATCACATGATCGTACTTCTCAACAAGCCGAAGCTCCCCGACAGCCGTCTCCAGGCGAGTTCTGACCTCGTCGTCGTTCTCCGCGCCGCGCAGCCGTATGCGCCGCTCCAACTCCTTGAATGACGGTGCCGTCACGAACACGAGCGTCGACGACGGCATGAGCTCCTTCACCTGCAAGGCGCCCTGCGGGTCGATCTCAAGGAGCACGTCTATCCCATGGCGAAGCCGATCATCCACTGTGGAGCGCAGCGTGCCGTACCGATTCCCGTGCACCTCGGCCCACTCGAGGAAGTCGCCATCGTCGATGCGGGCCTGGAATTCCTCGGGACTGAGGAAGAAGTAGCTCACGCCCTCGACCTCACCCGGTCTGGGCCTGCGGGTCGTGGCGGAAACAGACACCCAAACCGAGGGCATCATCGTGCAGATGCGTTTGACCAGGGTGCCTTTGCCGGCGCCGGACGGACCGGACACGATGATCAGCGCACCGTCGGTCATGCGGCTGTCCGGATGTACTCAGCCAAGGCGCTCCAGAAGAAGGTCCCGCTGCCGGGCTCCGAGGCCCTGGACCCTGCGGCTCTCCGAGATCTCGAGTTCGCTCATGATCTTGAGCGCCTTGGCCTTACCGAACCCCGGCAGGCTCTCGAGCAGGGTGACCACCTTCATGCGGGCGACGATGGGATTTGCGGAGTCAGCGAGGACATCAGCGAAGGACAGCTCACCGCTCTTGATCCTCCTGCGCAGTTCGGCCCGCTCTTGGCGTGCGATCGCCGCCTTCTCGAGAGCCCTTCTGCGATCCTCCTCGGAAAGATTGGGCAAAGCCATGACTCCTCCTCACATCCCCGCGTACAGGCCTGGCGTGTGTCGGACTCCACCGGACGGACTCAGTTCGTCGTCCGTGCCGTGGCCGAAGCGCGAATCAATCCCGCTCGGCCAAACGAAACGTGACGTAGATGTTACCCCTGACCTGCGGGAATGCCAATAGCATCTCAGGACAGGCGACGGCTTCCGGGCGATGACAGCGGGGTTCCAGCCTGACATTGGGGGCACTCATGTGGCTCCATAGACTCAACGTTTAGTTGAAGTAGAGGAAAGAACGGGTCCGTGAAGACCTTGTCGCCGCCCCGGTCTATGATTGAGGCCACGCCGACGACCTTGCCCCCGGCCGCCCTCACGAGCGAGGCCACCTCCGCGACGCTGCCACCTGTCGTGACCACGTCTTCCACGATCAGGACCCGCTCCCCCGGTGCTACGGTGAATCCCCTGCGGAAGGTCATCACGCCCTGCTGGCGTTCACTGAAGATGAACCGCACGTCGAGCGCTTGTGCGACCGCGAATCCGATGACGATGCCGCCAACGGCGGGAGACGCGACGAGATCGACTTGGTGCTCCGTGACCTGCTCGGCCATCTGACGGCCCAGCTCAGCGGTGAGGCGTGGATGCTCGAGCACTCGCGCGCATTGAACATAGGTGTCCGAATGGCGACCACTCGTGAGCTGGAAATGGCCGTTCAGGATGGCGCCCGTCTCACGCAGGGCGGCAAGCACATCAGGTCTTTCGGTTGTCATCGGGCTACAACTCCCTTGAGATGTTGTCGACGGCTGCTGCGGGATCCGCCGCCCCGGTTATGGGTCGGCCGATTACCAGGTAGGTCGAGCCGGCAGCGAGTGCCTCTGCGGGCGTCGCGATTCTTGCCTGGTCCCCTGCCTCCTGTCCTTTCGGACGGATGCCGGGTGTCACGATGACTGCATCTGGGCCGAGCAGCTCCCGGACGCGTGCCGTCTCGAGCGGCGAGCAGACGACGCCGGCGCATCCGGCGTTCTGCGCGAGAACCACAAGCCGGTCGACCTGCTCGGCCGCCGGGGACGGGCAGCCGACCTCGGCAAGCGCAGCGTCGTCGAGACTCGTGAGGACGGAGACCGCGATCACGATCGGCGGCTGGGTTCCGAATCGCTCGGCAGCTGCAGCTGCAGCCCGCACGCCTGCCGAGAGCATCGCGGAGCCACCCGATGCGTGCAGGGTGATCATGTCCGCTCCAACGCGCGTGAGGGTGCGGCACGCTCCCTCAACCTGATGCGGGATGTCATGGAGCTTGAGGTCGACGAACACCTTGAAGCCCATCGACCGGAGTTCGCGAACGATCTGCGGCCCGGCACTGTAGTAGAGCGTCATGCCGACCTTGACCCACTTGACGCGCCCTCGTAGCGCCCGGGCGACCTCGCGCGCGGCCTCGGCGTCGGGAACATCGAGCGCGACGATGATGGCGTCCCCCGATGCGGAGCTTCTTCCCGTCTCTCCGGTGCGCCGCGCATCCCTGCTGGTCGCGTCCCCGACCCACTCTGATCCCGAGGGCTCCTGCGGCGCTTGGGCTGAGGTGGCAGGAGCGACGAGACCCGAATCAGGTTGCAGGTTCTTCAACAACTTACGCATCAATCGACCTCCGAGCTATGCCGACGAGTTCGGACACGCGGCTCACACCGTGCTGCAGACAGTACTTCTCGAGTCCCTCGACGATATCGATCGTCGCACGCGGCTCAACGAAGTTGGCGGTGCCGACGGCGATCGCGGTGGCTCCAGCCGCCAGGAACTCCACCGCGTCTGCCGCGTTCATGATACCGCCCATGCCGATCACGGGGACGGAGACGCTCGCCGCCACATCCCAGACCATCCTGAGCGCCACCGGCTTGATCGCCGGACCCGACAGTCCTGCGACGCGTCGGGCGAAGACGGGCCGAAGCGTGACCGGGTCGATGGCCATGCCGAGGAGCGTGTTGATGAGGCTGACCGCATCTGCACCCTCGGCCTCGACCGCACGTGCCACCGCTGCGACATCGGTGACGTTGGGGCTCAGCTTCACGATCAGGGTCTTGGAGGTCGCGGCTCGGACGGCGCGAGTGACCACGCCTGCAGAGTCACAGGACGTCCCGAAAGCCATGCCTCCTGCGTCGACGTTGGGACACGAGATGTTCAGCTCGAGCGCTGATACGGCAGGCTCGCGTTCGAGCCGTTCGACGACGCGGACGTAGTCGTCGATGCTGTGACCCGAGACGTTGACGATGACCGGAACATCTTGGTTCGCCAGCCAGACGAGATCGTGGGTGCAGAAGTACTCGACGCCGGGATTCTGCAGCCCGATGGAGTTGAGCATGCCGGAAGCCGTCTCGGCGATGCGAACCCCCGGGTTCCCTGACCACGGCTCCGACGAGACACCCTTCGTCACCAGGGCGCCGAGTTCTGCAAGATCGACGAACGCAGAGTACTCGATGCCGGACCCGAACGTGCCGGAGGCGGTCATGACCGGGTTGCGGAGCGTAAGGGAGCCGATCGTAACGCTCAAGTCGACGTTGATGCTCACCTTGTCTCCCCTCTCGCGGTGTCGTCCCAGAAGACCTCCGTGGCGTCGAAGACGGGTCCATCGACGCACGCACGTTTGAGCCCGTCACGCGTGGGGACGACGCACGACAGGCACGCGCCGACACCACAGGCCATCCGCCGCTCGAGTGAGACCTGGCACTCTATCCCGGCCTCGCCGGCGATTCGTGCCACCGCCCGCTGCATCGGCTCAGGTCCGCACGTGTAGACGACGTCAGGCAGGACCTCGGTGATCAGGTCGTCGAGCACGACGGTGACGAGCCCGCATCGTCCGGCCGAGCCGTCATCAGTGGTGATCTCCAGGCGCTCGCAGGTGCTTGCGAAGAAGTCTGTCGCGAGTAGGCCCTCACGATCGAGAGCCCCCATCACGACCGTGGTCCGGACGCCCGTCGCCTTGAGGGCTTCGACGAGCATCCCCATCGGTGCCGCGCCAAGTCCGCCGGCGACGACCAGAGCCGAGCGGGCGTCACCCGGAACCCGCCAGCCCCTGCCAAGGGGCCCGATGAGGTCCAGCTGATCACCGACTCTCGACCTCGACAGCATGTCGGTACCGCGACCGACGACATGGTACAGGATTGTGAGTTCATCGCCGGTCACCCGGTGGACCGACAGCGGACGGCGTAGGAGCACGTCGGTCGTCTGCGTCACGCGTACGTGCACGAACTGCCCGGGCGCCAAAGCCGATGCGATGCGGGGTGCGCTGACGGTGAGCTCGTACACCTCAGGGGCAATGAGCACGTTACCGCTGATCGTCGCCGACTCGGTGAGGGGTGCCGGGGATGGCCCTACGTGATCGGTGGTTGACGCACAGCTCATTCGGCACCTCCGGCAATGTGGTCGTTGGTGGTGAGGTCCTGGAGGGCGATGACCGGGAGGTCGGCTCGACGTACGACCTCGATGGCCTGGAGGCTCGCGAGCGCGGCGGCGAGCGTGGTGATGTTCGTCACGCCGTGCTGTACCGCGGCCGTCCGGATATGGTACCCGTCTGAGCGGGTCTCACGGCCGAACGGCGTGTTGATCACGAGGTCCACCTCACCGTTCACGATGCGGTCGACGATGTTCGGCCGGCCCTCGTGCACCTTCTTCACGACGTCGACCGGGATTCCCGAGGCGCGCAGAAGTCTCGCCGTCCCCTTCGTCGAGAGGATGCGGAAGCCCATGCGCGAGAGGCCGGCGGCCACGGGGACGATCGCCCGCTTGTCTCGTTCGGAGACGGAGATGAACGCAGTCCCTTTCGTCGGCAACGAGTAGTCGATGGCGAGCTGGGACTTCGCGTATGCCGAAGGGAAGTCATCGGCGATACCCATGACCTCGCCGGTCGACTTCATCTCCGGCCCGAGTGTGCTGTCGACACCGGGGAAGCGGCCGAACGGCATGACCGCCTCTTTCACGCAGTAACGGTCGAGTTCGCGGTCGTCAGGCGGGAGGTCCATCTCATCGAGACGCTCGCCCACCATCACGCGGGAGGCGACCTTGGCGAGCGGCACGCCGGTCGCCTTGCTCACGAACGGCACGGTCCGGCTCGCACGAGGGTTGACCTCCAGCACGTAGACGGCCTCGTCCTTCACCGCGAACTGGACGTTCATGAGGCCGACGACACCGATGGCGAGCGCGAGCGCCCTCGCATGCTTCCGAATCGTCGCGAGCGTCTCCTCGCCCAGGGAGAATGGCGGGATGCAACATGCCGAGTCACCCGAATGGATGCCCGCCTCCTCGATGTGCTCCATGATGCCGCCGATGTAGACGCGTTCGCCATCGCACACGGCATCGACGTCCACCTCGATGGCGCCCTCGAGGAAGCGGTCGAGCAGCACCGGGTGATCAGGCGATACCTCGGCGGCCTGGCGCACGTAGCGCAGCAGGTACTCCTCGTTGTAGGCGATCACCATGCCTCGCCCACCGAGCACGTAGCTGGGTCGCACGAGCAGCGGATAGCCGATGCGCTGCGCGACTGCGACCGCCTCATCGAGGGTGGTCGCAGTACCCGCAGCGGGGTACGCGATGCCGAGGTCGTCAAGAACCCGCGAGAACCGCTCGCGGTCCTCGGCGAGGTCGATAGCCTCGGGACGTGTACCGAGGATGGGGACGCCGGCACGCTCGAGGGGTGCGGCGAGCTTCAGGGGTGTCTGCCCGCCGAAGGTCACCAGGACGCCATCAGGACGCTCGAGGTCGACGATGTCCATGACGTCTTCGAACGTGAGCGGCTCGAAGTAGAGCTTGTCGCTTGTGTCGTAGTCCGTGGAGACCGTCTCAGGGTTGCAGTTGACCATGATCGTCTCGTATCCGGCGTCACTGAGGGCGTACGCGGCATGAACGCAGCAGTAGTCGAACTCGATGCCCTGGCCGATGCGATTGGGCCCAGCGCCGAGAATGATGACCTTTGGACGGTCGCTTCGAACGGCCTCGTTCTCCTCCTCGTATGTCTTGTAGTAGTACGGGGTACCTGCGGCGAACTCGGCGGCACAGGTATCGACTGCCTTGAACGTCGGCTTGACGTCCATGTTGAGGCGTCGAGTACGAATCTCACCCTCCGGTACAGCGAGAAGGTGAGACATCTGGCGGTCCGAGAGTCCGTACTGCTTGGCACTGCGGAGGTCCTGGGCGGTCACATCTGCGAGAGCGCGCCCCCGCAGCTCCTCGGCGACTGTGACGGTGTCTGCGATCTGGCCGAGGAACCACGGGTCGACCGAGGTCAGCTCGGCCACGTCCGCAACGGTCCTCCCGCGGCGGAGGGCCTCGGCGATGTAGTGGATGCGGTGCTCGTTGGGGCGCGCGAGATAGGCATCGAAGTGCGTCTCGTCGAACGACTCGCGTCCGTCGAAACCCAGACCGCCGCGGCCGTCCTCAAGCGATCGCATGGCTTTGCCAAGTGCCTCGGGGAACGTGCGTCCCATCGCCATGACCTCCCCCACGCTCTTCATGCGCGTCGTGAGCGTGGTGTCGGTTCCCGGGAACTTCTCGAAGGCGAAGCGCGGCACCTTGACTACCACGTAGTCGATCGCGGGTTCGAAGCTCGCCGGTGTGGCCTTCGTGATGTCGTTAGGAATCTCATCGAGCGTGTACCCGACTGCGAGCTTCGCCGCGATCTTCGCGATCGGAAAGCCCGTGGCCTTGGAGGCGAGCGCTGACGAACGGGAAACCCGGGGATTCATCTCGATGACGACCAGGCGACCGTCGGCGGGGTTGACCGCGAACTGCACGTTCGAACCGCCGGTCGTCACACCGATCTCCCGCATGATGGCGAAGGACGCGTCACGCAGGCGCTGGTACTCCCTGTCGCTCAAGGTGAGCGCCGGCGCGACCGTGATGGAGTCGCCCGTGTGGACGCCCATCGCGTCGAAGTTCTCGATGGAGCAGATGATGACACAGTTGTCGTTCGCGTCACGCATCACCTCCATCTCGTACTCCTTCCAGCCGAGCACCGACTCTTCGACGAGCACCTCGGCCACCGGCGAGAGCGCGATGCCGCCCGCGGTGATCTCCCGCAGTTCCTCGAGGTTGTAGGCGATGCCACCGCCCGCGCCGCCGAGTGTGAAGCTCGGACGGATGACGACCGGCCACCCGACCTCGCGCGCGAACGCCTCGGCGTCAGCCACCGAGTAGCCGTATGCGGAACGGGGTGTCTCGAGGCCGATGCGTTCCATCGCCTCGCTGAACAGGCGGCGGTCCTCCCCCTTCTTGATGACGTCGAGCGTGGCGCCGATCAGTTCCACGCCGTGGCGCTCCAGGACTCCCGCCTCGGCGAGTGCCACGGCGCAGTTCAAGCCGGTCTGTCCGCCGAGGGTCGGCAGGAGTGCGTCCGGCTTCTCCCGGGCGATCACCTTCTCTACGAACTCGACCGTGATCGGCTCCACGTACGTCCTGTCCGCGAAGTCCGGGTCGGTCATGATGGTCGCCGGATTCGAGTTCACGAGGACGACCTCGTACCCGTCCTCGCGCAGCACTTTGCAGGCCTGCGCGCCGGAGTAGTCGAACTCGCACGCCTGTCCGATGACGATGGGTCCGGAGCCGATGATGAGGATCTTGCGGATGTCGTCTCTGCGCGGCATGTGTTCCCTTCTGCAGCTGGAAGAAGCGGTCGTACGTCGGCGTGGAGCGAGTGTGGAGGGGGACTACTCGGCGGAAGAATCAGCGGACAGACGCGGGCGTGGCGTGCCGGCAGCGTGCATCAACTGGATGTACTCCCCGAAGAGATAGCGGGCGTCGTGGGGGCCAGGTGCCGCCTCGGGGTGGTACTGGACCGAGAAGGCGGCGCGATCGAGCGCGCGGATGCCAGCGACGGTCATGTCGTTGAGGTTCACGTGCGTGAGCTGTACACGGCCCTGCTCGGCAGACCGGACGACCGGCGCCACACCCTCTCGAACCCAGAATGCGATGTCAGACGGGTCATGATCGATAGACCCCGACTCCTCGGGTACAAGCGGACCGATGGAGCCGAAATCCACGCAGAAGCCGTGGTTCTGACTCGTCACTTCGATGGTCCCGGTGAGAAGATTCTTCACCGGCTGATTGGCTCCGCGGTGACCGTACTTGAGTTTGTAGGTCGACGCGCCGAGCGCAAGCGCGAGCATCTGATGACCGAGACAGATGCCGAATATCGGCTTCTTGCCGAGCAGCTGCTGAACCGTCTCGTAGAGATAGGGCACCGTTGCCGGATCGCCAGGACCGTTGGCGAGAAAGACGCCGTCGGGGTCGAGTGCGAGAATGTCGTCGGCCGCTGTCGTGGGGGGCAGAACGGTGACCGAGCAGCCGACAGCCTCCAGACTCCGTGCGATGTTGTACTTCATGCCGGAGTCGAGCGCGACCACTCGATACACCTCGGGCTCACCAAGACCCTCTTCGTGAGTGCCGGGTTCACGGGAGGCGAGTTCCTCTGGCATGAACGCCGGGAATGTCCCGGCCCGCTCGAGGCCGGTGCGCCAGATCGCATCCTCCGCAGATGCGACAGTCGCGACGAAGTCGAGGTCCACCAGCTCCGGGGATGCGAGGACCTTACGATGCAGGGACGTCGGGTCGAGATCGAGGGTCGAGAGTACCGATCGCATGGCGCCCGCCTCGCGGATGGTTCGGGTGAGACGACGCGTATCGACCCCCTCGATGGCGACGATACCGTGCCGGTGGAGAAACCCGGGCAGCGAGTCGGTCGCACGCCAGTTCGAGGGTGATGCCGAGGCGGCGCGCAACACGAGACCCGAGGCGAAGACGCCTCTCGACTCCATGTCCTCGTCGTTCACGCCGTAGACGCCGATGTGCGGAAACGTCATCGTGACGATCTGGCCGGCGTACGAGGGGTCGCTCAGGATCTCCTGATAGCCGGTCATCGACGTGTTGAAGACGATCTCCCCGAACACTTCGCCGGGAGCACCGCAGCTCCAGCCGTGAAACGCGGAGCCGTCCTCGAGTACCAGAAGCGCGGGCATCGTCACCTAGACGACCACCTTTCCGTTTCGCACGATCCATTGACCCTGCACGAGCACTTCGCTCGCCTTGCCGAGAAGCGACATCCCGAGGAATGCCGAGTTACGCGCGGAGGACTGGAACCAGCCGGGCGAGACCTCGACCCTCGCCTCAGGGTCGATGATCGTGAGGTCCGCGGGGAACCCGGGCTGCAGTCTGAGTTCAGGCATACCGATCGCCGCGCGTGGACCGTGACACATGAGCCGGCAGACATCTGGCCAGTCCAGGATGCCTGTCGATACCAGGTGCGTGTTCACGAGCGACAGTGCGGTCTCTAGGCCCGTCGTGCCGAAGGGTGCGAGCTCGAACTCAAGTGCCTTCTCGTGCGGCGCATGCGGCGCGTGGTCGGTCGCGATGCAGTCGATGGTGCCGTCGACGAGACCCGCGATGAGCGCCTCACGATCGGCCGGGGTGCGGAGCGGCGGATTCATCTTCAGGTTCGTGTCATACGAACGCAGCGCATCCTCATCAAGGAAGAGATGATGTGGCGTCACCTCACACGTCACACTCAGGCCACGCCCCTTTGCACGCCGTACTAGATCGATGGACCCGGCGGTGGAGAGGTGCGCCAGGTGCAATCGGCACCCTGTCAGTTCCGCGAGTTCGATGTCGCGGCACACCATGGCTTCCTCGGCGAGCGCGGGCCATCCGGCCATACCGAGCCGCGTGGATACGACGCCTTCGTTCACGACCCCCGCGGCCGACAGTGTGACATCCTCGCAGTGCGAGATCACGGTCGCACCGAATCGACGCACGTAGTCCATCGCGGTTCGCATCATCCCCGCTGACTGGACGCCATGGCCGTCGTCCGAGAAGGCGATGGCGCCCTCGGCGATCATGTCACCGATCTCGGCCAGCTGTTCGCCAGCCTGGTCCTTGGTGAGAGCGCCGAGTGGGTATACGCGCACAGCGCCTGTGGCTGCCGCGCGCTCGCGCACGAAACGGACCACCGAGCCGGTGTCGACGACCGGACGCGTGTTGGGCATCGCGGCGACCGCGGTGAAGCCACCGTGGGCTGCCGCGCGCGTGCCGCTTGCGATGGTCTCCTTGTACTCTTGACCGGGTTCACGCAGATGCACGTGCGGGTCCGCAAGACCCGGCATCAGGACCTTCGATGTACAGTCGAGGGTCTCCCCTTTGGGTATCGACAGATCCCCGCCCACCTCGACGATGAGACCGTCCCGGACCACCACGTCCAGCACCGCATCGAGGTCCGACGCGGGGTCGACCACCCGGGCGCCCTTAAACAGAAGTGCCACTGTCGCCACCTCCCAACAGCAGGTACATCACGGCCATGCGAACCGCTACGCCCGACTCGACTTGATCGAGAACAACGCACCGGTTCGAATCGGCCACATCGGCCGAGATCTCGACACCGCGGTTCATCGGACCGGGATGCATGACGATCGCACCTGAGGGTAGAGCATCCAGACGCCTCGAGTTCATCCCCCAGAGCGTCGCATACTCGCGATTGGAAGGGAACGGCATCCGCTCGGCACGCTCGAACTGTACCCTCAACATGTAGGCCACATCGAGGGTTGGAAGCGCCTCATCGAGATCAAAGGAGACCTCGGCGCCAAGGACCTCCGGGCGCGCGGGCATCAGTGTCGGCGGCCCGACCAGCACCGGCTTCGCTCCCACTGTCACGAGCGCACGCGTCAGACTGCCCGCGACGCGCGAGTGGGAGACATCGCCCACGATGCCCACGCGGAGACCTTCGAGATGTCCCAACGCTTCGCGCATCGTGTAAAGGTCGAGGAGCGCCTGCGTCGGGTGCTCGTGGGTACCGTCACCGCCGTTCACGATGGAGCAGTCCATCTCCTCGGCGAGTATGGCGGGAGCCCCCGCGTAGCGGTGGCGCACGATGACGAGGTCACAAGCCATGGCCGCCAGCGTGCGCGCGGTGTCCCGCAGCGTCTCGCCCTTGGCGGTGGCCGATGCCGATGCCGAGAAGTTGATGGCGTCCGCCGAGAGGCGCTTCGCGGCGATCTCGAACGACGTGCGTGTCCGGGTCGAGGGCTCGAAGAAGAGGTTGACGATGGTCCGGCCGCGTAGGGTGGGAAGCTTCTTGATTCGCCGCTGATTCACCTCGAAGAACGAGTTGGCGGTATCGAGGATGAGGGTGATGTCGTCACGAGTGAGATCGTCCATGCCCAGCAGGTGTCGCGAACTCAGCATCGTCTACCCCACCTCGCCGTCCGCCTTGTAGATGATGACCGAGTCCCTGCCGTCCGTCTCGGCGAGAAGCACTCGCACGCGCTCACGACGCGCGGTAGGGATGTTCTTACCGACGAAGTCCGCCCGGATCGGCAGTTCCCGATGGCCCCGGTCGACGAGGACCGCGAGCTGGATGGCAGCGGGACGTCCGTAGTCCATGATCGCGTCCATCGCCGCCCGGATGGTTCGCCCGGTATACAGCACGTCGTCCACCAGCACGACGGTGCGTCCGTCCACCTCGAACGGGATGTCGGTCCTGTGGATCTCCGGGCTGAGGCGCATGGCCACGTCATCGCGGTAGAACGAGATGTCCAGGCTGCCGACCAGTACGGGTGTACCCTCGATCCGCTCGATCCGCTCGGCGAGTCGCGCGGCCATGTCCACCCCCCGCGTCATGATACCCACGAGCGCGATGTTGGCCGACCCCTCGTCGGCCTCCAGTATCTCGTGGGCGATGCGGGTGAGTGCCCGGTCTATGGCACGATCGTCCATCACTTCGGCTGTCTCGTGATACTCCACGCCGACACCTCCCTCCCCTACGCGTCCCGGGGGTGCAAGAACGCCTCCTTGCACCGGGCAAGAAGGCGTCGAATGTCTCGATGATCCCCGATTGCAGCCTGATGGACTGCGCGCTGGAGACGAGCTATGCGATTTCCCCTTGCCGGCCTCACGGGACCGGTTTTAAAGGTCTACCGTAGGGTACCAGCCGAAGGGACTCGCGACAAGGAGCATCGTGCCGCCCCCAGGTTGTCTGATCGCGCTCGGCCGCGAGGCTGACAGCTACTGGATGCCGAAGAACGGCAGCACTCGCGCTACGACGCCGCCGAGTATGAGCGCGACCGCCACACCCGCTGCGATGACCACGAGAGAGGTCCGCCAGCCGTGGCGGTTCCAGAAGATGGCGACCGACGAGACACACGGCAGTGCGATCGCATTCACGAGGACGTAGACGATGAGGTTCGCCTGGGTCATGACGTCGGTCAACTCGGCTCCTGCGAAGCCCGCTGCGGCAGCCGAGAGCGCCGCGAGCAGCTGTAGCGAAAGCTCCTTTCGGAGCATACCCGCGACGAGCGTCACACCGGCCACCGCCGGCAGGCCGAGCCAGTCCTCGACGAACGGCTTGAGAGGGATGCTGAGATACGAGAGCCAACCGGTCTCGTAGAGCAGGCCGAGGACCAGGCTACCAATCACGACGATGGGCATCGCCACGAACAGGAACTCGCGAAACTGCTCCCAGGCCTTCGCGAAGACCCGACGGATGGCCGGCCGCCGAAAGCCGAACATCTCCATAACGAGGCCCTCTGAGCGACCGGGTAGCAGCCGCTGCAACGCGATCGCTATCGCTACCCAGCAGAGCATCACCAGGAGGAACACGATAAGGGCGCTCCCCATGCCGATGTAGTGGCCGACCGCACCGAGGATGACCGCCGTCCGGGCACTACACGGGATGAAGAGGATGAGCGTGGATGCGATGAGCCGCTCACGCTTGCCGGGGAGCTGTTCGGCGGCGACAAGCGCCGGCACGTTGCAGCCGGCCGCGGCCACCAAGGGCACGATCGCGCGTCCATGCAGGCCGAGACGGTGCATGACGCGGTCCGTCAGGAATGCGAGCGAGTTGAGGTATCCCGTGTCCTCGAGCAATCCGAGCAGAAAGTAGAACGTGAGGATGTACGGCAGACCGATGGCAAGACCCGCCTCGATGCCCGCGTCAAAACCCCACAGGAGTACGCGAGCGACGATGCCCTCTCCCGCAAGGGATGTGATGAGCGCGGTGATAGCCGGTGACGCGAACGAGGCCCAGGCCGATGAGAAGAGCCCCGCGAGAAACTCGCCCGCGAAGAACAGAAACGCGAAGACAGCCGCCACCGTGAGGACCACGAGTGGCACACCGGTCACCGGTGAGGTTGTGAGCGACCACAGGTCAGGCACACGACGACTCTCGCTGCCCGGGCGGGTGACCGCATCGGCGAGCACGCCCGCGAGACCGTGTCGCTCGCGTGCGATATGGACGGCCGGTTCCTCGTCGAAGCGCGACTTCACTGCCGCCTGCACGTCCGCCGCCGTCGAGCGCACGCGGTCGTTGGCGCGTTCGAAAGGCTCCTCATGGCCTGCGATCATGGCCAGCGTCGTGGCACGGGCCGCTTCGGCCGACATGGACTCCGTCTCCTGCCATGCGGTCACGAGCGGCTGGATGAGCGCCTCCAGGTCCTGGCCGTAGCCCAGGGGTGTCGGCGCCGGTCTCACGGCCGCATCGAACGCGGCGTCGACGAGGTCCATGATTCCCACGCCCCGCGTGGCGACCGTCGTCACGACCTTCACGCCGAGTCGCTGTGAAAGCGCACTCGCATCGATCAGGACGCCCGCACGACGTGCCTCGTCGGCCAGATTCAATGCCACAACGACGCGGTGGCCGAGATCGATAGCCTCGAGGACCAGATAGAGGTTGCGAGCGAGTGCCAGGGGGTCGACGACCATCACGAGGACGTCGGGTACGAGATCCGCGAGGGCGCGGCGGACCACCCACTCGTCCTCCTCGGCACCCGCGATCGCGTAGGTCCCGGGCAGGTCGATGACGCCGACCCTGCGCACGCCAGCGCGTGCGGTGGCGCTCAGAACCTCGCGCGTGGTGCCGGGATAGTGCGCCGTCGAGACGCCGAGGCCGGTGAGTGCGTTGAAGATCGTCGACTTCCCGACGTTGGGATTGCCGACGAGTGCGACGACGACCTCACCCTCGGGGCGCTCGACACGAGCGTTCGCATCCCGGCTGCGGGCACTGCTCACCCGCGGCCCCCGCGATGGTGACGGTGCACGCCAGGTGCGCCGACGACGATCTTTTTCGCGATGTCACGGCCGAGCGCATACCGTGCATCGCCGACCTCGACCAGCAGCGGTCCTTTGAAGGGTGCGATGTCACACACACGCACTCTCGTCCCCGGAAACATGCCGAGCGATGACAGGTACGAGAGCAGCGCGCCGCTCTCGTCGTCGATACGGACGACCTCGGCCTCCTCTCCGGTGCCCATCTGACAGAGCGGGACGCCGGTCTGGGGCGCTATCGTGCCATCGGCCGAGGGTATCGGGTGGCCGTGGGGGCAGACAGCGGGATTGTCCATGAACTCCTCGAGTGCACGCTGTACCCGCGGCGAAAGGGCGTGCTCAAGCTGGCATGCCTCCTCATGGACCTCGTCCCAGGCCAGACCGAGGACGTCCACGAGAAAACGTTCCGCGAGACGGTGGCGCCGTACGATATCGAGTGCGGCCTGTCGGCCCTCGATCGTCAGGGCGACTCCTCCGTCAGGGCGTTCGACGTAACCTGCAGCCTCAAGTCGTTTGAGTGTGGCCGTGACCGTAGGACCGGAGACGGACATCGCCTCCGCAAGCTGTGCGGGACGCACTTCGCCGTGTTCACTCAGCTTGTATATAGACTCGAGGTACTCGTCCATGGTCGCGCTCGGCATGAGCCCTCCTCGGGACGCGGGATGCACGGTGTCACGCACGCAGCCCCTGCGCGCGATGCGATTAGTATACGCTAAGAGTGCCGCGATACCAGGGCTTGACTTCTGCCCGGCGCCTCGCAGCCGTCATCGGGTGCCGATAGGAAGCCCCGGCCGTGGTGAGGGCGTATCGGGTCAGGCGCGCTCGATCACCGCTCGGCCTGGCATGATATCACCCGGCTCAGCGGGCTACTCCCCCGGGCGATAGGTGATGCGCGCCACAGGTGACTCCCAAACAGACACCTCGACCACGCGTACCGCTTCACCTACGCGAGCGGAGAGTTCCTCGAAGAGGAACCGGGAGAGGTTCTCGGCGGTCGCATTCATCGTGTCGAACGGCGGGACCTCGTTGAGGTACGCATGGTCGAGAGGCTCGATCACGGTCGCCAGGTCGAGCTTCAGCTGCTTGAAGTCGTAGACGATGCCCACCTCATCGAGCTTCGAGCCCCGGACGACCACCTCCACGTCCCACGTGTGTCCATGGAGCCGGTGACACTCGCCCGGGTAGCCTACAAGTGCATGCGCGGCATCGAAGTGCCCGCGGATCATGAGTTCGTACATGTGTCCTCTCCCGTCTTCACTCGAAGAGCCTGCCGGTTGCGCCACCGGTGGGTTGTGGTGGCTCGGGGGCATCGCCGACTGTCGTACCCAGGTCCATCGCCTCGTTGGCGAGCGCGTCGGCGGCGGCGTTCTGTGCTCGGCGGACGTGTTCGAACTCGATGGCGTCGAAGCGCCGTCGAAGCGTCTGCGCCTGCACGAAGAGCGGCTTGAGCCCCTCGTTCTTGACCCGGTACTCCCCGCGGAGCTGCTTGACGACCAATTCGCTGTCCGCACGCATGACGGCCCGTCGGGCACCGAGTGCGAGCGCAGCGCGCATCCCCCACAGGAGCGCCTCATACTCCGCGATGTTGTTCGTCGTGTGCCCGAGGAACGCACCGCCACTCGCCACGATCGTACCGTCGGGGGCGGCGACCACGACGCCCACGCCACCCGGGCCCGGGTTGCCGCGTGATCCGCCGTCGGTGTTGATCCGCCAGACGTCATCCATCGGTGCGCCTCACGATGAGTATCCGATGACAGTTGGGGCACTCGGCGATAGGCGGTCCGGCCGAAAGTGCCTGCGCCTGACCAGAGGGGATCTGTGTACGACAGGCACTGCACAGCGAGCCATCGAAGACCCCCACCGCGATGCCATGCTTTGAGGCCCTGACAGACTCGTAACGATCGATCAGGTGCGGGCCGAGCTGTGCGGCGAGCTTCGCCCGCGCGGCGTTCAGCCGGGCCACGTCCATCTGCAGGGCACCGCCCTTCTCCTTGTAGACCTCGATGAGCTCGGCTTCGCGGCGAGCGCCCTCTTCGAGTGTGGCGTCGATCTTCGCGAGCTGCGCGCGGGCCTCGTCCGCCTTCTCCATCAGGTCGAGCGCCTGGCGCTCGACCGCGTCCTTCCTGCGTCCGAGCGAATCGAGTGCGCGTGTGAGCGTCTGAAGCTCCTTGGCATTCGCCACTTCACCGGAGAGCACCTTCGCTTGCTCGGCGTCGATCTTCTCGTGAAGGGACGCGGCCTCGTCCTCGGCCTGTTTCACTGCGGCGTCCGCACGGTGTACCTGCGCGTCGGCCTTCTCTCTGATCGCCGCGATCTCCCTGATTCGCTGGCGCAGCTTGAGAATGGTCGTCTTCTCGGGCAGCTCATCGAGACTCTTCTGCGCACGTGCGATCGCAAGATCCCGTTCCATGAGCTCTATCAGGAGTTCACCTTCACTCATCGCGCACCTCCACGGTGTCAGCAGCCGATGTCGGCTGTTCGAGATGCACCGGTACGTCGTCCGGGAGCGAGCGTCTCACCAGATCGGCGAGTACCCCCACGATGGGCCACTCGGAGACGTCGTGCCCGAGCTCGATGATGGACAGCCCACGCGCCGTGGCCGCAATCGCGTCATGATACCGCACCTCGCCGGTGACATAGACGTCCGCCACCGCCAGCGCTGCCTCGATCAGCGAACCCCCGGAACCGTTGGCGACCGCCACCGTGCGCACCTGCCGTCCCGCCTCACCCCAGATGCGGACACCGCTGCCGAGGACCGTCGCCGCATGTCGCGCGAGCTCTGCGACCGTTCCGCCTGCCTTCCATCGGGCGACTGTTCCGAGACGGGCCTCTGGCCGCGCGGGATCGACGGGCGCGGGCTCCAGAGGCGCCCCGGGTTCGAGTCCCAACCGGAAGGCGAGCGCCGACGCGCCGTCCGGATGCCGGTCGAGGTTCGTGTGCATCGCGATCACGCTCACAGCGGAGGTGATCGCGGCCGTCAGGGTTCCCTCGGGACCCGGCCCTGGCACGATGCGCTCGGGTGTCTCGAGAAACGGCGGATGATGAGTCACCAGTGCATTCGCTCCCAGCGAGCGTGCACGGACGCACGCCTCGGCGGTGGCATCGAGCGTGACGAAGACGCCTGTCACCGCAGCTGCGGGATCACCGACAACGAGGCCCACGCGGTCCCACGACTCGGCCCACGCGTTCGGGGCTTCGGCGAGCAACGCACGCTCGAGGGCACTCACAACGAGAGCGGCGGACGGACTGGAGGAACGATCACAGTGCATCGATGGGCACCTCCTCGCGAATCCGCTGCCGAAAGACGGATACCGAACGGTAGCCGGCCTCGCGTGCGGCGGCGACCGCCACGTCCAGCCCCACGCCGACCTCCGTGGGGGCGTGAGCATCGGAACCGATCGTCACGGGGACACCGGCCGCGCGCAGTTCGTTCAAGAAACCGGGCGAAGGATACACCTCGGCGCAGGGCTTGCGCAGTCCTGCCGAGTTGATCTCCACCACGACCCCCGCCTCCGCGAATGCCGCTGCCGCCTCGCGATAGAGTTGCGGCGCACGACCCGCAGGCGCCCGGGTGAACTTCTTCACGAGGTCGGCATGGGCGATGACGTCCACGATACCGGCCGACGCGACTGCTATCACATCGGTGAAATAGCGGTCCCAGAGGTCTTCTATGCGCCACTCGTCGTACCGTTCGGTGCGGGCTGGGTCGTCGAAGGCCCAGTCGTCGATGAAGTGCACGGATCCGAGAACGAGGTCGAGGTCTGCGTTCTCGAGCTGCGACACGGTCTCTCGTGCGCCCGGCATGCTCAACACATCAAGATCGACCTCGACGCCGAGCAGGACTTCGACGCCGAGTTCTTCGCCGAGCGCGACAGCGTCCCGCACTTCGGCCAGGTACTCGGGAAGCTCTTCAGAGGGCATCGCGTAGGCTGTGGCACCCGGTATCCGATCTGTAAGCCCGCGGTTGAGCGGAAGATGTTCGGTGAAGGCCATCGTCCTGATATCGCGAGCGACTGCGGCACGCACGTACTCATCGACCGTGCCCACCGCATGGCGGCAGCGCCACGTGTGGATGTGCATATCGATCAAGGAGCCGCTCCTCTCGCCCGGGAGACCATAGTAGCGTACCCGCCCCTTGACTGTGGGAGCGCCGGACGCGACGAACCCGCGCATCCACCGGGATACGCGGGTTCTCAGCCTCAGGTGAACCCGGGTGCCCCCAGGGTGACCGGGCCATGCAGATCAGGCGGTGGTGAGGCCTCGCATCACCTTCGCCGTCTCGATGCCGGCGAGCGCCGCATCCCAGCCCTTGTTGCCCATCTTCGTGCCGGCACGCTCCACGGCCTGCTCGATAGTGTCGGCGGTGATGACGCCGAACATGACCGGCACACCGCTGTCGAGCGAGACCTTCGCCACGCCTTTCGACACCTCGGCTGCCACGTATTCGAAGTGTGGTGTCCCTCCACGGATGACGACTCCGAGCACGAGCACGACGTCGTACCTCCCGCTATCGGCCATGGTCTTGGCGACGAGCGGTAGCTCGAATGCGCCGGGAACCCAGGCGACGTCCACGTCGTCCTCGGCTACACCATGGCGGGTGAGCGCGTCCAGTGCGCCGGAGAGGAGACGCGACGACAGGAGCTCGTTGAAGCGGCTGATGCAGATGCCGAAGCGCAGACCGCTTCCGATCAGATCACCTTCGTAGATGGTCATGGTGACTCCCTTCACTCTTCGTCATCGGCAAGGTCGAGCAGATGGCCGAGCTTGTCACGCTTGGTCTTCAGGTACCGGTTGTTGTGCGAGCAACAGCCCGCCTGGAGCGGCACCTGTTCCGTCACGGTCAGACCGTAGCCTTCCAGTCCGATGATCTTCTTGGGGTTGTTGGTGAGCAGACGCACCGACGTGAGGCCGAGGTCGGCGAGAATCTGTGCGCCGATGCCGTAGTCGCGCAGGTCCGCCGGGAAGCCGAGCGCCTCGTTGGCCTCGACGGTATCGGCGCCCTCTTCCTGGAGCTTGTAGGCGAGCATCTTGTTGGCGAGACCGATGCCGCGACCCTCGTGGCCGGACATGTACAGCACCACTCCCCTGCCGGCCTCCTGTACACGCCGGAGCGCCTCGGTGAGCTGCTCACCGCAGTCGCAGCGCAGCGAGTGGAAGACATCTCCCGTGAGACATTCCGAGTGCACGCGTACCAGGACGTCGGAGGCTCCCTTGACGTCACCGGCGACCAGCGCCACGTGTGTGATTCCGTCGAGCAGCGAGCGATACGCGTATGCGGTGAACTCGCCGAACGCCGTAGGCATCTTGACGACGGTGATCCGTTCGACCAGGTGCTCGGTGCGGCGGCGGTACCGGATGAGCTCCTCGACCGTGATCATCTTGAGGCCGTGTTCGGCGGCGACCTGTTCCAGCTCCGGTCGACGGGCCATCGTGCCGTCCGGGTTCATGATCTCGCAGATGGTACCCGCGGGGTAGAGTCCGGCCATACGTGCCAGGTCGACAGCCGCCTCGGTGTGACCGGCGCGCTCGAGCACGCCACCGGGGCGGGCCCTCAGCGGGAACACATGACCGGGGCGCGAGATGTCCTCGGGGCGGGCCGTGGGGTCGATGGCCGTCTGAACGGTCACGGCGCGATCGGCTGCGCTGATACCCGTGGTGATCTTGCCCTTGGCGCCGATGGAGACCTGGAACGCGGTTCCCTGCTCCGAGGTGTTGTCCGAGGTCATCGGGCCGATCTGCAGTTCATCGAGGCGCTCGCCTGTCATCGGCAGACAGATGAGACCGCGGCCGTGCATGGCCATGAAGTTGATGGATTCGGGCGTGACCCGCTCCGCCGCCATGACGAAGTCGCCCTCGTTCTCGCGATCCTCGTCGTCGACGACGATCACCATCCGGCCCGCGGCGAGCTCCTCCAGGGCCTCTTCGATCGTTGCGAATACTCCGCTCATCGTCCGGTCCTTCCGTCGTCCCCGAACTCCCTCAGGAGTTCGCCCAGTCCTTTCCGTTCGGCAGTGGGCGCGCTGGTCGCACCCGTGTACCCGCCGATGAAGCGCTCCACGTACTTCGCCAGGATGTCCCCTTCGAGGTTCACTGGCGCTCCGATGGGCTTCTCGCGCAGCGTCGTCGACGCCTCCGTCTGCGGGATGACGGCCGTCGTGAACCCGGTTGCGCCAAGCTTCGCTATCGTGAGCGAGATCCCGTCGACGGCGATCGATCCCTTCTCGACGACATACCGCATGACCTCGGAGGGCGCGTGGAACTGATAGACGGTGAAGTCGCCCGTAGGCTGCCGGAGCTCCAGGCGGCCCACCCCGTCGATGTGGCCGGAGACGATATGCCCGCCGAGGCGATCGGAGAGGCGGAGCGCCCGTTCGAGGTTCACCTTCATGCCCTGGCGCAGACCACCGAGCGTGCTGCGGTCGAGCGTCTCAGGACTCACGTCGGCAAGGAAGGCACCGCGCACGAACTTGACGACCGTCAGGCAGACGCCGTCCACCGCGATTGAGTCGCCGATGGCCATGTCACGGCCGAACTCGGGTGCGTACACTTCGAGGCGCATACCGCCACCGCCACGCTCGGCACGCGTGATCACCCCTTCGCATTCGATGAGACCGGTGAACATCACGCAACACTCCCCTCGTCACAGTCAGGACCGTTCTGGTTCTTCGGACGCCACACGGCCACGAGATCCTCTCCCTCTATGGACGACCACACCGGGAGGAATCGGGCGGCGAGTCCTCCGTCGTTCACGTCAGCCGAGCCAGAGAAAGCGCAGGGCGCCTGATCGCCACCCATGCCGCCGGCGGTGAAGGTGACCAGCTCGTCGATGAGTGCCTCGCGCCACAGGGCACTGAGAAGCCCTGGGCCTGTTTCCACGAAGACGTCATCGATGCCCTCATGTGCAAGCGCACGCAGGGCGGCGGTCAGGCCGGATTCTGCAAGGTAACGCACGACCGGTACACCGCGCCGGGCGAACCCGGCGACTTCTGACGAAGGGGCGAGGTCCGATACCACTACCAACGGCGCCGCGAAGGCATCGGACATCATGCGCAGGTCCAGCGGCGGAAGGGTATCGCGGCACAGCAGGACGCGGCGGGGCTGGTGGCCATCGGCAAGCGTGCCGTCAGGATGACGTACGGTGAGCACCGGATCATCGATGACCGCAGTGGCCCGACCCACCGCCACGGCCGTCGCGCGAGCGCGCAGCGCCATCGTCACCCCGGCGGCGCCGGCGCCGGTGATGCGCGTCCGGGAGCCGGTGGCGAGCGTCGGCCGTCCGTCGAGAGTGAGGGCGACCTTGACGGTCACGAACGGCCGTCCCGTGCGCATCCGGAAGAGCCAGGCCTCGTTCTGGCGTGCGAACGGCGACGGATCGTCCGCCCAGTGGACGATGACCCCCGCCGCTTCGAGTGCGGCCGCCCCTCCGCCGGCGACCTCTGGATTCGGGTCAGGCATGCCGATGGTGACCTCGGCGACGCCTGCCGCGATCAGACGGGTCGCGCACGGCGGTGTCCGGCCGTAGTGGTTGCAGGGTTCGAGCGTGACGAACGCGTGGGCGCCACGGGCCCGGTCCCCGGCGGCCTCGAGCGCCATCGCCTCGGCGTGCGGTCTCCCGGGACGCTCGTGGAAGCCTTCACCCACCACCTCGTCCCCGCGCACGATCACGCAGCCGACGAGCGGGTTGGGACTCACGGTACCGCGCCCGCGCTCAGCGAGGAGGACGGCCCGTTGCATGACGGGATGAGCGATGCCGACCGTGGGGTCGGTGAAGAAACACATATGTGCCTTCCTATTCTCATCCAGACTATAACTGTCGGCTCCGGGATGTGACCGGATCGGCCCCCTCTCGGGGGTTCGCGGGCTTTCACCGCCGGTGGGGACTTTCACCCCGCCCCATAAGAAGAACTGGCTACAGTTTACACTATCCGGCGGGTTGCCGAGGCCCTCAGCTCACGCAACGCCGCGACCGGGTCCGCCATCCCGAACACCGCGTTGCCGGCGACCAGCACATCGGCTCCCGCTGCGACGGCCGACGGTGCCGTTGTCGTGTCGATACCGCCGTCCACCTCGATCCTGGGTGAGACGCCCAGCTCCCGGCACATCGCAGCGATCTCGGCGATCTTCCTGAGCGACGTGGCGATGAAGGACTGTCCCCCGAAGCCGGGGTTGACGCTCATGACGAGTACGAGGTCCACATACGGGAGCACCTCTCGAATCGCCGACGCAGGTGTGCCGGGGTTGAGTGTGATACCGGCGCGCGCCCCGCCTTCACGGATGGCCGCCAGCGTGCGATGCACGTGTGTGGCGGCTTCGATGTGGATCGTCACGATGTCCGCACCGGCATCCACGTACCACTGTGCAGTCCGATCCGGGTCCGAGACCATGAGATGCACGTCGAGCGGCCTGCGGGCGACCTTCTTAAGAGCACGTACCACAGGCGGACCGATGGTGAGGTTCGGCACGAAGTGCCCATCCATCACGTCGACGTGGATCAGGTCGGCTCCCCCTTCTTCGGCCAGTGCGACCGCCTCGCCGAGGCGTGTGAAGTCAGCCGAAAGGATCGATGGCGCCAGATAGAGCTCCCGGGTCACTGAGTCTCCCTTCAGAAGAGGTCGAGGCCGTGGAGTTCATCCACTGCCGAGCGGCCCATGAGCAGGTCGGCGGCATCGGTGACCGAGTGGCCCTCGTAGAGAATCGCACGCACCAGACGCGTGATGGGCAGCTCAAGACCGACCGATGTGGCGAGATCGTCGACGGCGATGGCAGCCTTCGCACCCTCGGCCACCATGTGTGTCTCCTCCGCATAGCTCTCCATCGTGCCGCCCCTGGCGATCCACTCACCGAGCGCCCGGTTCCGGGAGTGCCGTGACGTGCAGGTGACGATGAGATCACCCATGCCAGCAAGGCCCATGTACGTGAGCGGATTCGCGCCGAGGCGCACACCGAGCCGCGTCATCTCGGCAAGACCGCGGGTGATCAGCGTGGCCTTGCTGTTGTCGCCATAGCCGAGTCCATCGCTCATGCCTGCGGCGATGGCGACAACGTTCTTGGACGCGCCACCGAGCTCCACGCCGATGACGTCGGGATTCGTGTACACGCGGAAGGTAGGAGCCATGAACACCGACTGCAGGAACGTTCCCACCTCGGGATCATAGGCGGCGATCACGGTCGCCGACGGGATACCACGCGAGACCTCCTCGGCGTGGTTGGGGCCTGATAGAGCCGCGAGTCGTTCACGATCGCCGAGGACCTCTTCGAGAACCTCGGTCATGCGCTTCCCTGTTCCGACCTCCACGCCCTTGGACAGGTTGACGACGGGGGTGCTCACAGGAAGCAGCGGACGAAGCCGCTCGGCGACCGGCCGGACAGCGTGACTGGGCGTGACGATGGCCACTGCTGCAGCACCGTTCACGGCCTGCTCCATGTCGTTCGTCGCGAGGACGTTTGCGGGCAGTATGACGTCCTTCAGGTACGAAGGATTGCGGTGGTCACGATTGATCGCGTCCACGATCTCGGGTTCGAGCGCCCAGAGACGTACGTCGAGTCCCTTCTCGCCGAGTAGCCACGCCACGGCCGTTCCCCATGAGCCCGCACCGACTACCGCTACACGCATGGCCTCAGACACTCCCGTCATCATGCGGTCGGTGGTCGTCCCACAGCCGCCGCTTGAACGTGATCCTGCTCTCGGTACCCTTCATGATCCGCTTGATGTTCTCACGGTGGCGCCAGATCAAGAAGACGCCCGTGGCCAGGAAGAACACGAAAAGCGCGGGCCTCTCCGGATACACGAACCACGATACCACCGGAAAGCACACGCCGATGCTAAGCGATCCCACTGACACAATCCGAGACACAGCGACAGTGAGGAAGAAGATGAGCAGGAGCACCGGGACGGCCTTCGGCGCCATGACGATGATCGCCCCTGCGGCAGTAGCCACGCCCTTACCACCCGAGAAGCCGATGAGAAACGAGAAGGAGTGGCCGGCGATGGCCGCGAGGGCGCCGATGACCTTGAACCAATCGAGTGCGATCACCCCGGCCGCTTCCGGTGCGAGCGCCGTCGCGATCCACACACCGAGTGCGCCTTTGAGTGCATCGAGCAAGAGGACCGCCACGCCGGGAACGGTGCCGAAGACGCGCAGGACGTTGGTGGCGCCCGTGTTGCCCGAGCCCAACGTACGGATGTCCTGTTTCCAGAACAGGCGCACGATGATGAAGGCCCAGGGTATCGAACCGATCACGTATGGGACGACGATGGCGAGAAGAACGCGCAGTGCCGTATCCATGTCAGGTCTTCTGGCGGAATCTCAGCCGGATGGGCGTACCCGCAAGGTCGAAGCTCTCGCGCAGGCGGTTCTCCAGGTAGCGCTCGTAGTTGGTGTCAACCATCCGCGGATGGTTGGCGAAGAACGTGAACTGCGGCGGACAGGTGTCCGTCTGCGTGACGTACTGCAAGCGAAGCATCTTGCCGCCCTTGGAGATGGTGTGTCCACTGGCTCGCAGGTCCGCCAGAAGACGGTTGAGATGGCTCGTCGGAATGGTTTGCGAGTACGACTCGTACACCGTGCGGACCATCGGAAGAAGCTTGTGGACGCCACTGCCCGTGAGCGCACTCACGCGCACGATGGGTGCGTAGCCGATGAAGCCGAGTCTATCGGGTAGCTCGGCGACGAGGTCCACCTTCTCTTCGGGGGTCTCGAGCAGGTCCCATTTGTTGAGCGCAAGGACGATGGCGCATCCGCGCTCGGCGGCGAAGCGTGCGACGCGCTGGTCCTGGTCGGTCACGCCACTCGCCGCGTCGATGACGATGACCGCCACCTGTGCGCGATCGATCGCACGCATGGCGCGGACGAACCCGTAGTACTCGACGTCTTCGTCGATCGCGCCGCGGCGCCGGAGGCCGGCCGTGTCGACCAGTCGGAACGCCGTATCGTCCTGGTGGAGCATCGTGTCGATCGCGTCACGTGTCGTGCCGGCCACCGAGGAGACGATCGACCGCTCGGCTCCCAGGAGCCGGTTGTAGAGCGACGACTTCCCGGCGTTCGGCTTGCCGATGATGGCCACGTGGATGGCGTCGTCCTCCGGTTCCTCGTCGGCTGCCGGAAGTACCTCGACGATGGCGTCGAGCAGATCGCCCGTGCCGTGACCGTGGAGTGCCGAGACCGCCCACGGCTGGCCGAGTCCGAGGTTCCAGAACTCATGGATGGGGTCCTCGCGCCCGGGCGTGTCGAGCTTGTTGACGACCAGGAAGACCGGAGTCTCCTGGCGCCTGAGAAGGGCGGCCACCTGCTCGTCGCCCTCGGCGATGCCCGTCATCCCGTCGACGAGGAAGATGACCACGTCGGCCTCGCGCGCTGCGATGACCGCCTGGTCGCGGATGGATTCACCGAAGGCGTCGTCGGTGGAGAACTCGATGCCGCCCGTGTCGACGAGCATGAACTCGCGGCCGTTCCAGTCCGTCCGGTGGTAGCTGCGGTCCCGGGTCACGCCTGACTGCGAGTGGACGATGGCGTCCTGTGACTGCACGAGCCGGTTCACGAACGTCGATTTGCCGACGTTCGGGCGTCCGACTACGGCAACGATCGGTAGCGTCATCTGTGACCTCGTCCCTGTCGTTTGAAGAGGGCCTCTACGAGAGCGGCGGCATCATGGCCCACGATCCGCACATCGGCCTGTGCGAGATCCGCGAGCCGGTCGGCAGGCGTGTCATCAAGCAGCAGCCCGTCGGAGTTTACTACAACGTCCGGCACCAGGTACGTACCCTGCGCACCGTCGGCACGCACTGCCGCCACGATGTCTGTGCCTGAGAGCAGGCCTGTCACACTCACATTGCCGCCGAGCATCGCATTTCCCACCGGCAGCACGCGCACGTGTTCCCATCCGGCCCCATCAAGAAGCGAGCGGAGGACCGGCGCGAAGAGCTCCCCCGTGATGAGCGTCGCGTCGAGCGGTCTCACGCGCCGCCAGAACCGCCTTCTCGGCGGGCAGAACTCGGCACGAAACGCGCTGACCATGCCGATGCCGTTCTCGAACTGCGGAAAGCCGTCGTAGGCATCCGCGGAAGGGACAGGCGCATCGGCGAGCAGGTAGAACTCGTCCGCCGCGTACACCCATCCGATGCCTCGTTCGTGACGGCAGCGTTCCTGCCAGCGAGCGAGCTGGGTGATCACTCCGCCCGCTGTCTCGCCGGTCCACGAGGACGTCCAGCGCCTCTGGTGCCGCGTGAAGCCCATCGGGACCACACCCACCGAGACTATCGTCGACAGAGCGAACAGGTGTTCCAGCGTCTCGTCGAGGACCGTGCCGTCGTTCACGTCCGGCACGAGGACGACCTGTACGTGGATCTCGATCCCGCCCTCGACGAGCCGTCCGAGGATCTCCAGGGCGCGGTCTTCGCCGGTCGGGCGGATGAGTGCGCGCCTCACCTCCGGGTCCACGGCATGCACGGAGACATGGAGCGGCGAGAGTCGCTGGGTCAGGATGCGCTCGACGTCTGTGTCATCCATGCAGGTGAGTGTCACGAACGTCCCGTCGAGGAACGAGAGCCGGTAATCATCGTCGCGCACGTAGAGCGAGGGACGGAGGCCTCGCGGCAGAGCAGCGACGAAACAGAACGTGCACGCGTTGTCACATTCACGCACGGGGGTGAAGAGGGCCGAGTCGAACGTCACATCGAGCGGTTCTGCCGACGGGTTCACGATATCGAACCGCAGCGGAGAGCTGTCTCTCTCGACGGTGAGCCAGAATCGCTCCTCGGACGTGTACCAGCGCCAGTCGAGGACGTCGCGAAGCGGTCTGCCGTCAACCGCGCGGCCCACGTCGCCCACGCGGAGTCCCGCGGCTGCGGCGCGGGGGCCGACGGCTGTCATGCGCGCTCTTTCGTGGCCTCGCTCAGTCATCGTCACCAGACGGGCCAAGCGCCTCGATCGCGGCGATGACGCCATCGATCTGATCACCCGGGGTCGATGCGCCTGCGGTGACACCGACCACCCGGGCGCCCTCGAACCACACGGGATCGAGCTCGGCTGCGGTCTCGACGTGGTGAGTACGCGGATTGCCAGCCGCGCATATCTCGGCCAGACGGGTCGTGTTGCCGGAGTTGTGTCCGCCTACGACGACCACCACGTCGACGCGGCCGGCAAGCTCGGCAGCGGCGGTCTGACGCTTGGCGGTTGCGCTGCAGATGGTGTTGTACACGCGCAGCTCGGCGGTGTGCGGCAGGAGTGCCGACGTGACGGCCTCGAGTGCGGAGAGCGGTTGCGTCGTCTGCACCACGACACCGATTCGCCGTGCGGGAAGGTCGGCGGGGACGTCCTCGGGTGTCTCGACGATGGCCGCGTCTGTCCCGGCATACGCCAGGATTCCCTGCACCTCGGGGTGGTCGGCCTCCCCCACGATCACCACGAAGTAGCCGCCGGCAGCGAGGTCAGCTGCCGACTTCTGGACGGTGCTCACGAAAGGGCAGGTCGCGTCCACGACGTCGAGGCCCCGGTCCACAGCCGCCTGGATGACGGAGGGGTCCACGCCATGCGAGCGGATGAGGAGCGTCCCACCTTCGACGTCTTCAAGTGAGGAGGCCACGGTCACGCCGTGCGCCTCGAGTTCGGCGACTGCCTGCGGGTTGTGGATGAGCGGGCCGAGTGAAGCCACCGGCCCCGGGCCGTCCGCAGCGGCGTAGGCCATCCGCAGCGCGCGCTGGACGCCGTAGCAGACGCCGGCGTGGCGGGCCACCTCCACCCTCATGGCCGGTCACCCCCGGTCTCGCGAGAGCGGTGGGCCTCCCTGAGGACCTCGGAGATGGCATCCATGATGTGCGTGGTGAGAACGGCGACGCGCTCCTTGCGTCCCGCCTCGGGCGCCACCGCAGAGGTGTCGATCGGCTCGCCTATCGCGATGGTGACCGGTGCCCGCTTTGGCAGACGCTGGCCGCGCGGCCATGCCTTGTCGGTGCCGACGAACGCCACCGGCACGACCGGTGCCGAGGCGCGCAGGGCGATGAACGCGACGCCGCCGTGGGCACTGCCGAGTTCCTGGCCCGGTCCTTCGGCGCGTGTGCCTTCAGGGAAGATGCCGACGAGCTCACCGGCCTGCAGCAACGCGGTCGCGCGCGTGATCGCGGCGCGGTCACCTTCACCGCGCTTGACGGGGAAACTCCACAGCCGGTCGAGGAACTTCCCGACGATGCCCGCGTCCCAGAACTCCTGCTTGGCCATGAAGTGCGTGCGTCTCGGCGCGGCACACCACAGGAGTATCGGATCGAGGTAGGACACGTGGTTCCCCGCGAGGATGGCGCCACCAGGCGGGACGTTCTCGATGCCGATGACGCGCGTATGGAAGAGCCACAGCACGAAGCGTGAGGGCCAGCCACGCATGAACCGGGCGAGCCACGTGTCCGTCACCAGGTACTCAGCGGACTGTGTGCTCATCCGAGTCCTCCCAGAGGGCGACGATGCGGTCGACGACCTCGTTGACCGTGAGTCCGGTCGTGTCGAGAAGATGCGCATCGCTCGCCCTGTCGAGCGGGCCGGCGTCACGCGAGGAATCGGCTTCGTCACGTCGCACGAGCCCCTCCCGCACCTCGTCAACGGCAACCGTATGGCCGGTGTCTGCGAGCTGACGGCTCCGCCGGTGGGCCCGCTCGGCGGATGATGCGGTAAGGAACACCTTGACCGCAGCGTCGGGGAACACCACGGTGCCGATGTCGCGGCCCTCCACGACGGCATCGGCAGCCGATGCCAACTCTCGCTGACGGCCGACGAGCACCGAGCGCAGCTCGGGGACCCGGGAGACCGCGCTCACGGCCGCGTCGACGCGGGGTGTGCGGATGGCGGCCGTGACATCGGTGCCGGCGATGCGTACGGCGGTGGGCAGCACGGCGTGAGCGGCGTACTCGAATTCGACGTCGTTCGCTGCGGCCAGTGCCGCCAGTGCGGGTTCATCGGTCACCGGGACGCCGCGTTCGAGTGCGAGCCACGTGACCGCCCGGTACATGGCGCCCGTGTCGAGGTAGTGGATGGCGAGGCGCCGCGCAACGGCCTTTGCCACGGTGGATTTCCCGCTTGCGGCGGGACCATCGATTGCGATGATCACAGACACTCCTGTGTAGATGGACAGCATGCAGATTCTAGCACGCCAGGGCACGAGGCCCCGCGGTCGCGAACCATCCTGGCGTGGTCGGGGAACGGCCTCCCAAGTGGCGCCGCAACCCCCGTGGCGCTCCCGGCTACCGGACGCTCAGTCGCGC
>CAYMSA010000013.1:0-10520 GCA_964392965.1 uncultured Coriobacteriaceae bacterium
GAAGTCCCAGTTCACGATGTTCCAGAACGCATCGAGGTACTTCTGGCGGGCGTTGCGGTAGTCGACGTAGTACGCGTGCTCCCATACGTCACAGGTGAGAATGGGGGTCTTGCCCTCGGTGATGGGGCAGCCTGCATTGCTCGTGCTCGCGAACTCAAGAAGGCCGTCGTCCTTCTTGACGATCCATGCCCAGCCTGATCCGAAGGTGGCCATGGCTACCCGGTTGAACTCACGCTTCATGGTGTCGTATGTGTTGAAGCTTTCCTCGATGACGTCCAGCAGCGCTCCGGTGGGCCGACCGCCGCCGTCGGGCGAGAGGCAGTTCCAGTAGAAGTTGTGGTTCCAGACCTGGGCCGCATTGTTGAAGATGGCCCCGTCGGACGACTTGACGATCTCGTCGAGAGGCATGCTGATGAACTCGGTGCCCATGGTGAGATTGTTGAGGTTGTTCACGTACGTCTGGTGGTGCTTGCCGTAGTGATACTCGACCGTCTCCTCGGAGATGTACGGTGCGAGTGCATCCTTGGCGTAGGGCAGAGGTGGCAGTTCGTGAATCATGAGTGCTCCTCACTCCTCGGTGTTCCGGCATGACGTGTCGAGTATACCCTCACCGCTCGCGATGCCCTCATCTGCGCCGCTTCAGATCGCGAGAAGCGGCCATCGCGGCACGAGCGCCTTCGCCGGCGGCGATGACGATCTGCTTGCCATAGCCGTCGGTGACGTCTCCGGCGGCGTAGATGCCGGGCACGTTGGTGGCGCCGCTCTTGTCGGTGACGATCTCGCCCCGGTCGTTCATGGCGACGAGGCCGCCCGTATACTCGGCGACGGGGATCGAGCCGGTCTCGATGAACACCGCATTCACCTCGAGCGTCTCGGCCTGTCCCGTTGCCGCATCGCGGATCTCGATGCCGGTGACCCGTTCACTCCCCGCGATCGCGAGCACCTTCGCTCCCGTGCGGACGGCGATCGAAGAGTGGGAGTGTACCTTCGCGAGGACCGCCGCATCCGCCTTGAGGGTCCCGCCGCTCACCAGCGTGACGGTGGCATCCAGCGTCGCGAGCTCGAGCGCGGCTTCGCAGGCCGAGTCCGTCGATCCCACGACGGCGACCGGCTGACCGCGGAAGAAAGCCCCGTCGCAGGTGGCACAGTACGAGACACCGCGGCCGAGGAGCTCGGTTTCACCAGGCACCGCAAGGCGGTTGAGCGAGCGGCCCGTAGCGATGATCACTGCTCGGGCATGCACGGACTCGCCCTCGCGCGTGTACAGGTCGAAGCCGTCCTCGGCAGGCACGATCGCGTTCACGAGTCGCCCCTCGAGGCACGCCACATCGAACTGCCGAACGTGGTCGCGGAAGCGTTCCACGAGCTCGCGTCCACTGATCGCCTGCCAGCCGATGTAGTTCTCGACCTCCTCGGCCCAGGCGGCCTGGCCGCCCACCTCGGCTCCGATGATGACGGTCGAAAGGCCCTGACGAGCTGTGTACATGGCCGCCGTGAGGCCGGCCGGACCAGCCCCGATGACGGCGACATCGTAGGTCGGAGTCTGCTCGGAAGTCATGGACACACCTTCCCGCTGTGCCATACTGAATCGTCGTTCGCGAGGACCGTCGTTCATCGGTGCCCACGTGCTCGTCGATTATACCACCCAGGGTATCACTCGTCAGGAAGACGGGAGTGCTGTATGAGCGCCGCGAGAGTCGCGGTTGTGCGGTGTGATTCCTACGACCTGGCGGCCGTCGGAATCGCGGTCTCGCGTGGCCTCGAGCTGCTCGGCGGAGCGGGCCGCTTCGTCGCACCCGGTGAGCACATCGTCCTCAAGCCGAACCTGCTCGTCGCGAGCAGTATCGAGAAGGTCGTGACGACGCACCCGGAGATCTTCTCAGCTGTCGCACGCGAGTTCGCATCGGCCGGCGCGGCGCTCTCGTGGGGAGACTCGCCGGCCGTCGGTTCGGCCGAGAGCGCGGGCCGTCGGGCGGGCATCGTGGATGCGGCGGAGCGCCTCGGCATCCCGATCGCCGACTTCTCGACGGGCAGACAGGTCTCGTTTCCCGAGGGCGACCTCATCAAGCAGTTCGTGATCGCCGCAGGCGTACTCGACGCCGAAGGCTTGATCACGTTGCCTCGGCTCAAGACGCACGCGCTCACCCGGATGACCGGGGCGGTCAAGAACCAGTTCGGGTGCGTGCCGGGCCTTCTGAAGCCCGAGTTCCACGCACGCATGCCTGACGCCGACGCCTTCTCGCGCATGCTGGTCGATCTCAACCGGCTGCTCAAGCCGCGCCTCGCCGTCATGGATGCGATCGTGGCCATGGAGGGTAACGGCCCCCGGAGCGGGGATCCACGCCCGGTCGGCGCGTTGCTCTTCTCCGACGACCTTGTGGCTGTCGACGCGGTCGGGTGCCGGATCATGAACCTTGACCCGGCGCTCGTGGGCACGGTCGTGTGGGGCGAACGGCTCGGACTCGGCACCGCGACCGACATCGAGCTCGTGGGCGACGAGTTGCCGGTGGTCGAGGACTTCGTCGCCAACCGGAGCGCTCATCCTACGACGACGATGGGTCTCGGGAGCCCGCTCGGACGCAAGCTCCTCGTGCCGAGACCGCATATCGTGGCCGAGCGGTGCACGCAGTGCGGCATGTGTGTGAACGTCTGCCCGGTGGAGCCCAAGGCGGTGACGTTCGAGGGTGGCGACAGGTCCCGTCCGCCCCGCTACGACTACGACGCGTGCATCCGCTGCTACTGCTGCCAGGAGCTGTGCCCGGAGCGGGCGATCGAGGTCACTACGCCGCTGCTCGGCAGAATCATCCGCCGCTGAGCACTCCGCGCGAATGCGCGACAAGTAGGCTTGTCGGCCCACGCGAGCAGCCAGCCAGGCGCGCCTTCTCGTGCCTCACAAGGCATGGCCATGACGCCGCCAGCTTTCCGTCATACCTGACGAAAAGTGAGTAGAAGTGCCTGAATATGTCGAATTGTAGTCGTTGCTTTGCTCGAATATTGCCGTTGGCCGATGAAATGCTGCCACTCATCGACAGTCGGCCATTCGGGCTTGACTTCGCAATCACTACGCACAAAGCGTGGACTTAGTAGCTACTTATCGACCCGCTGCGCACAGCAAAATTAACCCGTTTGTATCGCTGAAAACCGTCGACCAGGACCCTTCGTTCGGGCGGACGATCAGCAGACAGCGCGCGTGGTCTCCCGGCATATGGTGGCTGCGCATGCATCTGCGGACGAATCCCTCACCGGCGACGCTCTGGCATCGGGCTGTTCAGCACACGCAGGGAGGGTGTTGCCGTAGTGACAGTGAGTCGACGAACGTTCATACAGGCTGGCGTCGCAGCCGGTGCCGGCCTGACGTTTCTGAAGGCGGTCAGCCCGCTCGTGGAGGCGAGCGGAGTCGATGTGCCGACCACGACGTACGAGTGGCGTAGTGGTGTATGCGGACTGTGCCCCAACTTCTGTGGTATCCGCATCCAGGTAGAGAACTCCGACGGTATCGAGCGCGCCATCAAGATCGAGGGCGATCCGCTCAACACCTACAACAAGGGTGTCACCTGTGCCCGCGGGCAGGCCGGGTTGCGGACGGTGTACGCGCCTAATCGGCTCAAGCAGCCGATGATCAGGGTGGAGGGTTCGAAGCGTGGCGAATGGGACTTCCGCGCGGTCACCTGGGACGAGGCGTATGAGTACATCATGGCCCGCCTGGACGCCGAACAGGTCCTACCGCATGAGATCAGCATCGTCGGTGGCTGGTTGACGTGCTCTTCGTATTCATCGTTCATCGTGCCGTTCTGCTCGGCTACAGGAATCCCCAACCTCACGGCTTCGACGGTGCAGAGATGCATGTGCGGCCATGCGATCGGACTGGGATCCGTATTGGGCATCTGGAACTCACATGCCGAGATCTCGTCGGACACGGAGAACGCGGCCTTCGTACTGAACCTCCGCACCAACTGCTCGGCAAGTGCTTCGGCCGGTCGCATGGTTCCGTACGCACAGGGGATACGTAACGGTGCAGTCGTCGTGACCGTGGATCCACGGTGCAGTGAGACCGCCCGCGTGTCGGATCGCTGGCTACCGGTCAGACCCGGCAGCGATGACGCGCTCCTGCTGGCCATCATGAACCGCATCTTCACCGACGATACCTATGATTCGCAGTTCCTCTCGTTGCACACGAACGCACCCTTCCTCGCCTACGAGGAGGACGGGGTGGTGAAGCTCGCCATCTCGGAGGGTGAGGACGGTACCGTCGCCGAGTACTTCATCTACGACGAGGTCCGCGCGGGTGTCGCGGGTGTGCCGGGCGTGAGCAATCGCAACGACAGAGACACCTCCGGGGTGGCCACCATTCCGGTGCTTGAGGCGGAGGCGGAGTGGAACGGCAGAACCGTACGGACCGTCTTCTCGATCCTCCGCGACAAGGTGAGCGAATACACCGTCGAGTGGGCCGCTGCCGTCTGTGATGTGTCCGTGAAGGACCTGGAGTGGGTCGTGGACTCGTTCTCGAGGACCAGGCCGGCGCTGATCTACGGCGGGTGGGCCGACGCACGGTACTCGACCGCCTACATGACCTGGAAGCTCGCGGGGATGATCCAGGCGATGACCGGCGGCATAGACCGGGATGGCGGCTGGGTCTTCTCCGGGGACGCACGCAGCAGCATCAAGGGCTTCTGGACCGCGAAACAGGCCGGTGAGAGCCCGGCTCCCGTCAGCATGAAGAAGTCGCTGCACATGATCAACAACGTCTTCGACAATCCGGCCGCGTGGCCCGGGAATCCCTCGCTGCATGTCGCCTACAACGAGACGCGCGTGGCTCAGGGTGAGGCACCCCATCCCTTCACGCTCTTCGCCGACCTCGGACTCAAGGAGTCGATCGCCGGAGAGCTCACCTACCAGGGGTCTCCCTACGCGACCAAGGCGCTCATCATGTCCGGAGTGAACTCCGTTCGCAGCTTCTTCAGTGAGAGTGACTGGCGCGAGATGCTCAGCAGCGAGAACGTGAAGCTCATTGTGAACATCGACATTCTCCCGACCGACACCGCAGCGTATGCCGATGTCATACTGCCTGACCTCAGCTATCTGGAGCGCTACGATCCGCTGTTCAAGGCGGAGTCCATCGAGCTCACCTACGCTTCGCGCACGCCGGTCGCGCCGGTGGTGGATGGCAGGCACACACTGGATATCTTCTTCGATTTGGCCGAGCGGATGGGTGTGCTCGAACAGTACATCCGGAAGCTCGCAGGCAGCATGGGCGCCGATCCTGCAGTGATGCTCGAACAGCTGACGAAGTGCAGGGCGGCAGGGCGCTCCGTGGCCCAGGCGTTCCAGGAGTCCGGAATCGCGAAACTCGCTGCAAGCAGTGGGAGGAGCACCGACGAGATCGCTGCGGCACTCGGAGAGGGTGCCGTGCAGGTCAAGGGCCGCACCGACCTCATGGAAGGTGCGGGAATACCCTACGTGTATCCGGCTCCCACCGATTCGGGTCGAATCGAGCTGCATTCGGCGCTCTATGCGGGGCTCATGAAGAAGGCTGGGACCTATCTTGCCGAGATCGATCCTCTGGTCGCCTACACTCCCCCGACGTTCGGTGGAGTCTGCAGTCTCGAGACGTTGCCGACCGACGAGTTCCTCATGGTGTACGGCAAGGCGCCGATGATGACTCACACGTCGACAGCCGACAACGATCTGCTGATGGCCATCGTGAACGATTCACCCGGTGTTCACATAGGAGTCTGGATGAACGCCACGCGGGCAGGGCAGCTTGGACTGAGCGCCGGAGAGACCGTGACACTCGAGAACACACTCACAGGGCAGTCGGTCGACGCGGTTCTGTATCCCACCGAACTGGTTCGTCACGACACCCTGTACTTCCCCTCGAACTTCGGGCATCAGAACGAGGCGCAGGAGACGGCCTCTGGCGTGGGCGCGGCGCTCAACAGGCTTGTCGGACGGCAGGAAGATGCCGTGGCGGCCGGGTCCATGGTCAGCCAGTTCATCGTACGAGTCCGTAAGGCTTAGTGCAGCCCGGAAAGGATACGAGCATGGCTCGCTATGGAATGGTCATGGATTTGAGCGTTTGTTTCGGATGTAACGCTTGCGTGGCAGCGTGCACGCAACAGAATCACACGCCGTATTGGGATGGCCTGTTCAGGACGCACGTGGAGGATGTGGAGCGGGGATCGTTCCCTACGTCCCAGAGGATGTTCGTCCCACGAACGTGTATGCATTGTGACGAAGCGCCCTGCGTGAGTGTCTGTCCGACGGGGGCATCGTACCGCCGTGACGACGGGGTTGTGATGATGGATTCCGACAAGTGCATGGGGTGCGGGTACTGCATGGTGGCCTGTCCTTATGGTGCGCGATACCGGTATGAGGCCGAGCTCGTCGAGGATGCCAAGGAGTACTTCGGCGAGAACAACAAGCACCAGGTTGCTCACGTCGACAAGTGCGACTTCTGCGTGGAGCGGGTGGACGTGGGGCGAGAGCCGGCCTGCGTCGCGGCATGCCCTTCCGGATGCCGCATCTTCGGCGATCTCGATGATCCTGATTCCGAGGTGTACGCACTCGTGAACAGTGGCGCGGCGACGCGTATCGGTGTCGAAGGCCCGCAGCAGAAGGTCTACTACATCCTCTAAGGAGATTTCGAATGGTCACGTATGTACAACAAGACACATGGGGCTGGATGCTTGCCGCCTACCTGTTCCTCGGGGGCCTTGGCGGTGCGCTCGCCACGCTCAGCATCGGTATAGACTGCTTCGTCCGTCCAAACCGCCGGCTGGCTGTCGGAGGTGCGCTTTCGAGTATCGTGCTGTTGTCGATAGGCTCGATCATCCTCGTGTTCGACCTCATGCAGCCACTGAAGGTCATCTACTTCTGGATGAATCCATCGTCGTGGATCTTCTGGGGAATCCCCTTCCTGAGTGTGGCCATGATCTGCACGGCCCTCTACGTCCTGCCGTATCTCACCGAGTGGCCGGTCGTAGGTGCGATCTCGAAGAAGCTCGGCTTCCTCGCAAAGTGGCAGCGGTGGACGGGTCTGGCGAGCGTGCTCTTCGGTGGAGCGGTGGCTGCGTATACGGGCTTCCTGCTCTCGGCGTCACAGGGCATCGCTCTGTGGCATACCGCCGGACTCCCGGTGCTCTTCACGTTGTCCGCGTTGTCGACCGGTTGCGCGTATCTCATGCTGGTACTGTGGCCCACGAGGCATGAGGATGAGGCCCTGCTCGAGGGTCTGGCCAAGCTGGACGTCGGGCTCATCGGCGCCGAGTTGGTCGTTCTGCTGGGCTTGTTCAACGCGGGCGTGAACAGCGGTGGCGTGGGAGCCAGCATCGATCTTCTGCTCGGCAGCATGTGGTGTGTGATCGGTTTCCTGGGGTTCGGTCTGGCGGTGCCTCTGCTCATCGAGCTCTACGAACTCGCCGCGAAGCGCGGTGCCAGGCCGCAACTCATCTCCATGAGTCTCGTTCCAGTCGCATGCGTCTTCATCTTGGTGGGCGGCTATCTGCTCCGGCACCTCACACTGTGGGCCGGCATGTACAGCTATCCCTGGTAGGAGGCGCGAGCCGTGGAGCGGGAAGTAGAGATGTCCCACGAAGTGTGCGCGGCCCTGTATGCGCTGCTCGCCCGTTGCTTCGAGTATCCGGCGCAGGGGTTCTGTGAATCCCTGCGCGCGGGTGCCGTCGACCTGTGCCGACGAGGTGGTGATGGCGAGCTACGCGACGCACTGGAGCGACTCTCGATCGGGGCCGAGGACGCACTCGGTTTGCCACTCGAGCGACTGCAGGCGGAGCACACGCGGTTGTTCATAACCGGCTATCCACGGTTCACCTGTCAGCCGTATGCGTCCGTTTACGCGGAGGGTGCTCTGCGCGGAGATCTCTGCGCTGGACTGTCCGCGCTCTATGCCGAGTGGGGCGTCGGCGTCGCCGACGTCCCACCGGATCACATCGGCGCCGAGTTGGAGTTCATGGCCTATCTCGTCAGGTTGGCGCTTGATCCCGATGGCGAAGATACCGTCGCGACGCAGGGGCGCTTCGTCGAGGAGAGCCTGGCATGCTGGGCACCGGCGTTCGCGAGGGATGTGGAGCGGGAGTCGCGGCTGGCCCTCTACGAGGCCGCAGCTAGGCTTCTCTCGGTGCTGATGAGCAGAGAGGTCGAGAAACACGCTCAACGCCCTCGCGCCCGGCTCGATATGATTTGCAGGGGGTGACGCATGGCGGTCTGGATAGCCACGACACCGGATCGCTGTCTGGCGGGACAGAATGTCCGGTCCGCCTGCGATCGCTGTGTGACTGCGTGTCCGGTGGGCGCTGTCACCGTTGCAGCCGGATCGGTACAGGTCGACGACTCGTGCGTCGCCTGTGGGCTCTGTCTCGCTGCATGCCCGACCGGCGTCTTCAGGATACCGGGTCTTGACGCCGATGCACTCGCCGAGATGCTCGCCTCCCATGCCGACGACGATTCGCTTTCGGTCGGCTGTTGCGCCGCGGAGCACGAGGGCATCGCAGTGGTCCCGTGCATCGGGATGCTCTCGGCGGACGTGCTGACCGTGCTGGCCCTTGGCGGCACCCGTTCCCTGTCCCTGCATGCAGGTGACTGCTCCTCCTGCTCGATCGGCGCGCGAGAGCGAATCGATCGCGCAGTCGCCGAGACAGTCTCCCGGCTTAGGCCGCTCGGAGATGAGCATGTCTTCTCGATCGAGGTCGGGCGGTCGTCAGTGGTCGCGAATCAGGAGGGGCTGGCCGCTGTCGTTTCCGCCATGGTGGCCACAGTTCCCGGTGTGGACCGCAGGGGCTTCTTCGGGACGTTCATCGATCGCATTCGACAGACGCAGGCCGAGGTGGCGTGTCCGCCGCGACTGTGGGGCGATCGGCCGCATCCGACCGTGGTGCCGGAGTATCGCCGCAGGTTGCTCGATGCTATCGGCGCAAACGGGAGAGTCGGCTTTCGCGTGCGAGGCATCGGCGGCGCATGTGATGCCTGCCAGGACGCGGATCCGTTGTGCGCGCGCTTCTGTCCCTCAGGCGCGATCGAGCGGTTCAAGGACGCGAACGAGACGATTCTCACCTTTCACGCCGCCCTGTGTCTCGCATGTGGACAGTGTGAGACGGTGTGCCCGCGCGATGCCGTAGGCTGGACGTGCGAGCGCTCTCGTGCCGAGACCGTCGAGATCCACCGGGTGGAGCACGAGGAGTGCGTCGATTGTGGGTCGCCGAGCAGTCATCTGGTCGACGGCCGATGTCCTCAGTGTCTGAGGGTCTCCCGGTTCATCGATGCGTTCGAGGACGGAGGGCGGCCTACCAGAGCCGGCACCACCCATCGCGTTCCTCCACGGTGACGGGGACACCGTAAAGCGCGCTCAGCGCCTCATCGGTGAGGAGTGTGGATTTCGGCCCATCCGCCGTCACGCGGCCGCCTTGCATCATGATGACCCGCTCGACCTCGGGAACGATGTCATCCACGTGGTGCGTCACGATGACGAGTGCGTGACCGGCCTTGGCGATCTCCCGAAGCAGGCCGAGGAAGTGCCGTGCGCCCCCGGGGTCGAGGCCGTGCGTCGGCTCATCGAGCACGAGCAGAGCCGGGTCGTGGACGAGGGCCCTGCCTATGAGCGCGCGCCGAGCCTCGCCGGTGGAGAGCGTGTCCATCGTGCGGTCCGCGAGTCTCTCGATGCCGAGGAACGTGAGCAGGGAGTCGGCCCGTTCGGCCATCGCCGGTGTGACCAGGGCGCGACGATACAGTCCTACCGAGCCGAGGTAGCCCGAAAGCACGACGTCACGAACGCTCATGCGACGGGCGTGCGCGGCTTGCAGGGCGTCCGAGACGAGGCCGAAGACGCGCCGTGCCTCGAAGAGGTCCCATCGCTCGCGGCCGCGCAGGAGCACCGCCGGATCGTCACGCACCAGCGGGCGGACATCGCGCGTGAGGAGCCCCAGAAGCGTCGACTTACCCGCGCCGTTCGGGCCCAACACGGCAACATGCTCGCCCTCGCGCAGCATGAGGTCGTCGACGGCGAGGATCGTGCGGCCGTCGCGCACGACTTCGGCGTCACGGATGACGACGAGCGGTGTGCCGGGTGTCTCGGGTACGGGCGGGGCGTCAGGCATGGTTGGCTGTGGACCTCGGCGATCGGTGCTCCCGGCACGCCCGTGGGAGCACGACGGGCGCGCTACAATGTTCGCATCAGCTTACACCCGTGCCCGCGCTCGACGCACCGTCGAGCGCCTGCTCTCGCCGAGGAGTTCCATGCGACGCATCATCGACGCGCATACACACGTGTTTCCCGACGCTGTCGCCGGAAAGGCGATACCGATGATCGCTTCCGAGTCCGGCGTGCCGGCCCGCTACGACGGAACCGTCGCCGGCCTGCTCGAGGCCATGGAGCGCAGCGGCGTCTCGGCGTCGCTCGTGGCGCCTGTGGCGACCAAGCCGTCGCAGGTGCCCGGCATCAACGACTGGGCGATCTCCCTCCTCGGCGACGACCGCCTGATTCCCTTCGGCGCCATGCATCCCGAGTTCGA
>CAYMSA010000013.1:10620-33889 GCA_964392965.1 uncultured Coriobacteriaceae bacterium
TGGCACGAGGTCGAGGAGCACCTCGTCGGCAGGGACTGCTACTTCGACACCTCTTCCACGCCGGGGCATCTCGCCGACGAGGACTTCCTGCGCATCGCGCGGGCCCACGGTGTCGAGAAGGTCCTCTTCGGCTCGGACGGTCCCTGGGCGGACGTCGCCGTCGATGCGGCACGAATCGCCGGGATGGGCTTCACGGAGGACGAGCTCGACGCCATCTTCGAGGGCAGCGCCCGGCGCCTGTTCAAGATGACGGACCTCTCCCGGTAGTCAGGCCGCTCCGGCCGATCAGACCTGCTGGACGCCCGTCACTCCGCTCGTCACTCCCTGTCACACCCTCGTGCCATGCTTTCCGACGGGGGGTGATGCGCATGTGCATCAGAGAGGGTTCGTCCGCGATCTTGCGGGCGTGGGTCGATCTTGTCAGAGCACACGACGAGGTGCTGCGAGCGGCGGGTGATGGTGCGGTACCGTCCCCGGTGGATCTGGTGCGCGCCTTCTCCGGGGCGCTCGTGGCAGAGCGCTCGGGTGGTACGGTCGATCCTTTCTCGGACGGGATGGACGTCGCGCTTCCCGACGGTGGGCATGCGGTCGTCGGGGTGGTCGCCGAGGAGGCGGAAGGAGGCGTCAGCGCACTTCGCGATGTCGCAATCGGCCGCGCGGACTGGCTTGTGGTCGTCGTGTTCTCGGGGGTCCGGCCGGTGACGCTGTGGGCGGTCGAGACGATGCGGATTCCCCGGTTGCTCGATGCGCTCGGCCTGGATGCCCGAGGGCAGGACGAGGTCGTTCCCGGTCGGGATGCGGGCTGTGCCCGGCTGCATGCTGTCGCTTGCAGACACCCTGAACTGGCTCTGGCGCATGGAATCAGGGCGCACCGGCTCTCAGCCGACGGGTCGTGCCGACAGGATGGTGCGCTTGGCAGGAGCGCCGATGGGAGGAGTCCGCTGACGAGATAGCAGACGAGGAAGTGTCGACTCTCGGATGATCCAGCGCAGGGGCTCTACTCGCGCCGATGACCACGACACCGTATACTGGGACCTCGCACCCCGGCTTCGAAGTCCGGGTCTCGGGCGGCGGTATGTCGTGAACCTGGTCAGGTCCGGAAGGAAGCAGCCATAAGCGGCCTCTGCCGGGTGTCCGGGGCCCGGTCTTGGACGTCGGGGTGCGCCGTCGGGCGATGGGTGCGTAGCTCCGGGTCGCCGTCGGCCGCCGATTCGCGAGGAGTCTTGCTGCATGGCACATGTGTCCTGGTACCGGAAGTACCGACCGCAGTCGTTCGACGATGTCGTCGGCCAGCTCCATATCGAGCGCACGTTGCGCAACGCAGTGGGCGAGGGAACCGTCGCCCATGCGTATCTGTTCACCGGCCCCCGCGGCACGGGCAAGACGAGCACGGCACGCATCCTCGCCAAGGCGCTCAACTGTGATCGGGGACCGGGTCCGTCGCCTGATGGCACGTGCGACCAGTGCCAGGCGATAGCCGAGGGCACGCATCCGGACGTCTACGAGCTCGATGCCGCCTCGCGCACCGGCGTGGACGACGTCCGGGAGCAGATCATCGGGCGGGTCAACTACGCCCCCACGCGCGGCGCCTGGAAGGTGTACATCATCGACGAGGTGCACATGCTCTCCACCTCGGCGTTCAATGCGCTGCTGAAGACGCTCGAGGAGCCGCCGCCCCATACGCTCTTCGTGCTCTGCACCACGCACCCTAACAAGGTGCCCGATACCATCCATTCACGGTGCCAGCGGTTCGACTTCCATCGGCTCTCCGTGGAGGAGATCGCGAGCCGGTTGCGCGCTATCGCCGATGCGGAGCACGTCACCGTGGCCGACGGCGCCCTCGCCCTGATCGCCAAGCACGCGCTCGGTGGCATGCGCGACGCGATCACCACGCTCGAGCAGCTGGCGTCTTTCGGCGAGGGCACGATCGAGCTCTCAGACGTCGAGGGTCTCCTGGGAGAGCTCGACGAGGACCTGCTCTTCGAGGCTGCCGAGCTCGTCTGCGACCGTGATGTCGCCGGCGCGTTCCGTTTCGTGGCACGCCTGGCTGAGGCAGGCATCGACATGACCGAGTTCGTCAGGGGCCTCGTGAGGCACTGCCGTGACCTGTTCGTGGTGGCGGCTGTCGGCGCGGATGGTGCGGTGGACACCACCTCCGACGACCTCGAGCGCCTCGAGGTGCAGGCTGCGCGCTTCGGCAGGGACCGTCTCGCTCGCGTGCTCGGCATCCTCGGCGACCTGTCGACGGCCATGCGCGCAGCTTCCGATCAGCGGCTCGCGGTGGAGGTCGCGCTCACGCGCATGGCGCGGCCGGAATCGGACCTGACGCTCGAGGCGCTCGCCGAACGGCTGGAGCGACTCGAGGCGGGCGCCCCGTCTCCCGCAGCGCCACGTCCCACGGGTGTGCCCGAAGTGCGGACGCCTGCCCCGGCGAGCGCGGCGTCGCTGTCCGAGGCGGCGGCGTCGCTGGCCTCGTCAGTCGACGAACCGACCTTACGGGCGGAATCGCCCGGGCGGGCCCCCGACGCTTCGGTCGTGATGGAGGAGCCCACTCCCGCCTGTCCGCCCGTGGAGGACCTCAAGGACATCGCCGCCGTCAAACGCGCATGGCCGAGGATCCTCGGGGAGTTCCGCAAGCGCAGGCCGTCGAGGGTGCATGCCTTCGGCGGAACCGAAGTCGAGCTCGCAGACGGGACGCTTGTCGTCGAGTTCCCGGAGAGCCAGGCGTTCGCCGTCAACCTCGTGAACGACGCCGAAGAGGTCGGACTGCTGCGACAGAGCGTCGCAGCCGTGCTGGGCAAGGACCTGCCGGTGGAGTACCGGCTCGGTCGCAGTGGCGGCTCGTCATCGTCGACAGCACAGCCGAAGTCGGTGCACGATGGTGCGGCCCCGGACATCGGGCGTGCTGCAGCGGTCGACCAGACGGCCCGGCCAGACGCTCCGGCGCTTGGCGAACCGTCGGCCATCATCCCTTCGGCGGCAGACGACGGTGATCTCCCGAGAGTGCAGGACGCGGCGCCTGCCGGGGCGCCGGCCGCATCGACATCCGACCTTGAAGCAGCGATCATCGCCGAGCTCGGCGCGGTCATAGTGGACGAGATACCCCTCGAGGGGCTATCCGACGATGGAGAGGGGACGCGATGAAACACGGTGCGCCCAACATGCAGAGCATGCTCAAGCAGGCCCAGAAGATGCAGGCCGAGATGGCGCGTGTCCAGGAGGAGCTCAAAGACGTGGCCGTCGAATCCTCCGTCGGCGGCGGCACGGTGAAGGTGGAGATGACGGGCGACCTGCAGGTCCGCTCGGTCACCATCGATCCGGATGCGGTCGACACCGAGGACATCACCATGCTCGAAGACCTCGTAGCGGCTGCGGTGAACGAAGCCCTGAGGCAGGCCCAGGAGCTTGCGGGCCGGAAGATGCAGGCGGTGACCGGAGGGCTTGGTCTGCCGGGAGGACTCTTCTAGCCGTGGCCTACTACGCGCCCCCCATCGCCCGGCTCCTCGAGGAGCTCGAGCGACTGCCAGGCATCGGTCCCAAGTCCGCACAGCGCCTCGCCTACCACATCCTCCGTGGTGACATGGCCACTGCCGAGCGGCTTGCCGACGCTATCGTCGAGGTGAAGCGGTCGATTCACTTCTGCGCGCGCTGTTTCAACTTCGCCGAGGCGGAGCTCTGCGACATCTGTGGGAATCCGCGGAGAGACACGTCAGTCATCTGCGTGGTGGAGGAGCCGCGCGATGTGGTGGCCGTCGAGCGGACGGGCGAGTTCCATGGCGTGTATCACGTGCTACAGGGCGCCATATCGCCCATCGACGGCATCGGTCCCGAGCAGCTTCGCATCCGCGAGCTCGTCGATCGCCTCGGCGCGGGCGGCATCACCGAACTCATCGTCGCCACCGACCCGGACATCGAGGGGGAGACGACGGCGCTGTACATCGCCCGCCTCGCGAAACCTCTCGATGTGCGCGTGACACGGATCGCATCCGGCCTGCCCGTCGGCGGTGACCTCGAGTACGCCGACGAGGTCACGCTCGGTCGGGCCATCGAGGCGCGACGCGAACTCTGACGACCGGCGCCGCCGAATCGGCCTAAGCTTCGCCCGTCACGCCGGGCGCTTCATACTGGCATTTGTTCCCATCCGCTCACCGAAGGCGTTCCCCCGCTCGGATGAGCCATCTTCCGCTCCAACGGTTGCTCGGGCCGGTGCAACCTATACTTGTCGGGCTTGACGGGCCGCTCGCTGCGGCCGTCCGAGCCATCACCCGGTTCACTGACACGAGACGAAGGGGGTCATTCATGCAGCTGACGGAGATCCGTTGGCATGCGCGCGCCGGGCAAGGGGCCGTGACCGCGGCCAAGGTGGTCGCCGAGACCGCGCTTGCCGCCGATCAGTACTTGCAGGCGATGCCGGAGTACGGTCCCGAGCGCATGGGCGCGCCGATCAAAGCCTTCACGCGCATCAGCAACACACCCATCGAGATCCACTGCAACATCGAAGAGCCCGACGTCGTCGTGGTGCTCGATGACACGCTGCTTGACATCGTGAACGTCACCGAGGGCATCCGCCCCAACGGCGTGGTCATCGTGAACACCTGTACGCCACCCGAGCAGGTCAAGCAGCGGCTGCAGGTTCCCGATTCGGTGCGGGTGGCCTCGGTTGATGCATCCGGCATCGCACTGGACACCATCAAGCGCGACATCCCCAACACCCCGATGGTCGGGGCGCTCATCAAGCTCACCGGTGTCGTCGACGTGGACGCGTTCAAAGGTCTGCTCGCCAAGAGCCTCAGCAAGAAGTTCAGGCAGGAGATGATCGACGCCAACTGGGCATCGGTCGACAGGGCGTTCGAGGAGGTGGCTGTCGCATGAAGTGGGACATCTCCACGATGGGCAGCTGGGGCTACGATAGGTACCCCGCCGGGGCCGTGATCCCTGAGGCTGGCAACAGCGACGACTACGTGACCGGCGGCTGGCGCAGCGAGCGCCCGTGGCGCGATGACGATGCCTGCACGCAGTGTCTGCTGTGCTGGATCGTCTGCCCGGACAGCTCGGTCATCGTCGTCGACGAGAAGGTGACCGAGTTCGACCTCGCACACTGCAAGGGCTGTGGAATCTGCGCGAAGGTCTGTCCTGTCGATGCGATCACCATGGCCCCCGAGGGCTGCGACTTGCCGGAGGTGAAGTAGATGACCACACAGAATACCGTGGCCTCGACCGGCAACCTGGTCGTCGCCGAGGCCATGCGCCAATGCAAGCCCGGCGTCGTGGCCGCCTATCCCATCACGCCGCAGACGACGATCGTCGAGGAGTTCGCTTCGTTCGTCGCCAGGGGCATGACAGATACCGAATATGTGACCGTGGAGTCCGAGCACTCGGCCATGAGCGCATGCATCGGCGCATCCGCTGCCGGCGCGCGCGTCATGACCGCGACCTCGTCCCAGGGTCTCGCGCTGATGTGGGAGATGCTCCACATCGCCTCAGGTATGCGCCTTCCTATCGTCATGGCCAACGCCAACAGGGCTCTCTCGGCGCCCATCAACATCCACTGCGACCATAGCGACATCATGGGCGCGCGTGACACAGGATGGGTCCAGCTCTTCGCCGAAGATGCCCAGGAGGCGTACGACAACACCATCATGGCGATTCGCGTCGGCGAGCATCCCGACGTCATGCTCCCCGTCATGAGTTGCCTTGACGGCTTCATCACCACGCACTCGATCGATCGCGTGTCGCTTCTCGACGACGACACGGTGAGCCGTTTCGTCGGTGAGTACGAAGCGCCGATGGCGTTGCTCGATATTGACAACGCAGTGAGCCACGGTACGTTCGCCGGTCTCGGCGGACCGTTCTTCGAGTTCAAGCTCCAGCAGCGTGTCGCCATGGAGAACGCTCAAGCCGTCGTGAAGTCCGTCGGTGCGGAGTATTCGGCGCTCTCCGGCAGGCCCTTCGGCGTCATCGAGACGTTCGGCATGGAGGACGCCGAGGTCGCGATCGTCGTACTGGGCTCGACTGCGGGCAACGCCCGTCACGTCGCCCGCCGCCTGCGCGCCGAGGGTGCGCGCGTCGGTGTCGTGAAGATCAGGTGCTGGCGGCCGTTCCCCGTCAAGGAGCTCATCGCGGCTCTCAAGGGACTGAAGGCCGTGGCTGTTCTCGACCGTGCCGAGTCCTTCGGCGCCGAAGGCGGGCCCGTCTTCCTCGAGGTCCGCGGAGCCCTCTACGATCTTGAGGCTCGGGTACCCGTCATCCCCTACATCTACGGACTCGGTGGTGCCGACGTGCGCCTCGAGCTCATCGAACGCGTCTTTGCAGATCTGACCGACATCGCTAACGGTGCGCCGGCTCCCAGCGGGCTGACCTATCTCGGCGTCCGAGAGGAGGCGTAACAGCATGGCGACTCTGAAAGAACTCACGCATCTCGAAGACCGTCTTGCCGGCGGGCACCGGCTGTGCGCCGGATGCGGCGCGTCCATCGCCGTCCGCCAGGTGCTGCTCGGTGCTGGCGAGGATCCGGTCGTCGTCGGCTGTGCGACGGGCTGCCTGGAGGTTTCGACCACCATCTACCCGTACACATCGTGGAAGACGCCGTTCATCCACAGCGCGTTCGAGAACGCTGCAGCTACCGTCTCCGGTGTCGAGGCGGCGTTCAACGCGATGAAGCGCAGCGGCCAGATTCCCGAGGACAAGAAGGTCCACTTCGTCGCGTTCGGTGGCGACGGTGGTACCTATGACATCGGCCTCCAGTCGCTCTCCGGCGCGATGGAGCGAGGCCACGACATGGTGTACGTCTGCTATGACAACGCCGCGTACATGAACACGGGCATCCAGCGCTCGTCCGCCACGCCCAAGGGCGCATGGGCGACGACTGCCGAGGTCGGCAAGGCACGCCAGGGCAAGCAGGAGCGCCGCAAGGACCTCACTGCGATCATCGCCGCTCACGGTGTGCCGTATGCCGCTCAGGCATCGATCTCGCACTGGAAGGACCTCACCACGAAGGCCGAGAAGGCGTTCGCAGTCGACGGCCCCGCGTTCCTCAACATCTTCGCTCCGTGCCCTCGCGGTTGGCGCACTCCCTCCTCGGACACCATCGAGATCGCCAAGCTCGCTGTGCAGACCGGCTTCTGGCCGCTGTACGAGGTCGAGGACGGTGCCTGGCGCCAGACCGTCAAGGTGAACAACCGTAAGCCGCTCGACGAGTTTCTCAAGCCGCAGGGCCGTTTCAAGCACCTGTTCGCGCCGGGCAATGAGGCACTTCGCGAGGAGATGCAGGCCGACGTGGACCGGGCCTGGGCGCGTCTGCAGGCGCTGTGCGCGATGGAATGACGCGAGAGCGCCGGCACCTGTCCACGCATGACGGACAGGTGCCGACGAGTTCCCGTGAAACGTGGGTAGATAGCTAGGGTAACGGTTCGGTGTCGTGCCGTGAGTGGCGGTCCGGACGAGGGCCATCTGGTATGATTTCCTGCAAACTCATGTGAGTGTTATGTTCAGTCCGGTGTGTGAGGGAATGGGGTGGCGACGTGAGCGCTGAAGAGAAGAAGGCTGGGCCGAGCGGCCAGCCGACACCCAAGAAGGGCAAGAAGAAGGCTCTGACCATCTGGGGTATCGTCATCGCTGTCATCGTGGTCCTGGTCATCGGCGGGCTGGTATGGCACGAGCAGCCGTCGTTCTGCGGTACCCTCTGCCACAAGCCCATGTACTCGTACTACGACGGCTGGCTGAACGACACCACGCTTTCCTCCTACGCCCATGCGCAGGCCGGTACCGCCGAGATGGTCACCGCCATGGAAGCGTATCCCGATGGCGTGGAGTGCCTGGACTGCCATCACGCCACACTGAGCCAGCAGATCCAGGAGGGCATCGCTTTCGTCACCGGTGATTACGAGGTCCCGCTTCCCTACGTCGATGACATCGGCACTTACGAGATGTGCACGGAGTGTCATGACTACGAGAAGGTCACAGCCCTCACGGTGGACTTTGGTGGCGACTCGGGTGTCAATCCGCACGCCTCACACAACGGCAAGCTCGACTGCACGAGCTGTCATCGTATGCACAACGAGAACATCATGTGGTGTAACAGCTGCCACAACTTCGAGCTCCCCGAGGGTTGGGTCAACCCGTAACGGCATCCGGCGCCGAGCGTCGGTACCAGAACGTGACTGCGCGGCCGGGGCGTTTCGCCCCGGCCGCTTGCTGTACAGGGAGATGGATTCCGCACGAAAGCGGACAGTGTAGCTGCTACACTGTCAAACACTCTACTCGTACCGTTCCTGTTTCCGAGGGAAGAGCGCATGACCATTACCGTTCAGAAGTACGGTGGCACCTCGGTCGGCAATCCCGAGCGTATGCGCGCGGTCGCCGAGCGGATCGTCCGCACGAAGGAGTCGGGAAGCGGCGTCGTCGCGGTCGTGTCGGCGATGGGCGATGTGACCGACGAGTTGCTGGCGCTCGCCGCCGAGATCAACCCGGAGCCCCCGGACCGAGAGATGGACATGCTGCTGGCCACCGGCGAGCAGGCATCCATCGCGCTCCTCGCGATGGCTATTCACGCGCTCGGTCATGAGGCGGTTTCGTTCACGGGCCCGCAGGTGGGTATCGTGACCGATCACGGACATACGAAAGCGAAGATCCTGGAGGTGCGCGCTGACTGCGTGCGTGACGCAGTGTCGCAGGGGAAGATCGTGATCGTGGCCGGCTTCCAGGGCATGACACAGGACGGACAGATAACGACGCTCGGCCGCGGCGGCTCGGACACGACGGCGGTCGCCGTAGCGGCAGGTCTGAAAGCGGACGTCTGTGAGATCTACACCGATGTGGACGGCGTCTACACGGCCGACCCGCGCATCGTCCCCGATGCACGCAAGATCGATCAGCTCTCCTACGAGGAGATGCTTGAGCTCGCCGCGAGCGGTGCCGGCGTGCTGAACCTGAGGTCGGTCGAGTTCGCCCGGAACCATGGAGTGGTCATCCATTGCCGGTCGAGCTTCTCCGATGAGCCCGGTACCATCGTTAAGGAGGCCGACGATTCCATGGAGCAGGCGATCATCTCCGGCGTGGCGTGCGACACCTCCGAGGTGAAGGTCACGATCCGCGATGTCCCAGACCGGCCGGGCGTTGCCGCGAGCGTCTTCAACAGGATGGCCGAGGCCAATGTGAACGTGGACATGATCATCCAGAACATCTCAGAAGCCGGTACGACGGACATCTCATTCACGACCCCCAAGACCGACCTGTTGCGTGCACGCAGGACGGTGGCGGCCTCCGTCGCCGAGCTCGGCGCCCGAGACTGGCTCGTCGACGAGTCCATCGCGAAGGTGTCGCTCATCGGTGCTGGCATGAAGACGCACCCCGGCGTCGCAGCCCGGATGTTCTCGGCGCTCTCTGAGGCGGGCGTCAACATCCACATGATCTCGACCTCGACGATACGGATCACGTGTGTCATCAACGCCGAGCAGGTGGATGTGGCCGTCCGTGCCCTGCATGCGAGCTTCGGTCTGGCCGAAGGCGACGATGCGGCCCCGGCGCGGTTCATGCCAGTGGCTCGCTGCATCGACGGGCCCACCATAGCCGCTGACGAAGGGAGCGAGTGATGGGCTGGGACAAGGCGATGCCCGGGCGACCGGTCGTGGCCGTCGCAGGAGTGACCGGCGCAGTCGGTCGCGAGATGCTTGCGGTGCTCGAGCAACGCGAGTTCCCGGCCAGTCGCGTGAAGGCCCTCGCTTCAGCCCGATCCGCTGGCAAGAGCGTGCCCTTCGCGGGCGGCGAGCTCGTCGTCGAGGAGATGACTCCTGCGAGCTTCAACGGCGTGGACATCGCGCTGTTCAGCGCGGGGGCGTCTGTCTCCCGTGAGTTCCGCGATGCGGTCACGCGGGCAGGCTGCGTCATGATCGACAACTCCTCGGCGTTTCGCATGGAAGACGACGTTCCCCTCGTCGTGCCCGAGGTGAACTCCGGGGACCTCGCCTGGCACTCGGGAGTGATCGCCAACCCGAACTGCTCGACGATCCAGATGGTCGTCGTCCTGGACGCACTGAGGACACTCGCGCCGCTCAAGCGGGTGGTCGTTTCGACCTATCAGGCCGCTTCCGGAGCGGGCCAGGCCGCGATGGACGAGCTCTATGATCAGACCGGGGACTTCCTGGCGGGACGGGAACTCCACCCCTCGGCTTTCGCACATCGCATCGCGTTCAACTGCATCCCGCATATCGATGTGTTCCTGGAGGACGGCTCGACCAAGGAAGAGTGGAAGATGGTGGTCGAGACCCGAAAGATCATGCACGAGCCGTCGCTCGGAATAGCCGCGACATGCGTGAGAGTCCCCGTTCTCCGGTGTCACTCGGAGGCGCTCGCGGTGGAGTTCGCTTCGCCGGTCTCTGTGGATGCGGCGCGCGGTATCCTCAGCGCATCTTCGGGCATCACTGTGGTGGACGATCCTGTGATGAAGGCGTATCCGATGCCCGCCCTTCTGGAGGGCACGGACGACTGCTACGTTGGGCGGCTTCGTGCGGACGACAGTGTGCCCAACGGGCTTCAGCTCTGGATAGTGGCCGACCAGCTGCGCAAGGGCGCGGCGCTCAACGCCGTCCAGATAGCCGAGAGGCTGCTGTCACGGTAGGATTGGCAATGCCAGGGAGTGACGTACACGGGCCGGCAGGACGCCGGAAGGGATGATCGCCATGACGGACCACACCGTCCTCATCGTCGAAGACGACACCACCATCGCTCGCTTCGTGGAGCTTGAGCTCCAACACAGCGGCTTCAGAGTGCTCCGGGCCGGCGAAGGTCCCACTGCGATCGAGCTACTCGAGTCGAACGACGTGGACCTCGTCATCCTCGATCTCATGTTGCCGGGAATCGACGGGCTTGATGTGGCCCGGCACATCCGCAAGAAGGACCAGACGATTCCGATCCTGATGCTCACCGCACGCGCCGAGACGCGCGATGTCGTCACGGGCTTCGAGGCCGGTGCGGATGACTATCTCCGCAAGCCGTTCGAGGTGCCCGAGCTGCTCTCGCGCGTCCGCGCCCTGCTCAAGCGTAGCAGCGTGGAGAGTCAGTCCTGGCCCGAAGCCTCGGGTATCCGGATCGATCCCGAGCGCCGTCTGGCGTTCAAAGGGGGCGAGACTCTCAGGCTCACGGCCAGGGAGTACGATCTCCTGGCGCATCTGGTGACCAACGCGGGCCGGGTCGTCTCACGTGATGAGATCATGGAATCCGTGTGGGGCACCGACAGACCGAAGGACTCCAACGTGGTCGAGGTATTCGTCTGCCACATCCGGAAGAAGATCGGAGACGACGACAACCGCGTGATACAGACCATCCGCGGTGTCGGCTACTTCTTCGCGAAAGGCTAGTCCGGGTGCCGCTTTTCTCGATTCGGGCGCGCGTCACGCTCTTCTCGATAGCGTTCGGGCTGCTTCTCATCGGTGTCGTCACCATCGCCAGCTACGTGCTGATCGGGAGCGGCATGGCTCGAGCCGCCGAGGAGACCGGCCGGGGCCTCGCGGAGATCGTCAGCACTCTGTTGAGTGAGAGAATCGCGGGCGCCACGACGCAGGCGGCCTCGCTCGGCCTGACCGGTGATGCTGCCGACGAGTACGTGGCCGACGCGATTCTTGCGCGCACGCCCGATAGCCTCACGTACGGCCTGATGTTCGACGGCTGGTTCGCGCTCTACTACAGGGAGACCCCCACCGGGCCGCTGTCGCTTGCATGGTGCACGAATCGCGCTCCCGTCTACCGGGAATCCTCTGCCCGGGACGAGGCGCTCGCCACGGGCGAGAGGGCTGTCGAGTTCCCCGACCCGTGGCCGTCGCTCAGCGGGCTGTTCATCTCGGCGGATCTCGGTACGTATACAGTCCACGTGCCGGTCGATCTTCCGGGCGTCGCGGGGGCGGTCCTTGACGTCACGTACATCCCTCAGCATGAGACGTCGGTCATCAATGCGATGCGTCTTCCGATGGCCCTGGTCGCCCTAGTGGCTCTGATTCTCTCGTTCGTCATCAGCAAGGCGATCACCGGCTGGGCGCTTTCGCTCGTGAGGAACCTCACCGAGGCGGCTGACTCCATCGAGGTCGGTCGCTTCGACGTGCGCCTTCCAGCCGAAGGGAAGAACGAGATCGCCGAGCTCGCGCGATCGCTCAACGGACTCATCGACACCCTGCGCCGAGGGCACGAGGCCCAGACACGCTTCGTCGCAGACGCATCGCACGAGCTCGCCACGCCGGTCGCCGGTATACGCGGCTACGTGAACATCCTGCGCGAATGGGGTGCCGAGGACCCCGCTGTCCGGCAGGAGGCGCTCGATGCCATCGACCGTGAGTCGGCCCGGATGGTCCGGCTGTGTCGCGACCTTCTCTCGCTCATCAGAAGCGAGGAGTCCGTCGAGTACCAGGACATCCGCTACGACATCAACACGGTGTGCCGCGAGGCGCTCGCCGCCGCAGCGACGAGGTACCTCGACCGGCAACTGCAGTTCACCGGTCCCACCGAGGAGTCGCTGTGGCTCATGGGCGACCCTGATCGCGTGGGGGAGGCGCTCGACATCCTCATCGACAACGCGTGCAAGTACACGCCGCCCGGCGGTAGTGTGACTGTCCGCACCCGCCGGGACGGCAAGTGGGTCGTCGTCGAGGTCTCGGACACCGGCATCGGCATTCCCGAGGATGACCTCCCGTTCATCTTCGAGCGCTTCTACCGGAGCGACCAGTCGCGCTCGTCGCAGACCGGCGGCTTCGGGCTCGGCCTGTCGATTGCGAACCACATCATCGAGATGAGCGGTGGCTACGTCACCTGTGGCAGCAGGGTCGGCTTCGGTACGACGTTCCGGGTCGCACTCCCCAAGCGGAAGACCGAGGTGTCTTCATGAGCAAGACGCGTTTCGTCGCCCAGGCGGGCGTGATCGCCGCCGTGTATGCGACGGTCACGCTCATCGTGCTGGAGAGCCCCTTCGGGCTCGGCTTCGGACCGGTGCAGTTGCGCCTCTCCGAGGCGCTCGTCGTCGTCGCGTGTCTGACACCGGCCGGCGCGCCTGGCCTGGCCATCGGGTCGGTGATCGCCAACTCGTTCATGCTTGCGCAGGCGGGCATGCTCGGCATGTTCGACGTGGTGTTCGGGTCGCTCGCCACGCTCCTCGGCGCACTGTGGTCGTGGCGCCATCGCAAGCGGCCAGCGCTCGCCCTGGCCGGGCCGGTCGTGACCAATGCGCTCATCGTGCCGGCATACCTGCCGTTCGTCCTTTTCCAGGTGGCCGGGCTCGACTTCTACGACTACCCTGTACTCGGGCTCTCCTCGGACAGCGGATGGATCGCCATGTACCTATTCGGCGTGTGTGCGCTCGGTATCGGGGAAGCCGTGGTTGTGTACGGTCTCGGGATGCCGCTCCTGCGCGCGCTCAAGCGCCTGGGTATCGGCGCGACCGATGCCGAGGGGGAGGAGGAGTTGCGCCGATGAGCGCTTCTGCCGTGGACGCGCCGCTGATCACGTGGGAGCCGACGAACTCGTCGGTGTGCGGCGCCTGCGGGGTCTGCGCGGCGCTCTGTCCGGTGCAGGCCATACACGCCGACGGGGCGCGCATCGAGATCGTCACCGGACGCTGCGTGGCCTGTGGCGTGTGTGTGGCGGCCTGTCCCGAGGATGCACTGCGCGTTCGCGATGATGTTCCGCTCGTCGAGGGACTGCTCCGGTCCGGACGGCCGGTCGTCGCGTTGCTTGCCACCGAGTATCTTGCGGCACTGCATCCGCTCACTCCTCCGCAGATCGAGCGAGCCCTCATGACGCTCGGCTTCTGCTCGGTGGAGACGACCGTCCTGGGCGAGGAGAGCGTGGCTGCCGCCTACGACGCCCTTCACGCCCGCGCGGACGCGTTGTTGACGATTCGCTCCACGTGCCCCGTCGCAGTCGATTTCGTGCGTATGTATCACCCCGGGTTCGTCGCAGGGCTCGCGCCGCTCGTTCCTCCGTACATCGCCCAGGCGCGGCTCATCAAGGACCTTTACGAAGGCGACGTCGCCGTTGTGTACGTGAGCCCCTGTTACGCCCGCAAGGACGAGTGGCGGGACCCGCAGTTCGGCGGCGCCGTCGACGCGGTCATCGACTTCCTCGAGCTTCGGCGCATGTTCGAAGCGCCCTCGTCGTGCGTCGTGCGTCCTTCGGACACCACGCGTCTGCCCGCGCGACCGCGCATCCGCAAACAGATGGCCATGACCGATGGATATCCGCGTGCGGTCTTCGACGCGTCGTCGAACTCCGATGGGTCCGTGCGGGTCGTGCGGGGCCTCGGCGAGATCGATGCGCTGCTCGGCGCGATGGCATCGGGTGAGACTGCGCCGGCCATCATCGATATGTTGAGCTGCCCGAGCTGCATCGACGGCCCGGCCGTGAGTCCCTGCCTGTCGGCGTTCGCGAAGCGCAACGTCGAGACAGGCGCGGTCGCGAGGATGGCCGACCCCGGTGTGGGTTCGCGCGCGCTGCTCTCGGTACTGCCTCGACCCGGACTGGTGAGGTCCTTCTCTCCCAAGGTCGCACCGCCGGCCGGGGAACGCATGGTGTCCGAGGTCATGCGGGCCGGAGTGCCAGAACCACATTCCGAGGAGTGTGGCGACCCGGCCTCCGTGCTCCGCCCGGACGAGTCGCTGGTGCGCTGTCTGACGCGGGAGATCGCCCGCGTGGAGCGCTACGGCGGCGATCTCTCCATCGTCCTGCTCGCCCTCGACGGCGTGCAAGCGTCTGCCGACACCATCGGGTCCCGGGCAGCCGACACGCTGCTGGGGCTGGTCGAGGTCCAGGCGGCCGCCTCGCTCCGGCTGACGGACCGTGTGGGCAGATGGCGGGGGGGCCGACTCGCGCTCATCCTGCCCGGCATCGGCAAGACGGCGGCCTTCGCGGTGGCCGAGAAGCTCCGCGCCCTCGTCGCGGGGACGTCATTCCGCCTCGATGCTAGCGGGTATAGAGAGGACGTACGCGTGACGCTGTCGGCGGGCGTCGTGTCGGCGGCGGGCGGAAGAGGCCCGGACGATCTGATGTCCGCGGCCGGAGCGGCGCTCGATGCCGCCGTCTCACAGGGCGGAGACCGGGTTCATCTGGCCTCCGGTTAGGAGGGCGTGATGCGCGAGGCCTTGCTCTGGAGTGTCGAAGACGGGCGCATCCGTTGTCAGCTGTGCCCCAACCGCTGTTTGATCGCCGAAGGAAAACGGGGTGTGTGTGGCGTCCGTGAGAACCGGGGTGGACGCCTCGAGGCCCTCACCTACGCCCGCGTCTCCTCGATCGCGGTCGATCCTATCGAGAAGAAGCCGGTCTTCCACTATCGGCCGGGGACGTCTGTTCTCTCGCTCGGCAGCGTGGGCTGTTCCATGCGCTGCGGCCACTGCCAGAACTGGCGGATCAGCCGTGCGCGTCCGGGTGACACGGACCTCTCCGAGCTCCAGCCGGAGGAGGTCGTGGCTCTCGCCCGCCGGTACGGCTGCGAGGGAGTGGCATTCACCTACAACGAGCCCGTCATCTGGATCGAGTACGTACTCGACTGCGCGCGCCTGTGTGCCGAGGTGGGACTCTATACGGTGATGGTCACGAACGGTTACATCACGCCAGAGGGCCTCGATCTGATCGGTCCGCACATCGACGTCTGGCGTGTCGATGTCAAGGGGATACGCGACGAGACCTACCGGTCGCTCTGCAGGGTCAACTCGGTGGCGCCGGTTCTGGCGATGGCCGAGCGGGCAAAGCATCACTGGGGCATGCACGTCGAGGTAGTGACGAACGTCATCCCCGGCATCAACGACGACGACGCGACGCTTGAAGGCATCCCCGCGTGGATCGCCGACGCGCTCGGCACCGGTACGCCGTGGCACGTGACCCGCTTCTTCCCCTACCTGGATCTCGTCGACCGCCCACCGACCCCGATCGCCACACTTCGCCGGGCGCAGGCCGCCGGCCGCGCCGCAGGCCTCGACTTCGTGTACTTCGGCAATGTTGATGAGCCCGGCAGCGAGGATACGCGGTGTCCGGCGTGCGGGGCGCTCGTTATCGCCAGGGAGGGCTACGAGATCGCGGAGCAGGCGCTCGAGGATGGCGCCTGTGCCGCCTGCGGGCGACAGCTCGGAATCGTGTGCTCGCGCGGCCGCTGAGGCCAGCCTACAGGAACGGCATAAGCGCTATGATAGGTAACCGTGCGTGTCACCGAAGACGCTTCTCGCCGAGAAAGGACACCCGTGACACCGACCGTCATCATCCCCACGTTCTGGACCCGGCGCGTCACTCGCGGTCGTGCCCGCACGCGCTTCCACTACGACCATCCGACCGTACTCGGCGAGCCTGGCACGCTGGGGCCGTGCCTGGCTTCCTTGCGGGGCGTCGTGGGGCTCGGCAGGGTCGTCGTGATCGTGGTCGGAACGGATGAGACGGTCGAGCAGCCCGCCGAGGACCAGGTTCGTGGGATCATAGCGGACTTCCCCGATCTTGATGTCTCGATCTTCAGCACCGCCGAGCTCGGCTCGCTGCGCCGTCGCCTCGAGCAGATGGAGTTCGCCGACATGCTCGGTGGCACCCTTCTGGGGGGGTACGGGGCGGTGCGCAACGCCGGTCTCATGATCGCGGCGGTACTCGGGAGCGAGGCGGTCGTGTTCGTGGACGATGACGAGATCGTGACCGACCCCGAGTTCCTCGTGCGAGCGATGGAGGGCATGGGCCGGGACACCGGCGGCGGCCGTCCGATGCTCGCGAAGACCGGCTATTACACGAATGGTCAGGACGCTCCTGCGCTTGCTCCTGCGGCTGATTGGCGCGATTCACTGTGGCCCCAGAGCGTGTACTTCAACGAAGCGCTCTCGGCGGTCACCCGCTCGCCACGCATCAAGCAGAGCACGATGGCGTTCGGCGGTTGCCTGGCGCTGCATCGTGACATGTACTGCAACGTGCCGTTCGACCCCTGGATTCTGCGGGGCGAGGATATGGACTATGTCGTGAACGTGCGCATGCACGGCGGGGACCTCTTCCTGGACAGTGGCTGGTCCATCCGCCATCAGCCGCCCGCTCACACGAGCGAGGCGAGCGTCTTCAGAGACGATGTCTTCCGCTTCATCTATACGCACCGCAAGCTCGAGTTCGCCGCCTCACAGGTGGACCTGCGGCGGGTCACACCGGCGTCGCTCATGCCCTATCCGGGTGGTCTCGTGGAGAGTGGTCTGTCGTGGCGTGCACGTGCTACCGCCGTACTGCGTGCGCTCGGCTCGCCGGAACGCAAGGAGTATCTGCGCATCGCCCGAACCGCAGTATCCGAGGCCGAACGGTACGCACGTGCGAGCTGCGAGCGGTACTTCGTCTTCCAGCGTCGGTGGCCGATGCTCATGGACCGTCTATGGGAGGACATAGCCCTCAAGTCGCTCTTCACCGGCGAGCGCAAGATGGATCGGGGCGCTCTTACGGGACGGATGCCGGTCATCAGGGCCGACTAGGACGATGCCCGATCTCATCATCTCGGCTGTCATCGGGTTCGTCGCGGGCGCCCTTTCGGGGTTGTTCGGAATCGGGGGCGGCATCATCACCGCTCCGGCCCTGCGTCTCATCGTGGGCGTTCCCGAGCTCATAGCCGTCGGGACGCCACTTCCCGTCATCATTCCCACTGCACTCACGGGCGCGCTAGCCTACTGGCGTAACGGGCTCGTCGACGTGCGGCTGGGCGTCACGGTCGGGCTGCTCGGGGGAGTCTTCTCAGTGTTCGGCGCCTGGGTGAGTCATCTGCTGGGCGGGAGCACGGTGCTGACGATCACTGCGGTGCTCATACTATGGACTGCGGTGGATATGATCCGCGGGGCGTTCCATCCGCGGGTGGCACCGGTGAAGGCGATGTCGGAGAGCGACGACCACCGCTGGCAGTGGGTCCTCGGACTCGGGGCTGCTGCCGGCCTGTACTCGGGCATCCTTGGCCTCGGCGGCGGGCTCATCGTCACACCCGCACTCATCAGGTTCTTCGGTCTGGGGACCAAACGGGCCATAGGCACGAGCCTCGTCGTGGTCTCCGTGCTGGCGATCCCGGGAGCCATCACCCACTATGCGCTCGGTCATATCGACGTCGGGCTCGCACTCTCGCTCTGCATCGGCGTGATTCCGGGAGCACTGCTGGGTGCGCGACTGACGATGCAGACACACGAGAAGACGGTGCGAATCGCATTCGCCGCTATGCTCCTGGTGACGGGCGTCGTCCTGGCACTCGGCGAGATGGGCGTGCTCTGATGCGCTCGTTCGCGTTTCACGCGGCGGGCGATCACGAGGTGACGCGGCTCGTGCGCTCGCTCGTCGCTGCGCGCGTCTTTCGCGACGAGGCCGAGCTATGGTTGGCACACCGACGTGATCCGTGGCGCATCCAGGTGAGCGCGCGTGGCGATGTCGCGATCGTCGCGCGTTGGCGAGATCACCTCGACCTGCTGGGAGTCGAGGCGCTCTGGTGCCGACTGCGGGTCATGCCGGGCGCGATTCGGTCGCTCAAGGCGCTCGCCGCCGAGCGAGGTCACTCAGGTCTCGTGAGCCCTCTCACGCCGCTCGAGGAGATCGTGTCCTACGAGGCCGCCGGGATGCGGCTCACACAGGTCATCATGTCCTACCAGCTGAGAATCGAAGGCCCGGTGACGGTCGCACGCGACCCTGGGGGCATCCGCCTCCGGGAGACGTATCTCTCGGAGGACGACATCGCGATGCTTCTCGCTCTCGAAGCGGCGTGCTTCGACCCCTTCTGGCAGTACGACGCCCGACGCCTGGCTCGCATCGCCTGTAACGGCCGGGCTGCGGTCGCCGAGCGTGACGGTAGAGCCGTCGGCTATACTCTGCTCGACATCGACCGGCGGGAAGGCACGCTCGTGCGCCTTGGCGTGCTCCCCGAGTTTCGCGGCTCCGGTATCGGTTCGTTCCTGGTGGCCGACGCGATCGCCAGCGCCCGGAGCCAGGGATGCGAGCGGATCGCGCTCTCGACGCAGGTCGAGAACCGCTCGGCCCGCTCAGTCTACGAACGCCTGGGATTTCGGGATACGCACCGGCGCTTCGCGTTTTTGCGCTGCGAGGCGCCGTGACGGCAGGGAAGGTGGTATAGGGTGCTCGAGAACCGGTCCTGGATGACGGGGGTGCTGCTCGTCACGGTCGCCGTGCTCGCGGCCGTCTTCTCGCTAGCCAGTCACTTCACGCACGTCTCGCGGGAGGTCGCTCTCGCTTCCACCGTCGTTCTCGCTCTCGTCGCCGTCATCTCGGTGAGTGTGCGCATCCTCACCCGGCCGGATCACATGCGAGCGCTTCAGGCGCGGCAGGTCCTGACGATCGCCGAGGAGTCGCTCGCGCACCTCAGGAGGGGCCTGGACAAGGAGACCGCACAGGAGGTGTGTCGCATCGCGCTCGAGCAGAGCGAGGCCGCGGCCGTGGCGATCACCGACACTACGCGAGTGCTCGGCTTCGCGGGGCTCGGTGAGGACCACCACGCGGTGGGAGGGCCGATCCTCACCCGGGCGACGCACGAGGCCATCACGCTCAACGAGCACCGGGTGCTCGGCACGCGCGAGGAGATCGGCTGTCCCCGGCGTGACTGCGCACTGCGCGCGGCGATCGTCGTGCCGCTCACGTCCCGGGGCGGTGTTGTGGGGACGCTCAAGTTCTACTACACGACCCCGCGTCTGCTCAACGAGACGCAGATCGCCATGGTGAGCGGTCTGGCCCGGCTGCTCTCCACCCAGGTCGATCTGGCCGAACTCGAACGGCAGACGGATCTGGCCGCCGAGATGGAGCTCAAGGCGCTCCAGGCGCAGATCAACCCGCACTTCCTCTTCAACACCATCAACACCATAGCGATGCTCATCCGGACGGACCCGGGTACAGCCCGGGAGCTCCTCAGGGAGTTCGCGTCTTTCTACCGCCGGATGCTCGAGGACAACGACGGCCTTGTGCCGCTGGAGCGGGAGCTCGACTATGCGCTCTCGTACCTTCGCTTCGAGGAGGCCCGCTTCGGTGAGCGCCTGCGTGTGGTCTTCGACTTCGACGAGGAGGCCCTCGACATTCCGGTGCCCGCGTTCATCATCCAGCCGCTCGTGGAGAACAGCGTGCAGCACGGAATCAAAGCCGACGGGCCGCTTTCGATCGGCATCTCGGCGCAGCGGGAAGGCGACACCGTGCGTGTGCTTGTGACCGACGACGGCGTCGGTATCTCGGCTGCACACATCGAGCGTGTCATGGAGCAGGGATTCGGCACAGGCCTCGGTATTGCGCTCAAGAACGTTGACGATAGACTGAAGGGACACTTCGCACCGGGCAGTGGACTCACCATCGAGAGCGCACCCGGCGAAGGGACGACGGTCACGGTTACGATCGTCGAACCCCCCGCGAGCGAGACGGACGGCCGATGACGACACTCAAGGCGCTTCTGGTGGACGATGAGGTTCCTGCGCGGTCGGAGCTGCGGTATCTCCTGGGCGAGGTCGGTGGCGTCGAGGTCGTCGGCGAGGCGGGATGCGCGAGCGAGGCGCTCCAGCTCATCAAGGCCATCCCGTACGATGTGGTCTTCCTCGATGTGAGCATGCCGGGCTTGACCGGCATCGAGCTCGCCGATGCGCTCTCGGGACTGCCCAGCCCTCCGGCCATCGTGTTCGTCACCGCTCACAGTGAGCACGCGGTCGACGCGTTCGCCGTCGCCGCCTCGGACTATCTCGTCAAGCCCGTCGAGGCGGGCCGTCTGCGGATGGCCATCGAGCGGATCGCCCCTCAGGCCGAGACCGCGGTGGTCATCGAGCGCATTCCCGTGGAGAAGGGTGGCAAGAAGCTGCTCCTCGGTGTGGCCGAGGTGTACTACATCGTGGCGAGGGACGACTACAGCTACATCCACACGGACTGCGAACGCTACCTCTCGACGCTCTCGCTCGCCGATCTCGAACAACGCTTGGCCGCGCAGGGGTTCTTCCGCGTCCATCGCCGCTACATCGTCAACCTCGCGCATGTGCAGGAGATCGCCCCCATGTACGGCGGCACGATGGAGCTCGCCCTCAAGGACCGGGCGAAGACCCGGATTCCGGTTTCGAGACGACGCGCCCCCGCGCTCAAGCGGGCCCTGGGGCTGTAGCCATGCTCGTCGGCGTGCTGTCGGATACGCACGGCGTGCTGCCCGAGTCCATCGAGGGCGTCTTCTCGGGCGTCGGCCATATCATCCATGCCGGTGACATCGGCGCCGAGGCGGTCCTGCTGCGACTGGAGGCCATCGCGCCGGTCACGGCGGTGAGCGGCAACATGGACCGCGGCCCCATCGAGTGGCGCTGTCCCGCCCGTGCCGTCATCCGTCTCGCGGGGCACCGCGTGCTCGTCGAGCATCGCATGGAGGACGTCGTCGTCCGCGGCATACCCGAGGGCGTCGACGTCGTGGTGACGGGGCACACGCACCGGCCCGCCATCGAGACGCGTGAAGGCATCCTCTACGTGAACCCCGGCAGCGCGGGCGGACGGTCCCGGGCGGGCGCTGGCTCGACAGCGGCCGTCCTCGACCTCACAGGTGCGGTTGCGCGGGCGGCCATCGTCTCCGTCGACTGAGCGGCATCACAGGGCTGTCGTCGCGCTCACTTGCGTTGTGCGGACTCTGCAGCCGCGATCAGATCCGCGCCCAGTGCTGCAATCGCGGCGTCGTTCGTCTTCGGCAGGTCGAGGCGCAGGACGCGCCGGTCGAGGTGGCTGAGCGACACCAGGTCTCCCTCGGCCTGTGCCCGGTTGAGCGCGCGCAGAGTGAACGCCGAGCCGGGGATGGCGAGGTCGGCATCGTCTCTGCCGGTGATCATGATGAAGACGCCGGTGTCAGGCCCGCCCTTGTGCAGTTGGCCCGTGGAGTGCAGGTAGCGCGGTCCGGCCTCGAGGCAGACCGCCAGGCCGGTAGCCGCACTCACGTGCGCGCATGCTTCGCCGAGCACTGCGAGCGTGCGGTCGTCGTCCTGCGAGTACACAAGGAGTGCCACGTACGGCGCCGGGTTGTCGGGCGAGTATCCGCTCGCTGCCGCGATGTCGCGTGCGGTCGCGAGTGCGATGCCGAGCGCCTCCTGCCGCGTGACGGCTGGCGCGACCGGGGCATCGAGGCCGCCGGCGAAGGTGATGGCGGTCCCTGCGGTGTTCCACGTCGGGTGCGGAATCGTCGCCGTCTTGCCGCCGAGAATCGCCGCGGTGGCGTTCTTGGCGGCGGTCACGTCGGGCTCGTCGAACGGATTGACGCCCGCCAGCACGCCGAGGAGCGCCGTCGCGTACTCCCAGCGCACGAACTCCGCGCCCAGGTCGTAGGGGTCGTCCATCACGAGCGCGTGCACAGGATGCGTGAGCGCGATGTCGTGTGCCCATCGCGCGAGAGATCCGTCGTCCGCTTCTCGCAGGACGACCACGGCGCGATCCGCCGCGTAACGCGCTGCCTTGGGATCGCCCTGCTCGAGCACGGGCACGACGCCCCGGCCCTGCTTGCCGATGGACTCGGCGACGAGTTGTGCGAGCCACAGGCCGAACGGACGCAACGGTTCCGAGCAGACGACGGTGAGCTTGTCGCGGCCCGTGCTCCAGGCGTCTGCGATCCATGCGGCGAGGCAGACGGCCGGGTTGTCGGCTCCCGGCTTCTGGCAGGCGCGCTCCATCCTGATGGCACGCTCGATGAGCCGCTCGATGTCCACGCCGATGAGCGCGGCTGGCGCCAGTCCGAAGACGGAGAGGGCCGAGTAGCGGCCGCCGACGCTCGAGGGCGCAAGGAGCGTGGCGCGCATCCCTTCGCGTCGGGCGAGGGCGTCCAGCGCTGAGCCGGGATCGGTGATGACGATGCAGTGGCGGCCTGGCTCGGATACGCAATCGCTTGCAGCGGCCAGCCACGAGCGGACGATCGCCAGCAGCGCATTGGGCTCGACGGTCGTTCCGGACTTACTTGACACGACCACGAACGTGGTTGCGGGATCGAGCGCATCGAGCAGTCGGCCCACCCGCGTCGGCGATGTCGTGTCGAGCACGTGTAGCCTCGGGTAGCAGGGCGCGCTGCCGACGACCTGCGCCAGCACGAGCGCGGCGAGCGAGGAGCCGCCCATGCCGAGGAGCAGGACGTCTGTGGGTCCCTCGGCGCGGAGCTCGGCTGCGAGATTGGTGAGTGCCGGGATCGATGCAGGGGCTTTCGATGAGAGGCCCACCCACCCGAGCCTCCGGGACACCGCCTCCTGGATGACCGTGTCGCGTGTGAACAGCGTCGGGTCCTGTGCGGCGAGCCTGGCTGCGGCATCGAGGTCGATGAGCCGCTCGAGAG
>CAYMSA010000014.1:0-30837 GCA_964392965.1 uncultured Coriobacteriaceae bacterium
TGTTAAGCACGCCGCCAGCGTTCATCCTGAGCCAGGATCAAACTCTCCGTTGAAATAGTCACAGGCGATGCCTGCGGTTTACGGAGCTTTCGGACCTGGCCGGTCCGGATGGACTCACCGTTCCCGGTTGGGAACCGGGTGGTTTGAGTCCAAGATGTCCCATCGGTTTGGCCTGTTGACTGGCCCTCTCGATGTGACGGGTATTTGTGTGGATCTTCAACAGATCCTTACTGGCTTGTCACAGTATCCGGTTTTCAAGGTTCAGGCGCAGCGGGGGGATACGTTACCGGTCCCTCGTCCCGCTGTCAATCGCTTTTTTCATCCGATTTTCGGCGATTGCACGGCGCTCGTTCGATGACTGAAACGCCCCGGCTTCTGTTCACCGGGGCGACGGAGGCATGACCGGAACCAGTCTTACTGGTTCTAGCTGAACCATCCTATCGCCATCTCACACTCTTGAGCTTTCAATCCGTGCTCCCGGTCGAAACACTCGGTAGAAGCAGCTCCGGTAATCTACCACTCGCTCAAGGGGAATGCAAGCGCCTCTCCGGACCGATTCTCATGCCTTCTCGGAAAGGACGCTGTCCCAGGTGTCTACCCGCGCACAACCCGCACGTAACGACGCTTGCCTACCTGAAGGATGCCTCCCTCGACGTCGCTCCAATCCAGCTGATAGTCGCCATGAGCCACCGTGACCACGGTCCCGTCGATGCGCACCGCCCCGGCATCGATCTGACGACGGCCGTCTGAGGCGCTCGTCACCAACCCGGTCTCCTTCAGAAGAGCCGGCAGGTATACGGTCTCCGCCGGAGCCACGCGCACCTCAGGCACATCCTCGGGCAACTCGTGTCGCTTGAACACCCGATCGAAAGCATCTTCGGCCGCTACGGCCTGTGCGGCGTCGTGGTACAGCGTGACGATCTCCCTCGCCAAACGGCGCTTGAGCTCGTTCGGATGCAGTCCGCCGGCGGCGAGCCCCTCTTCCAGTAGGTCGATATCGGCGACAGGCACCGATGTGCACAGACGGTAGTACTTGATCATGAGGGCATCGGGTACCGACATCACCTTCCCGAACATCTCCTCGGGTGGATCGGTGAGGCCGATGTAGTTGCCATAGCTCTTGCTCATCTTCTGCACGCCATCGGTACCCTCGAGGAGGGGCAGTGTGAGACAGACCTGGGGCTCGAGTCCGAACTTCTCCATGAGTTCGCGTCCGGCAAGCAGGTTGAACAGCTGGTCGGTCCCGCCGAGTTCGACATCGGCGGCTATCGCCACCGAGTCGTACGCCTGCGCCATCGGGTAGAGCAGTTCATGCAGGGAGATGCCTATGCCTTCCCTGTAGCGCTTCTGGAAGTCATCGCGCTCGAGGATTCGTGCGACGGTGAACTGACTGCTCAGTCTGAGCACGTCCGCGAAGCCGAGGGAGCCGAGCCACTCGGAGTTGCGGCGCACGGTCGTCCGGGCGGGATCCAGTATCCTGAATGCCTGCTCCATGTAGGTGGTGGCGTTGACCTCTACCTGCTCAGGGGTGAGAGGCGGCCGGGTGGTGCTGCGTCCCGAAGGGTCGCCGATGAGCGCGGTGAAGTCACCGATGATGAGCACCACCGAGTGGCCCAGGTCCTGGAACTGCCGCAGCTTGCGCAACGGCACGGCATGACCCAGGTGCAGGTCCGGTGCTGTGGGGTCGACGCCGAGCTTGATCGTCAGTGGCCCACCCTTTGCAAGCTTGCCGGCAAGCGCGCTGTCTGGCACGATCTGCGCAACACCACTCCCTATCGTCTTCAGCTGTTCCGCTGCTGAGAGCACCCGCCTCACGCTTCCCTTCCGTCACACATCCGCCACACGGAGAAGCGTGACCTCCGGCAGCGTCACGCATCCGATTGCGAGTCATACTAGCAGACGACCTGCGTCGACCGGGGCTGGTGCGGTACCATACTGACCGTTGTGATGACCGAGGCGACCGGCTCACGCCGGGCGACAACCGCCCCGGAATCCCGTCAGGAAGGACACACCGCGATCATGGACGACCAGGATCGCCGCTATCGCGACTCCCGCAGATCCCCGCAGCCTCGCAAACGCGCGTCTTCGGACAGGCCCCGGCGTGACACCGCCGAGGCGCGGGACGCCGGAGCGCGGAGGCGCGCCACCGAGAGCGACCGCAGAGAGCGCGGCACGGCCCGTGCCGAACAGACACGCCGTGCGGCGTCGACAGCCTCGAGGAACCCGGCTTCGGCACGACCCCGTGGGGACACCTCCGCCCGACCCGCACGGAAGATCCAGCCGTCGGGTCAGAGGAAGACACGGGGCGGACGCGCTGGACGCATCTGGAGACGTGTACTCCTGGCTCTGCTGGCGTTGCTCATCGTGGCGGGCATCGCCGGATGCGTGACGATCAACCGCCTCTCGGCAGACCTTCCCGACCTCTCGGGAGAGACCATCCTGGCGCAGACCAGCATCATCTATGACGCGGACGGTGGAGTCCTGGCCGAGCTCCATGCCGAGGAGAACCGGACCTACGTCTCGCTCGCGAACATCCCCATGGACCTCCGCAACGCTGTCATCGCCACCGAGGACGAGCGCTTCTACGAGCACGACGGTGTCGACTTCATGGGCATCGCCCGGGCGCTGTGGGTGAACATCTCTCAGGGCAAGCACCAGGGCGGGTCAACGATCACACAACAGTATGTGGTCAACACGTTCATCGAGCGCGAGGACACGATCACCCGCAAGCTCCGGGAGGCGCTGCTCGCCTACAAGCTCGAGAGTACGTACTCGAAGGACCAGATACTCGAGAAGTACCTGAACACGATCTACTTCGGCCATGGCGCATACGGAGTCGAGGCGGCGGCACAGGCCTACTTCGGCAAGAGCGTCACAGAGCTCACGACCGCCGAGTGCGCGATGATCGGTGGCGCGATCAAGTCGCCGGGGCGGTACTCGCCGCGGATCGACCCGGAGGCGGCCAAGAACCGCCGGAGCACGGTCCTCGGTCAGATGCTCACCCAGGGTTACATCGATCAGGCCACGCACGATGCTGCGGACGCCGAGCCCTTCACGCTCGCACAGGCCACGAGTGAGGCCGACCGGGCACCGTACTTCGTGGATTGGGTCATACAGACACTGAGTGACATGTACGGCGCGGATGCCGTCTACAAGGGTGGTCTGCGCGTGACGACCACACTCGACCCGACAGCCCAGACCGCCGCCGAAGAGGCGATCGCGGGCGTGCTCGACGAGGAGGGCGACCCCTCGGCAGCGCTCGTGGCCATCGAACCCGCCAGCGGAGAGATACGCGCGCTCGTCGGCGGTCAGGACTTCGACACGCAGCAGTTCAACGTCGCCACGCAAGGGCGCAGACAGCCGGGCTCGGCCTTCAAGACGTTCGTGCTCGTGACTGCGCTCGAGAAGGGGATCTCTCCCGAACAGACGTACGAGAGCAAGGCCATGTCGCTCTCCATCCCCGGCGGCCAGACCTGGAAGGTGAGCGGTGCGTCCGGCGGTGGACTCATGCGTCTGCGACAGGCGACAGTGAAGTCCGTGAACTCGGTCTACGCACAGCTCATCCTGGAGGTGTCCGCCGACGCGGTGGCGGAGACCGCGACTCGAATGGGCATCACAACCGAGATCAATGCGGTTCCGGCCATCGCCCTCGGTAGCCAGGAGGTCTCCCCGCTCGAGATGGCATCGGCGTACGGAACGCTCGCCAACGGGGGCACTCACGTGACTCCACACGGCATCACCGAGGTGAAATCAGCCTCCGGGGAGGTGCTCTACGCCGCCGCACCGGTCAAGACACAGGCGCTCACGGCATCGGTCGCATATCTGACGACCGACATGCTCAAGGGCGTGATCTCCGGGGGCACGGGCACCGCGGCGAAGATCGGCAGGCCCGCAGCCGGTAAGACCGGCACCACACAGGAGTACCGCGACGCCTGGTTCGTGGGGTACACGCCAGACCTCGTCGCCTCGGTGTGGGTCGGATACCCGGACAGCCAGGTCGAGATGAAGAACGTGCACGGGATCAAGGTCACCGGCGGCAGCTTCCCCGCGCAGATCTGGGCGGCGTTCATGAAAGGCGCGCTTGTCGACACGCCGAAGAACGACTTCGAGCGTCCCGACGGCCTCGTGACGCGCACGATATGTCTGGAGACCGGCCTCGTGGCCACAGAGTACTGCCCGGAGACCGGCACCGGACTCTTCCTCTCGGGACACGTGCCGGGGACCTGCACGGAGCATGAGATGCCTGAGACGGTCATAGTGCCGAATGTCATCGGGCTCATGAAGAGCGAGGCACTCGCACTGCTGAAGAGCCTCTTCCTCGAGTACACGGTTGCCGAGCAGCCCGTCCCCGGCGTACCCTCGGGCATGGTGTCGCAACAGACCCCCGTGCATGGGAGTGAGGTGGCGACGGGTACGGTCGTCTCGCTGATCGTCTCGACCGGCGACCCCGAGCCGACGGCGCCGGTGGCATCGTTCTCCTACTCGCCGCAGAACCCCAAGACGGGTGACGAGATCACGTTCGACGGCTCTGACTCCACCGACTCTGACGGCACCATCACGGCCTGGAGTTGGGAGTTCGGCGACGGATCGGGTGTCGTCACGGGCAAGACAGTCAGCCATGCGTTCGCCACTGCCGGAACCTACACGGTCACGCTCTGGGTGACGGACTCATCCGATCTCACGGCGACCTCATCGATAGAGATCACCGTGCGATGACAGTGGACCCGGGTCGCGCGGCTTCGCCGGATGACACGGGTCCACCGCTCGCTCCCGCAGCACCGCATCGTGTCAGGTCACGCCCCGGTAGAAGTGGCCACTTGTCGCAGGCGTGACCAGGGGCTCGGATGGCGGCGAAGCACCTTTGGCGGCAGCTGTGAGCGCCCGCCTGATGCCACTCACCACCTCGGCCATGCGCGCCGGAGACTCGTCGCTGAAGTCGATGCGCACCGCTGACACGCCCGTCGCGACAACCTCGTCGAGTGCGCGCGTGAGGTCGAGTGTCACGGCGTTCATGATGTGTGACCTGCCCGCCGGGTCCGTCGCCACCGGAAAGCGATAGCCCTTGCAATCGACCAGCTGCCACCAGTCGCGACGCCGCGTGCAGGCCAGACACGCGCGGTCGCACTCACCCGCCGCCTGCAGGACGCACTGTTCGGCCACCATGAGCTCCACGCGACCCCACACGAGACAGCCGACGGGTACCGGAGCGGCGCCGGCGAGTGCCGCCAGCTGACGTCCGCTGAGTTCGGGTGACGCCCAGACGAGGGACGCGCCCAGTCGCGCGAGCACCGAGGCGGAGTGGGCGTTCACGACGTTGAGAGGCCAGTCGCACTCGACCACCCCCTGCGGAACGCTCGCAGCCAGAGTCCCAAGGTCGCCGACGGTCACACTGCCTTCCCGCCCGGCCCATTCCGGATAGAGGGAAGCATGACGCGGCCACACGACGCGCGGAAGCAGCGGGTGAACACGCGGGCCGAGAGCATCAGCCGACGGGGCACCGAACACGCGCACGAGGACTTCGTCGGCACCGGCAGCCAGGCACGTCTCGGCGAGCGCTGCGTCCCAGACGGTTGCAACGAGCCGTGGAGCACTGAGACGCGGACGTCGCGCAGTCCCCGGAAGATCGGATACCAGCGGGACGCGCCGTGTCGGTGATGCAGGTTCGCGCCTGAGCCAGGAGGCGAGTCGCCCTTCATCGAGCTGCTGAAGGGCCGCCCGCCGGATCCCGTGTAGCACGGAGTATCCGAGACCTGCGGTCGGGTCGAGATCGACGGACAGGCCCCCGACCCGATATCCCGAGCCACCCAGGCGTCCGATGTGCTCGATGACCGCCTCGGCCGACAGGGGCTTCGTTCGAGCCTTCTCAACTTCCGGTCCGATGATCTCGACGCTCACGCCATCGGCCATGGCCCGCAGCGTCAGAGGGCGCCCGACGCGAATGTCGACGGCGAAGTCGACCGGAGTGGCGCGTGCATCGATCACGGCATGGCCGGTGAACGTGCGCCGTGCGGCATCGAGCAGCGAGGCGTTGGCGACCCGGAAGACCCGGTCTCCGGCAGCGGCGGACTCCTTGAGGGCGATGGTCACCAGTTCGCCCGCAGGTGCGTGGTCGGCCATCGCGCCGTCGATCTCGAGCCGACCCACCGGCTGCGCAAAACGTCCCGAACGGGTCCACAGCTCCAGCGTGTCCGCCGCGTCGATGGCTCGCTCCAGACGGATGCGGGCACGACCGGATCCGCCCGTCTCTATTCTGCCGACGGGAACGCCCCGGTTGTTGGGACGCGAGTAGCTCATGAGGTCGGCACCCCGTCTGCCGGTGAGATAGCCATCGGTGAAACCCCGGCTGAACGCCTCCTCGAGCATCTCCCACTCGGCGGGCAGGACCGAGTAGTCCTCCGGTGAGGCCCAGGCGCGATCGAGCGCAGCCCGGTAGACACCCGTCACGATGGCGACGTACTCGGCAGACTTCATCCGCCCCTCGATCTTGAGGGCCGAGACACCCGCGCCGATGAGACGCGGCAGGTGCGCTATGGCGGCGTTGTCCCTCGGCGAGAGGAGATAGCGGCCCGACGTGGGCGCCGGGGCGCCGTCGGGCGACACGAGATCATACGGCAGACGGCAGGGTTGTGCGCACATACCCCGGTTGGCCGAGCGACGCCCGATCATCGATGACATGAGGCAGTGCCCGGAATATGCGTAGCAGAGGGCTCCGTGCACGAACGTCTCGATCTCAAGCCCGGTCCTCGCGCACTCGGCGATCGCAGCGAACGGAAGCTCACGTGCCAGCACGACCCTGCTGACACCGAGGGTCCGCAGAACCTCGATCGTGCCGGGGTTCATGGCACCGAGCTGTGTAGAGGCATGGAGTCGCACCTGGGGGAGCGCCGTGCGAAGCACCTCGATGAGGCCGAGATCCTGCACGATGACCGCGTCGACCCCCGCTGCCCAGGCCGCATCCACCATGGCGAGGGCCGCCTGCATCTCGTCAGGAAGCACGAGCGTATTGGCCGTGAGGTAGACGTTCACGCCTCGCAGATGCGCGAAACGGGTCGCTTCGGCAAGAGACTCGAGATCGAAGTTGGCAGCGCCGCGGCGGGCGTTCATCTCTTCCAGACCGAGATAGACCGCGTCCGCACCGTTGTTGACAGCGGCAACGAGTGCATCATAGTCGCCGGCGGGCGCAAGCAGTTCGGGACGGGTAGTCAGGGGCGAAGGCACGTGTGGCTTCTCCGATCATGAGACAGTCCTGGCGAGCGAGCCGGAGGCGACGGACCGTGCGCGAAGTCTCGGACTCGTCCGGCATGGCATAATGTATCTCCAAGCATGATAGTCGAGCGCTCGTGCAAGGGGGACCGCGTGTCACGCAGAAGCAGAGAGCGGCGGACGAAACACTCGAGGGCCGGGCGCATCGTCCTCGGCGTCATTGCGGTCCTGCTCGTCGGGACGCTGGTTCTGACCAGCGCCGGAGTGGCCTTAGCCTTCGGCGTTGCAGGCTCCTGGCTCGAGGACCTTCCGGACGTCAACGACCCCTCAGCGTTTCAGGTCGCTCAGACGACCAAGGTCTACTCGGCGGACGGCGTACTGCTCGCGAGTCTCTACCTGGAGAACCGCGAGATCGTGTCCATCGACCGCATCTCACCGCACGTCCTGCATGCGGTGGTGGCGGTGGAGGACGAGCGCTTCTACGAGCACGACGGCGTCGACCTGCCCGGCATCATCCGTGCCTTCGTCACGAACATCACGACGAACCGGCACGAGGGCGCCTCCACGCTCACGCAGCAGTACATCCGCAACACGATCCTCTCCGAGGAACGCTACGACATCACCTACCGGCGCAAGGTACGCGAAGCGTACCTTGCGTATCAACTGGAGCAGAAGTACTCGAAAGACGAGATCCTCGCCATGTACATCAACACGGTGTACTACGGCGAAGGCGCACACGGTATCGAAGCAGCCGCGCTCACCTACTTCAACAAACATGCCGACGAACTCACGGTCGCGGAAGCGGCACTCCTCGCCGGACTACCGCAATCACCGAGCACACTCTCGCCATACGACAATCCTGAAGGCGCCGTCTCCCGGCGTCAGTGGGTGCTGAAGAAGATGTTCGAACAGGGCTACATCACGAACGAGGAGTACGAGGCCGCCAAGGTGGAGGACCTTGCACTCGGCCGTTCGGAAACGCTGGACGACCAGGGGGTGTACTCGGCTCCGTACTTCGTCTCATACGTGAAGAAGTTCCTCCAGGACAAGTACGGGACGTCCCTCGTGTTCCAGGGCGGCCTCACCGTTCACACGACACTCGATACGAGACTGCAGACGTATGCCGAGAACGCCGTGGCTGGCGTGCTCGACCGCGCGGACGACCCGGACTGCGCGCTCGTCTCGATCGACCCGTCCACCGGGTACATCAAGGCCCTCGTCGGCGGACGGGACTGGTCGACCACGAAGTTCAACTTCGCTACCCAGGCGAGACGTCAGCCAGGTTCATCCTTCAAGATGTTCACGCTCGTCACGGCACTCGAACAGGGCATGCCGCCCCATCGCAAGCTCGATTCGAGCGCTCCGGCGATCATCGACACAGGCAGCGGAACACCGTGGAAGGTCAACAACGCCGAGGGTAGTGGCCGTGGCTACATAACGCTGCAAGCGGCCACCAGGGGCTCCGTGAACACCGCGTTCGCACGGTTGATCGCCGAGCTCGGCGCCTCGCCGGTCATAGACACCGCCCACCGTATGGGCATCACGAGCGACCTCCAGCCCTATCTCTCGCTGACCCTCGGCAGCCAGGAGGTCACCCCGCTCGAGATGGCATCCGCCTACGGGACGCTTGCCGCGAACGGCGTCCACAACCCTCCGGTCGCCGTGACGAAGGTCGTCGACTCCTCGGGAACGACCATCTATGAAGCAACGAGCCAGGGGACCCAGGCGATCACACCGAACGTGGCGTACGCCGCCACCTCGATACTCAAGGGCGTCATCTCCGGTGGAACGGGAACACGAGCTGCCATCGGCCGCCCCGCTGCGGGCAAGACCGGCACGACCCAGGACTATCGCGACGCGTGGTTCTGCGGATACACCCCACAACTCTCGACGTCGGTCTGGATGGGTTACACGCCCGAGAAGCCCATGCGGAACGTGCATGGCCGCCGGGTCTACGGCGGCACGTTCCCCGCGATGATCTGGCACGACTTCATGGCTGCGGCACTCGCCGATCAGCCCAAGCTCGACTTCACTAAAGCGCCCGCACCGAAGTACACATGGAAGAAGGAGTGGGATCCGATCGCAACCGTTCCGTCACTCGTGGGGCTCACGGAAGAGAAGGCGATTGAGGCCCTCAAGAAGGCCGGCGTCTCGAGCTACGCGTTCACCAGCCAGTACGACCCGACGGTACCAGCGGGGACAGTCATCTCACAGGACCCGGCACCCGACACGAAGATCAACCCCGAGAAGGACTCGGTCACGGTCGTGCTGTCCAAGGGGCCGGAGCCGGAGCCTGAGCCGGAGCCCACACCGCCACCCGCGCCGGAGCCGACCTCCACGCCGGACGCTCAGCGGTCGTCTGGCCGCGGAGAGTAGTCTACCCCCGCGCCACACGATCAGGAGCGGTGTCGCTGTGACACCGCTCCTGATTCTCTCCAGCAATCCTCAACTCCCAGAGTCAGTCGCGCCGGACCCGCACCATCCCCGACGTGCACACGATCTCAACGCCGGACCGCTCGATCCGATCCAAGATCAGGTTCATCCCGAGCGCATCCGAGCTGATATGTCCGGCGATGACGAGGTTGAGCTTGATCTCCTCGGCATGCTTGCGATGCTCTTCCGAGTAATGCATCCCGACGAGCGTCCCCACACCGGCCCGGACCAGATGGTCGAGCGCCTCCTTGGGACCTTCGGTGCCGCCGGTCATGTCCACGAGCACTGAACCGCAGCGATGTGACCCCGTACCCGCGACGAGCGTCGGCCCGTACCCTTTGCGGGCGGCATCGGCATACTCGGGCACGTTGCGTAGCAGCCGGACGAGGTCGTCGAGCGTCCGCGGCGCCTCGGCGTCGACGAGGTTCTGCACGAAGCGGTTCACGCTGTTGTCCGCAGGGGTGTGACACGACATCGAAGCGATGCCGAGCAGACGGGCGGCATCGACGGCGCGATAGTGGTTGACCGGCATGATGCGGCGCTGGACCTCTTCGGCACGGGGCCCGATGAGCGCATCGGCGACACCGATACCGACGCCCCGGGCGGCCCACAGGTCGGCCTGCATCCCCATCACGTGATGGAGGTTCGCGTAGCCAGGACCTTCGGGGTGGTGAGCGAAGATGAGATCGATCTGCATTCCGCGCTCGCGCAGACGGTCGGCGAGCAGGACCTCCCCGACCTCCATGTCGATGCCGGTGATGAGGCCGCGCACCTCGAGATCCGGGTCACCGAAGCAGATGCGTGTGTCCGCATACGGGTTGGTGAGCCGCTCGGTGTCGAAGAGCCGCTTCTCGTCCTGCTCGAGCTTCTCGTACTCCCGCCGGACGTCGGCGAGATAGCGATCGATTTCCTCGCGCGTGCGCCCGTCGGCCTCGATGCCCGCGTCGACGGCGATGGCGTAGATCTCCCTCAACTTCATGCTTGACCCCTCTCCTTCGATGGCCGAGGGTGCGCCCCCGCACTCCCCCGACGCGACGATACGTGCACACAACCTCTTACCGCGAACCGTAGCCGCAGCTCCTGGCCTCGCGAGAGGCCCACGCGCCCGGTGTTCATGACAGCCGAGTCGTCAACCGGCGGTGCGTCGCAGACTGCGATGGTACTCCCGAGCTCGACGTCGTTCAACGTCAGATCGATGCCGAACGCGCAGGCGACGCAACCAGGGCCTCGCGCCGGCGTCAGAGGTGCGCGTCCGCCTCTCCGGAGGCGCATGGTCTCGATACCTGCGAGCGGCTCCACACCGCGGATGAGCACGGCGCCGGCAGCCCCCTCCAGCCCCGTCACGAGGTTCAGCATGTGGTGATTGCCGTAGACGAAGTAGACATACACGCGCCCGGGCGGGCCGTACATCACACGATTGCGGGCGGTCACCGCACGAGTCGCCGCATGCGAACCCGGATCGTCGGCACCGAAGTAGGCCTCGGTCTCCACGATCCGTCCGGCCGTGAGCATGCCTTCCACACTCGTCACGAGAGTCTTGCCGAGAAGCTCACGCGCGACGACATCGGCAGGACGGGCGAAGAAGGAGGCGGGCAACTGTGCCGGGAGGTGGGCGGGACACACCTCGCCGCTCCCGGCCTCGGTGTCCCGAGCCTCATCTTCGGTCATCAGCGACCTGCAAGCCACCGCTCGTCAGCGGCGAGCTGCTCCCTGGCCTGATCGAGCTGCTCGGCCACGCGCGCAGGCGCGGTGCCGCCGACTGTCGTCCTGCGGGCCACGACCGCGTCGATGTCGACCACGGCGGTCGCGTCTTCGGCGAAGAGGGGCGAAGCCGCGTGCAACTCCGCGGCGGTCAGCTCCTGGAGCGTACGACCGGCTCTCTCACAGGCGAGCACCAGTCTCCCCACGATCTCGTGTGCCTCCCGGAACGGCACACCATGCGAGGCGAGGTAGTCCGCGAGGTCGGTCGCGGCCATGAACCCGCCATGAGCGGCATCACGCATGGCATCCGCGTTCACCGTCAGCGTACCGAGCATGCCCGAGACAGCGCTCAGACTGTCGGCGTAGGTGTCCACCGCGTCGAACAGCGGCTCCTTGTCCTCCTGCATGTCCTTGTTGTAGGCGAGCGGAAGGCCCTTGAGCATCACGAGGAGCGAGGTGAGGTCACCCACCGCCCGGCCGGTCTTGCCACGCACGAGCTCCGCGAAGTCGGGGTTCTTCTTCTGGGGCATGATGCTCGACCCCGTTGACCATGCGTCATCGAGCGTCACGAAGCCGAACTCGCCCGTCGACCAGAGGATGATCTCCTCGGCAAGGCGAGAGAGATGCACCATGCCGAGCGTGCACGCATAGGTGAGGTCGACGAGAAAATCGCGGTCCGACACGGCATCGAGCGAATTGGCCGAGACAGCCGAGAAGCCAAGCTCGGCGGCCACGGAATCCCGATCGAGCGGGAACGTCGTCCCCGCGAGCGCCGCGCTACCGAGGGGCAGGACATCCGCCGCCTCAAACGCATGCCGGACACGGACCGCATCGCGGGTGAGCATCCAGGCGTACGCGAGCATGTGGTGTGCGAAGAGAACCGGCTGCGCACGCTGCAGGTGCGTGTAGCCGGGCATGACGACGTCGGGATGCGCCTCTGCAAGCGAGATGAGCGTGCATCGCGCATCGAGGAGGGCCCCGAACACCCGCCGCGCCTCTCGCTTCACATGGAGACGGGTATCGGTCGCGACCTGGTCGTTGCGCGAACGGCCGGTGTGCAATCGCTTGCCGGCGTCGCCGATCCGGCGTGTGAGCTCGCCCTCGATCGCCATGTGGACGTCCTCATCGGCGGCATCGAAGACGAAACGCCCGGCCTCGATGTCGGCGAGTATCTCGCCGAGGCCGGTCTCGATAGCCCGGGCGTCCTCGTCAGTCAGGACTCCCTGCCTGGCGAGCATCCGGGCGTGCGCGATCGACCCAGCGACATCCTCAGCATGCAGGCGCCGATCGACGCCGAGCGAGGCACCGAACGTCTGCTGGAACGCGCCGGGCGTGGTCTCGAAGCGGCCGCTCCATGGTGTCTTCGGCGCGTCAGTCATCCGTCAGCCCTTCGTTTCCGGACTTGGCTACAGGGACTTCTCCCCGGGGAGCAGCCGACACGACAGGCGTCACGTCGGCTACACCTCGCCTTCCTTACCGACCTTGCGGCGCTGGCGTGCCCAGACGCGAACCGGGAGTCCATGGAGTTCGATGAAGCCCTTGGCCGCTGCGTGGTCGAAGCTGTCCTCGGCGTCGTACGTCGCCAGACTGTAGTCGTAGAGAGAGTACGGACTGCGACGGCCCACCGTGACGCAGCTGCCCTTGAAGAAGCGAAGCCGGACATCGCCGGTCACCAGCTGCTGGGTGGTCTCGATGAAACCGTCGAGCGCTTCCTTGAGCGGCGAGTACCACATGCCGTTGTAGACGAGCTCGGCCCACTTCTGCTCGACGCCGAGCTTGTAGTGGAGGACCTCCCGCTCGAGACAGAGGTCCTCGAGTGCCTTGTGCGCGGTGATGAGCGTGAGCGCGCCCGGAACCTCGTACACCTCGCGGCTCTTCACGCCGATGAGACGGTTCTCGATCATGTCGATGCGACCGAAACCGTGCTTACCGGCGAGCTCGTTCATGGCCACGATGATGTCATGGAAGCTCATCACACGACCGTTGAGCGCTACCGGAACGCCCTGCTCGAAACTCAACTCCGCATACTCGGCCTCATCACACGAGTTGCCGCGCGAATCCGCGGTGAGCGTGTAGATGTCGGCCGGCGGCTCGGCCCACGGGTCTTCAAGCACGCCGCACTCTATCGCCCGGCCCCAGAGGTTGTCGTCGATGGAGTACGGGTTGTCCTTCGTCGTCGGGACCGGGATGCCGCGCTCGGCGGCCCAGTCCATCTCCGCCTGACGGGTCTTGAGGTCCCACTCGCGCACCGGGGCGATGATCTCCAGATCGGGGTCCAGTGCACCGATACCGACCTCGAAGCGCACCTGGTCGTTGCCCTTGCCCGTGCAGCCGTGTGCGATGTATCTCGCCTGATGGCGATGCGCCTCTTCCACGAGATGCTTCACGATGATCGGCCTCGACATGGCCGAGAGGAGCGGGTACTTGTTCTCGTAGAGCGCATTGGCTTTGAGTGCCCGGGAGAGGAACTCCTCCACGTACTCCTCACGGACGTCCTTCACGATCGACTCGATTGCCCCGATGCCGAGCGCCTTCTGGCGGACGAACTCGAGGTCCTGCCGCTCCTGACCGACGTCGATCGCGAGCGCGATCACGTCGAGTCCGTAGTTCTCCTGGATCCAGCGAATCGCCACCGAGGTGTCGAGTCCGCCCGAATACGCCAGTACACATCTCTCAGGTGCCACAGTCACTCCTTATCGCTTGAGCGCGGGACTACTGTCGTCCGCGGAATCTGTCGATGCTCGCCACGAGGTCCTCGGCAAGGGACTCGTCCGCCGCGATGACGAGGATCGTGTCGTCGCCCGCGATGCTGCCGAGGATTCCCTGGAGATCAGCGGCGTCGAGCGCTGCAGCCACGCTCTGCCCGCCGCCTGCCTTCGTCTTGATGATCACGAGCTGCTGTGAGCGCGCCACCATCTCCACGAGCTCGGAGACCATCCGCTGCAAGTGCATGTCCTCGGCAAGGACGTAGACACCGTCGGGCACCTTACGCAGGCCCATGTCCGCAATGTCTCGGGAGACCGTTGCCTGCGTGCAGCTGAACCCATCGGCCTTCAGGAAGTCCACAAGATCGCGTTGCGTCCGCACACGCTCTCGTCGAACGATGTTCCTGATGGTCTCCTGGCGCAGGTTACGCTTCCTCATCCTCATACTCCCTTGTCATTCGCTGCAAGAACGAGTGATATCCACGCGCGTTGCGCATGAAGCCGGTTCTCAGCCTCGTCGAAGACCACCGAACGAGAGCCGTCGATGACGCTGTCCGTGACCTCTTCGCCACGATGGGCGGGAAGGCAGTGGATGAATACCGCCGAGGAATCGGCGTGCGCAATGAGCGCGTCATCGACCGTGTAGCCTGCAAACGCAGCGACGCGCGCCGCGTGCTCGGCCTCCTGGCCCATCGAGGCCCAGGTGTCCGTCGCGACGACGTCCGCACCTGATACGGCCGCGACCGGCGAAGTGACGACCTCGAATGTGGCGCCAGTGCCGTAGCGTACCGCGAGCTCCCGTGCCATCGCGATGACCGGCTCATCGGGCTCGTATCCGGGCGGTGACGCGATGGTGCAGTGCATTCCTGCGAGCGCAGACGCGATGAGGTAGGTGTGCGCCATGTTGTTGCCGTCGCCGACGTAGGCGAAGCGCAGACCTGACAGCATCCCTTTCGCCTGGCGTATCGTCAGGAGGTCGGCCAGGCCCTGGCACGGATGGAACGAGTCCGTGAGCGCGTTGATGACGGGCACCGACGCGTGAAGCGCCACCTCTTCGACATGTGACTGCGCGAACGTCCTCAGCACGATCAGGTCGACCATGCGCTCGAGAACCTTGACGGTGTCGTGGACGGTCTCCTCACGTGAGAACGCGTCCTGCGGACCCAGGACGATGGGATGCATGCCGAGCTGGACACACGCCATCTCGAAGCTCACGCGCGTGCGCAGCGAGGGCTTCATGAAGATGAGGGCCGCAGACATGCCCGCAAGGTCGGGCCACGCCGAAGCGGGGGCCTCGGCGGTATCGAGCACATGCGCAAGCTCCACGGGCGTGAGCTCCGCGAGGGTCAAGAGGTCCCTGTTCCTGAACGCTTGCATCACTGAACTCCAATGACGGTCTCGAGTGTATCAAGCAGTATAGCCGTTTCCTTGTGACTGCATACAAGTGGCGGCAGGAAGCGCATCGTGGAATCACCCGTCGCATTGGCGACGATACCGTGGTCGAGAAGTGATGCCACCACGGGCTTCGCGATCGGCGCGCCGAGGTCGATGCCAGTCATGAGCCCGCGCCCGCGCACATCAGTGATGCGCCCGCAGCGAGCAGCGAGTGCGCGCAAGTCAGTTCTCAACTGTTCGCCGACGACGGTCGCGTTCTCGCCGAGGCGCCCTCCAACGAGCCCGTCGATCGTCGCCAGGGCCGCCGCCGCGATCACCGGCCCGCCGCCGAAGGTGGAGCCGTGGTCACCGGGCTGCAGCGCCTCGGCTGCGCTCCCACAGGCAAGCACCGCTCCTGCAGGAAGCCCGTTCCCGAGGCCCTTGGCGAGCGTCATGACATCCGGCCGCACGCCGTATCCCTGCCAGGCGAACGGCGTGCCCGTGCGGAACATGCCGGTCTGGACTTCATCGAAGATCAGCAGGACGTCGCGCTCATCGCAGAGACGTCGTGCCGCCAAGAGATACTCGTCGTCGCACGGGTACACACCCGCCTCACCCTGGATCGGCTCGAGCAAGACCGCACAGGTGGTCCCGTCGATTGCGGACTCAAGTGCGGCGACGTCGTTGAGCGGCACGTGCGTGAACCCTCCCGGCAACGGCTCGAAGGCCGCCTGCTTAGAGACCTGTCCCGTGGCCGCTAGTGCACCGAGCGTCCGGCCATGAAAGCCCCTCTCGGCCGCAACGATCCGGTTGCATGCGGAACCGCGGTGCGCCGTGCCCCAGCGCCGGGCGAGCTTGATGGCACCCTCGATCGACTCGGTCCCCGAGTTACAGAAGAAAGCACGCCAACCGCCACCGGCGAGCTCAGAGAGACGCTGTGCGAGCTCGGCCCGATACTCCACGTGGAAGAGATTGGAGACGTGCACAAGCGTCCCCATCTGCTCGCAGACGGCAGCGGCTACGCCAGGGTGCGCGTGGCCGAGGTTGACGACGCCGATGCCTGCCAGGAAGTCCAAGTACTCGCGACCGGTGCTGTCGTAGAGGCGCATTCCTTCGCCGCGAACGAACAACACGTCATTGCGACGGTAGGTGGACAGGTGGTACGCGGCGTCGAGCCCGGCGATGTCGCCGAGCGTGGAGTTCGTCATCAGGCTCTCGCCTCCTGGCCCGCGTTCCGCGCTGCGCCCGAAGCCTGGCCATGGAGCCCCGCAGCTGCCTGGAGCCCACTATTCATCGGCATACGCACGCCTGCGGCGAGCATGCCGTCGCCCGGGTCGGCCGGGGCGTCCGTCCGCGTGATCATCGTGCCGATACCGGCATTCGTGTAGATCTCGAGCAGCAGCGCGTGGGGAATCGTGCCGTTCAGGATGTGTGCGCGGTCGACGCCAGCGCACAGCGCGTGCACACATGCGCTTACCTTCGGAATCATGCCGGCGGCGAGCTCGCCCGAGGCCATCATCGATTCGGCCTCCTCCAGGGTGAGTGCGCTGATGAGCGAGCCCTTGTCGGCGAAGTCCCGGTACAGGCCGTCCACATCGGTGAGGAAGATGACCTTCTCGGCGCCGAGTGCTGCAGCGATCTCACCTGCGACCAGGTCGGCATTGATGTTGAGGCTCTCCCCCTGCGCGATGCCGGCGCCCGGCTCGGCGCTGGCGACGGAAGCGACGACCGGTATGAACCCGTCCTCGATGAGGTTGACGAGCACGGTCGTGTCGATCTCGGTCACTTCGCCGACACGCCCGAGACGCTCACTCTTCTGGCGTGCCCGGATCAGATTCGCGTCATCGCCGGCCACGCCCACCGCAAGCCGTCCGTGTGCGTTGATCGCCGAGACGAGGTCGCCGTTCACCTTGCCGACGAGCACCATCTTCACGAGCTCCATCGCGTCCGGCGGCGTCACCCGCAGGCCGTCGACGAACTCGACGGGCAGGCCGAGGCGCTGCATGTAGGAGGTGATCTGCGGGCCGCCGCCATGGACGATGACCGGATTGATGCCCACGAGTTTCATGAGCACGATGTCCGCCGCCACGCTCGCACGCAGCAGCTCATCGGTCATCGCCGAGCCGCCGTACTTGATCACCACCGTGCGACCCCACGCCCGCTTGATCCACGGAAGGGACTCCATCAGGATGGCCGCCTTGTTGAGCATCTCGTCCATCACTCCTCCGCTCATGACCGGTAGTCGCCGTTGATACGGACGTAGTCGTAGCTGAAATCGCAGGTCCACACCGTCGCCTGAGCGGTCCCCATGTGCAGATCGACCCGGATGCCCACGTCGCGCTCGCCGAGCCGACGAGCCGCCTCGGCCTCATCGAAGGGTACCGCCGTCCCACGGGCGCACATGAGCATTCCGCAGAGGAGAACGTCGAACGCGTCGGCGTCCATGTGCACGCCCGATTTGCCGATGGCCATCGCCACGCGGCCCCAGTTGGCATCAGCGCCGAAGAGTGCTGTCTTCACGAGCGGCGAGGTCGCGATCGCGAATGCCGCCGTCTCGGCGTCAGTCTCATTGACCGCGCCGGTCACCTCGACCGTCACGAACTTGGTCGCCCCTTCCCCATCGCGGACGATCATGTGCGCGAGTGCCGTCGCGACGCGTGTGATCGCCGCCTCGACGGCTGCGTACGCACGCGTCCCGGGCACGACCAGGTCACCCCCCTCGGCACCGCTCGCCATGAGGATGCACGTATCGTTCGTGGAGGTGTCCGAATCTACCGTGATGCGGTTGAAGGATCGGGCGACCGCATGACGCAGCACCGCATCGCACTCACAGGGACCGAGCGGCGCGTCCGTCGTGATGAACGCGAGCATCGTCGCCATGTCCGGGTGGATCATGCCGCTGCCTTTGGCCACGCCACCGACGGTGAACGTCCGACCGTCGACCGTGACTGCGAGGGCAAGCTGCTTGGCAAACGTGTCGGTGGTCATGATCGCCTCGGCCGCTTCGTCCGAGTTCGTGGTGTCGAGAGCCGCCGCGGCGTCCACGATGCCCGCGACGACGAGGTCGACCGGCAGGTCGACACCGATGACACCCGTCGAGCACACGGCGACCTCCTCGGTCGAGCAGCCGAGCGCGGTGGCCGTGGCGCGCGCCATCTCCCGCGCGGCCTCGAGACCCGCCGGACCAGTGCAGGCGTTCGCGTTCCCGGAGTTCGTGACGATCGCCCGTAGACGGCCGTGCGCGAGGTGCTCGCGCGACAGCATGACGGGCGGGGCGGCCGTGGCGCTTCGCGTGAAGACACCTGCCGCGGCGCACGGGCTCGACGCCGCAAGCAGACAGACGTCACGCTTGCCGCTGCGCTTGATGCCAGCACTCACGCCCGCGGCAAGAAAGCCTGCCGGCGCCGTGACGCCTCCCTCGGCGTGAGCGAAGTCGAAGTGTGCGTCGGGCGCACCGGTGTTCTCAAGCAATGATGCTTCCACTGTGTTCGTGCTCCTCAGACGACAGGGACCGGGGCGTCGAGCCCCTCGGTCTCGGGATAGCCGAGCGCGATGTTCGCGCACTGGACCGCCTGTCCGGCGGCCCCCTTCACAAGATTGTCGATCGCACAGGTCACGATAAGCGTGTGACTCGCCGGATCCAGGACAACGCCTATGTGGGCCCGATTCGAACCGCGTACGTGTCCGGTCGCCGGCTGCACACCGGATGCGCAGACCGTCACGAACGGCTCATCCGCGTACATGTCCCGGTAGATCGCGTGTGCGTGCTCGGGGGTAAGAGCAGAATCCACCTCGAGGTAGACCGTCGCAAGCAGTCCCCGGCTGAGCGGTGCGAGGTGCGGCGTGAAAAGCAGCGTGGGCTCGGCAAGACCAAGATCGCGGAGCCCCTGGACTATCTCGGGCGTGTGGCGGTGCGCACCGACCTTGTACGCGGCAACCGACTCGGTAGCGCTCACGTAGTGTGTCGTGGGCGTGGGCGTCCGGCCTGCACCGGAGACGCCGGAGATCGCGTCCGCGATGACTCTGCCCGAACTGACGACTCCCGCGCGAATCGCGGGCGCGGCCGCGAGCAGCGTCGCCGTGGGGTAGCAGCCGGGACAGGCAACCAGTCCCGCACCCGGAAGCGCCGGGCGCCAGAGCTCCGGTAGGCCGTAGACGGCTTCAGCCAGGAGACCCGTGGCCGAGTGCCCGACGTCATACCACTGCGAGTACACAGCTGCATCGCGCAGACGAAAGTCCGCCGAGAGGTCTATGACCGTGAGTCCCTGATCCCGTAGACCGGGTGCCATCGCGAGGGCAGCGGTGTGCGGCACCGCGAGGAACGCGATGTCGGCCTTCGCCGCGATCGTCTCCACATCCGGAACCTCGTAGGCGAGTGCGCATCCTGCAAGGCCCGGGTACAGGTCGCGGACGTAGGTGCCGGCATCCGCTGCCGACGTGACACACGTGAGCTCGAAGCATGGATGTCCCGTCACAAGCCGGGTCAACTCGGCTCCGGCATAACCCGGCGCACCGACGATCGCAGCGCGAATCACGTCACAGCCCTCCTCCAGTTGGGATTCGAAGGACTATACGTCACTCTGATGCATACGTCAACCAATATGCAAAGTCATAATGCATATAGATGCAACAAATCATCGTTTCCCAAAGACACAGATCGTACTATGCCGCTGCGCTCACGACCGCAGCTCAGCTCCTGTCGCAGCACACACCCGTCGAATCAACTTCTCGTGAACGGGCCGCACATCGGCGTCCGTGAGCGTCCGGTCAGCGGCGCGGTAGACAAGCGAGAAAGCCAGGCTCTTCTTACCCACGGGCAGACGGCGAGCGTCCGGAGCGACGCCCGCCGGATCCCGGAAGACGTCGAACAGCCGAACCGACTCGAGTAGCGCTCCGCCGGCGGACTCGATCTGCACCCTGAGCCTTTCGGCTTCGACACATTCATCGACCACGAGGGCGAGATCGAGCGTCACGCCGGGAAGACGCGGAATGTCCCGATACGCGATCGTGGCCGATTCCGCAGCCCGTTCGATGCCGTCAACGTCCAGCTCGAAGATCACCACGGGACCAGTCGCGTCATAGGCGTCAAGCACGCCCGCATCGACCTCGCCGAGCCAGCCGATGACCTCACGTCCACAGAGCACCTCGGCGCTCCGCCCTGGCTGCAGCCACGCGAACGTCTCCGAGCGGACGCTCCAGTCGGTCACGTGCAGCGCGTCGAACAGCGACTCGAGTACACCCTTGCCGTCGAAGAAATCGAGTGTCACCGCAGCCTCGCTCCAACCCGGGCGCACCCACGATCCGGTCAGGACGCCGGCGACCCGCTCCGACTCCCGGGGTTGCTTCGCGCCTTCGGCGGCGACGAACGTGGTCCCGAGTTCGTACAGGTGCACGTCGGGCACACCGTGTCGTTGGTTGTGGGAGACGGCACGAAGGAGGCTCGGCGCGAGCGTCCAGCGCATGACGGCCTGCTCCTCGGACATCGGGTTGATGAGTTCGACGAGCAGCTCATCGTCACGGAGGGTCCAGCCGAGGCGGCCGAGGTCGGCCCGGTCGCCGAACGAGTAACCGATGTGCTCGTCGAGGCCCGCCGAGCGCATCAGCGAACCGATCCTGCTGACGAGCCGCTGCCGGGGCGTGCGGCCGCCCACGCGTTCGCGACCGCCTGGAAGCGTCGACTCGATGTTCTCAAGCCCATGGAGTCGAGCGATCTCCTCGATGAGATCGATCTCACGCTCGATGTCCGGCCTGAACGACGGCACGACCACGTCGAGGTCCTCCGCGTGCGAGGTGGAGACCATACCGATGCTCGCGAGGATCCCGGCCATCCGCTCCGCGCTGATACCGGTGCCGAGCACCGCGTTCACGCGCGACGGACGCAGCGTCAGGCGAAGTGGGTCCTTCCTGCCCGGGTAGATATCGACGATACCGGGGGCGACCGTGCCACCGGCGACTTCGGCGAGGAGCGCTGCAGCGCGATCCGATGCGAGGACCGCGATGTCAGGGTCGACACCGCGCTCGTAGCGGAGCGAGGCCTCCGAGACGAGTCCGAGGCGGCGGCTCGTGCGGCTGATCGAGGCCGGGTCGAAGCAGGCCGACTCGATGAGCACATCCACGGTCTCGTCGGAGACTTCCGTCTCCTCTCCGCCCATGACGCCGGCGAGCGCCACCGGACCGGAGGCGTCGGTGATGAGCACCGCGTCACTTGCGAGCGTGCGCTCGCGACCGTCGAGCGTGCGGATGACCTCGCCCTCCGCGGCGGCGCGCACGACGATGGCCGTCTTGCCGTCACGCTTGGCGAGCTTGCCCATATCGAATGCGTGCAGCGGCTGGCCGAGCTCGTACAGGATGAAGTTGGTCACATCGACGACGTTGTTCACCGAGCGGGCCCCTGCCGCGGTCACGCGCTCGGCGAGCCATGCCGGAGAGGGTCCGACCTTCACGCCGCGCACGACCCTCGCCGTGTAGCGTGGACAGAGTGCCGGGTCGACGATCTCGATACTCACGAGCGATGCGGCGGGGTCACCGGACTCCACCGGTGTACTGGAAGGGATGACGAACGGTGCACCCGTGATGGCCGAGACCTCGCGGGCCACGCCGATCATCGATAGGCAGTCCGGGCGGTTGGGGGTGATCTCCAGCTCGAGGACGGTGTCCGAGAGCTCTGCGTATGCCGAGTACGGCTCGCCCACCGGCGCATCGGACGGCAGGATGAGCAGTCCGCTTGCATCGCCCGCGGTGCCGAGCTCGGCCTCCGAACACATCATCCCCTGCGACTCGACGCCACGTAGCTTCGCCCGCTTGATCGTGAGCCCTCCCGGGAGCGTCGCACCCACCCGGGCCACGGGGACCCGGTCGCCCTCCGCGAAGTTGCTCGCGCCGCAGACGATCTGCAGCGGCGTCTCATCACCCACGTCCACGGTGCACACCGACAGTCTGTCCGCGTCCGGGTGCTGCGCTCTCGTGAGCACCCGCCCGATGACGACGCCCTCGAGCGAGGCGCCCAACGCATGGACCGCCTCCACCTTCGTGCCGGTCATATCAAGCCGGTCACACAGCCGGTCGACCGGCAAATCGACCGGAATCAGTTCATTCAGCCACTTCAGCGATACACGCATCGCACATCCTTCCAGCAAGACCGGCGCCAACGGCCGGAGCGACAACGGGTGCAGTCGATCAGAACTGATGCAGGAACCGCATGTCCCCCTCGATGAACAGACGGAGGTCGGGAACGCCGTACTTGAGGCCCGCGATGCGCTCCGCGCCCATACCGAAGGCGAACCCGCTGTAGCGCTCGGGGTCGATACCGGCGAAGCGGAACACGTTGGGGTCGACCATCCCGCATCCGAGAATCTCAAGCCAGCCCTCGCCGCCGCAGGAACGGCACCCCACGCCACCGCATATGCCGCAGGAGACATCCACTTCGGCCGAGGGCTCGGTGAACGGGAAGAAGTGCGGGCGGAGGCGGACCCGGCGATCGGGGCCGAACATCTCGCGTACGAAATGCTCGAGTGTGCCCTTCATGTCACCCAGCGTGATGCCCTCGTCCACGACCAGCCCCTCGATCTGCGTGAACTGCGGGAGATGGCTCGGGTCGGCGACGTCCCGTCGATAGACCTTGCCAGGCGCGAGCACGTAGATCGGGGGGCGCCGGGTCTCCATGGTGTGTACCTGCACCGGGCTGGTGTGCGTCCGCAGGAGCACGTCACTCTCACCTTCCACGACTGCGCGGTCACCGGAGAGGTCCTTCACGTAGAACGTATCCTGAAGGGCTCGTGCAGGGTGATCCGGCGGGTGGTTGAGCGCGGTGAAGTTGTAGTAGTCCAGCTCCACTTCAGGTCCTTCACCGATCGTGTAGCCGAGTCCCACGAAGATCTCGACGATCTCGTCGACCACCTGATGCAGGACGTGCTGCCTGCCGATCGGACGGCTCCTTCCCGGAAGCGTCACGTCGATCGCCTCGGCGGCCACGCGTCGCTCCTGCTCCACGGCGTCGAGTGCCACGCGACGCTCCTCGAGCAATGCCTCGACCGCCCGACGCACGTCGTTGGCGACCCGACCGGCCTCCGGCCTCTCCTCAGGCGTGAGGGTTGCGAGTCCTCGCAGTATCACCGTGAGCTCGCCCTTCTTCCCGAGGTACGCGACGCGAACCGCGTCGAGCTCCTCAAGCGACGCCGCCTGTGAGACCGCGGCCACTGCCGCCGCCTCTACCGTCCGCAACTCGTCTGTGATGGCCATGCTTCCTCGCTTCCGAATCAACAAGAGCCGCCCCGTCCTGTGTCATTCACAAGGACGGGGCGGCCCGCGGTACCACCTTGTTTGACCGCATATCGCGGCCCACTCGCACGCATCACACCTGGGTGCAGACGCGAATCGGGGCTCGCACCCGATCGCCCGTAACGGTGGTCTCCGGCTTCCCTACTCAGGCCGGAGGCAAAGCCCACCCGGCCCGTTCAGCTCGCTGCTGATGGAGTGAACCGCGTCGCCTTCGCCCGGGGTCTTCCAGCCGAGGAACCCCTCTCTGCGGAGCGAGTACTCGCGACACGCATCTCCGTCATCGCACGCTATGCGCTTGTCCGGATACTCTACCATCAGCTGTGCGTGCCGGCCAATCGCCCTGCGAGCACACCCGCAGGTATCACGATCACCACCTCGCCGCGCACGTCGGCAGGATCGAGCGGCGTGCTATCCAGGGAGTCGTTGGCATCCCCTGCGGTACGCATCGTCCCGTCGCGCAGGACACCGGCTACACGATGGACGACGAGCGCCCCGCCGTGCTGGAACACAACCATGTCGCCGACCTCGAGCGAGGGTGCCACCCGCCGATACACGATGACATCTCCGGGTGCCAGTGCGGGTCTCATCGACCCTCCCTCGACATACAGGATGCCATGTGCCCAGCCGGCGAGGACGATCATCATCGCCAGGCCCGCCTGCGCGACTCGCCGGATCCACCTGGCGGCTGTCGAACTCACTCGCCGTGCGTCCTCCGCCTCGTCGATCATGGTCGATCTCTCGCTTCATGGCCGCATCTGCTCAACAGGCTCCCGGGACCGAGTACGCTCATTGACTCTCACCCGCTTCTCAGTAGGCCTGCTCGGCGTTGACGTAGAGCGTCGTGCGCACGTAGTCGCCCTGCACATCGTTGTCACACTCGGGAGACAGGGTGATTCCGTACTCAAGGACCTTCGTCACGCCAGGATCGATCCTGACCGCAGCCGTTCGCATGGCCGAGGCCGGACCGGCATAGAGCTCGGTGCCCTCACAGACGACCCGGCAGCCCATCACATTCCACAGCGCCACGTACCCTGCCTTCTTCTCCATCGTCGTTACCGCATCGACCGGCAGAAGACCGGTGTTCGTGACGCTGACAGTGCGTGTGGTGGTCTGCCCCGGCGCGACCGGATCCATACTCAACGCTGCGGCCGAAGGCTCAACGGAGACCGCAACCGTCCCGGCGGTGATCACGTTGTCTCTCACCTCAGTCTCCGCCGTGAAGTAGGCACGCGCTCCTCCGACGGACAACACGACCGCGACGACCGCCGCAAGTGCAAGCACACGGTTCATCTGAGTCCCTCCCCCTCTTGCTGCCGCCTCCCGGCGGCCGACCGACATGGCGCGAGGCCTCGCATGAAGGAGGATGCTGGATGACGTTCAGCGGAGAGTCAGCGGATGTTCACCGGAACCTATCCGGAGGCGCGACGACGCCAGGATGACGGAACCGGAGGTCAGCGTTGGACATCAAAGCAGGAGAACCGCGGCTGTGATCCTGACGGTCGCCCTGGAACCCGGGTCCCAGGAAAGCGACAGGCCGGAGCCCGTTAGGACTCCGGCCTGGAGTGCACGCCGATCGACGACGGTTTACGCCTCGTGGGCGGCCTTCGCGACTTCGGTGAGCTTGGTGAACGACGCGGGATCGTTGACCGCCATGTCGGCGAGGATCTTGCGGTCGAGTGCCACATCGGCCTTCTTGAGACCGTTCATGAACACCGAATAGGACATCCCGTTCAGCCGGGCCGCCGCATTGATCCTGGCGATCCAGAGCCGGCGGATCTCACGCTTCTTGTTCCGGCGATCGCGGTACTGGTACTGCAGCGAGTGCTGCACCTGCTCTTTGGCGCTCTTGTACCGGCGGCTGCGGTCACCGTAGTAACCCTTCGCCTGCTCGAGAACGGTACGACGCTTCTTCTTGGCTGTGACTGCACGCTTGACCCTGGGCATACTCGATCACTCCTTGATAACGCGAGCCTCGGACTAGCCGATGCCCAGCTTCTTCTTGACGACGGCCATATCGGACTCGTGGACAAGCGTGTTCTGCCTGAAGCCACGCTTGCGCTTCGGGCTCTTCTTCTCGAGGATGTGGCTCTTGAACGCCCTGGCGCGCTTGATCTTGCCGCTGCCGGTCAACTTGAAACGCTTCGCAGCGCCCTTATGTGTCTTCACCTTCGGCATCTCATCAGCTCCTATTCATCACTGTCATCCGGCGCCTCAGCCCCGTCGACATCTCCCTCTTCGGCATCCTGCGCCGGTTTCGCTTTCACGACGTCCCGCTTCGTGGGTGTCATCAGCATGAACATATTCCGGCCCTCGAGCTTGGGAGCGCTTTCCACCGTACCGAACTCCACGAGATCCTCGGCGAGCCGCTCGAGGATGGCGAGGCCACGCTCGGCATGCACCATCTCGCGACCACGGAACATGATCGTCACTTTGACCTTGGCGCCGCTCTCAAGGAAGCGTAGAACGTGCTTCTTCTTGGTCTCGTAGTCGTGCTTATCGATCCGGGGCCGGAACTTGATCTCTTTGATCTCGACCCTCGTCTGGTTCTTGCGGGCTTTCTTGGCCTTCTGCTCCTGCTCGTACTTGTACTTGCCGTAGTCCATGATCTTGCACACGGGCGGATCGGCATTGGGAGCGATTTCCACAAGGTCGAGGCCCTGCTCATCGGCCATACGGAGTGCATCCTGTGTCATGAAGATGCCGAGCTGCTCTCCGTCGTCGGCTATGAGCCTGCAGCGAGGGACCCTGATGCGTTCGTTGAGCCGGGGCTCTGTCGTGCTGATACGCTTCACCTCCAGTACCGGGGGCGCGGCCGCCCCACCAACAATTACGCCCCGCGGCGCAGCCGTCGGGGCGTGTCGACAGGCGGACGCACCGGGCGTCCACACGTCTCCTCGAACCAGACAGCCACACGACCGTGCGCCGTAAGGTGGGAACCGACTCGGCCGTGCCGGGGTTCCACTTGACGTATTCGGTTACAAACGCTGCGAGTATACCCGCAGGACTCCCCTGTGTCCAACAGTCGCTATCGCGGTTCGATGGACACTGGCATCGACGACACGCCCAGTGAGGTGTTATATCGCTCTCCCGGCAGCGCTGACCGCATACACGTAAGGGTACGCGATGTGCGCCGACCGGAACACCGTATGGCCAGCAGGCACGCGACAATCGGGTGGAGCGCTCCACTCTCGCACGTCCGCGCGCTCCCCACAAGGTTCGCGCATCCGCTACACTCCGCGAATGGCCCCTGAAGACGACATCACGACTGGTGAGACGGCCGCCCCGGCCGACGGGCAAGTGTACCCTGTCACGGACACGCGCCAGACGTACTTCGGTTCGTTCGCCTACCGCGACTACCGGCTCTTCTGGGCAGGGTCGCTGGCGAGCAACATCGGCACCTGGATGCAGAATTACGCACTGGGCATCGTCGTCTTCTCGTTCCGTGGCTCGGAGTTCGATCTGGGGCTCGTGAACTTCCTCTCCGGTATCCCCGTGCTGTTCCTCGCGCTCCCCGCCGGGGCGCTCGCCGATCGTTTCGACCGGCGCAACCTCATCACCGTCATACAGGCGGTGCTGCTCTGTCAAGCGACGGCGCTCGCGGTATTGCAGACGACCGGCGTGCTCAGCCCCGCCGATCCGATTGCCTCGCTCTCCTGGGTGGCGTCGCTCGGCCTCATCGGCGGCATGGCCATGGCGATGCACGGACCGGCCTTCCAATCGCTCGTACCCGAGCTCGTTCCGCGCTCGCTCATGATGAACGCCATCGCTCTCAACGCTGCCCAGTTCCAGGGCGCGCGACTGCTCGGACCGCTCGTCGCCGCGGGACTCGTGTTGCTCGGCGCCGACATGGGCGGCGTCTTCTTCGCGAACGCTGCAAGCTTCGTATTCGTCATCGTCGCACTTCGTCTCATGCGCATGGAGTCCCCCGGGACCGTACCGGGGAATCGGATCGATGCGATGGCCGCGGAGGCGGCGGACACGCCGCGTGGGGGACTTCGCGCCACACCCGCGTCGCGTGACCGGGCAGCCACCTGGGCGGCACTCACGGCCGGCATCCGATACGCGCGCGAGAACCGCGTGGTGGCCGTGCTGCTGCTCAGCACCGCGCTCGTGACCGTGTTCGGGTTCCCCTACTCGGTGCTACTTCCCGCCATCGTCACGAACTCGCTCGGGGCGACCGGCGCGCAATACACGCAGTGGACCGCCCTGATCATGGCGGCGAACGGACTCGGGGCACTTGCGGGCGCGCTCGCGGTGGCCGGCCTCCCCTCCGCGGTAAGCCGGCACCGGGTCATCCCGTTCGGGATCGTAGCGTTCTCGCTCGCGCTCACCGCATTCGCGCTCGCACGGGAGTTCTGGCTCGCCGTCGTGATATCAGCGTTCACCGGAATGCTCCTCGTCGGCGTGAACTCGCTCACGAACACCTCGGTGCAGGCGGCAGCCCCCGGACACATCCGGGGCAGGGTGATGGCGCTCTACGTGATGGCATTCCTCGGCATGATGCCCATCGCCGGACTCCTCGCGGGCACGGTGGGCGAGTTCGCGGGGCCGTCGATCGCCGTCATCGCCGGCGCTGTCGTCCTGCTCGTGTGGGGCCTGACGCTCGTCCTGCGGCCGTCGCTCCTCGACGACCGGAGCGCTTCATCGTCCTGACAGCATGGCCGGCTGGACGCCCTACGGGCGATCGGCGAGCACGCGCTCCGCAAATGCCTCGAGCGCCATCGCGCCGATGTCGCCCGCGATGCGCTCTCGGACCGACACCGTCTGGCCCTCGGCCTCCTTGTCGCCGACGACGAGCATGTACGGCACCTTCCGCTGCTGCGCCTTGGCGATCTTCACGCGCATGGGTTCATTGTCCGAGTAGACCTCCACGCGTAGGCCCGCGCGCGTGAGTGTCGACTTGACCGCCTGGGCGTACTCGAGATGGCGGTCGGCGATCGGCACGACCACGGCCTGTACAGGTGCGAGCCACACGGGGAACGCACCGGCGGTGTGTTCGATCAGGATGCCGAGGAAGCGCTCGAGCGAGCCGAATATCGCGCGGTGCAGCATGTAGGGCTGCTCCTCGGTGTTCTCGGCTGTACGGTACGTGAGGCCGAATCGCGCCGGGAAGTTGAAGTCGACCTGGATGGTGGAGAGCTGCCAGATGCGACCGATCGCGTCCTTGACCTTGATGTCGATCTTGGGCCCGTAAAACGCACCGTCACCCTCGTTGATCTCGAAGGGCAGGCCCCACTCCTCGAGGCCCTGCATGAGCGCCCGAGTCGCGAGCCCCCAGCCCTCCTCGCTGCCGACGGACTTCTCCGGCCTGGTGGAGACCTCGGCGCTGTACTCGAAGCCGAACGTGTCCATGATGAACTTCACGATGTCGAGCATGCCCTTGACCTCGGGCACGATCTGCTCGCCGGTGCAGAAGATGTGCGCATCGTCCTGCGTGAAGCCGCGCGCGCGCATGAGACCGTGCACCACGCCGCTCTTCTCGTGACGGTAGACGGTGCCGAACTCGAACAGACGCATCGGCAGGTCGCGATAGGAGCGGACGTCGTTGGCGTAGATCAGGACGGCGCCCGGGCAGTTCATCGGCTTGACGGCGTAGTCAGCGGGCTCCTTGCCCTCCCCCTCGTCCACCTGGAACGGGTACATGTTCTCGCGGTAGAAGTCCCAGTGGCCGCTCGTCTTCCAGACGTCAGCGCGGTAGATGTGCGGCGTCCTGATCTCGACGTAGCCACGCTCGTAGAGGTCCGCCGAGAGCCACTCGATGAGCTCGTGGAGCACGCGGGCACCCTTGGGATGCCAGAACACGAGGCCGCTGCCGGCCATCTCGTCGAAGTGGAAGAGGTCGAGCTCACGGCCGAGTTTGCGGTGATCGCGCTTCTCGGCCTCCTCGAGACGCGTCAGATACGCGTCGAGGTCCTTCTGCGAGAACCAGGCCGTTCCGTAGATGCGCTGGAGCATCGGCCTGTCCGAGTCGCCGCGCCAGTAGGCGCCGGCGACCTTCATGAGCTTGAAGGCGCGCACGAACGAGGCGTCGGGAAGGTGCGGGCCACGGCAGAGATCGGTGAACGAGCCCGACGAGTACGCGGTGATCTCGGCGTCTTCGGGAAGCTCATCGATGAGCTCCAGCTTGTACGGCTGGTCCGCGAATGTGCTGACCGCCTCTTCACGCGTGAGCACGCGGCGCGTGAATCCCTCGGCGGAAGCGACGATCTCACGCATGCGCGCCTCGATAGACTCGAGGTCGGCTGGAGTCAACGGGCGTGCGACATCGATGTCGTAGTAGAAGCCGTCCTCGATCGACGGACCGATGCCGAAGCGAGCCTCGGGGAAGAGGTCCTTCACGGCCGTCGCCATGACGTGCGCTGCCGAGTGGCGCAGCAGATCGAGCGCCGCTCCATCACGCTCGGTCACGATCTCGACGCGCGCGCCATCGGTCACGGGCGAGCATACGTCGACCAGACGGTCGTCGACACGCCCGGCGATGGCGGCAGCGGCAAGACGGGAACCGATCGATGCGGCCACGTCACGCACGGTGGCATCGGCGGGGACGCTTCTGACGCTGCCATCCGGCAACGTGACGGAGATCTGGGACATCACGCGCTTCCTTCCGCGGCGAACGCGTCGGCTCGCGCCGACACCGCCACAACGGTCACTGCTTGGTTCGGCAGTAGGGACAGACGGTCCAGTCGAGCTGCAGGGCCCGGCCACAGTTGGTGCAGGGCTTGCGCAGGTTCATCATGCAGGACGGGCAGACGAGGTAATCGGACTCGATCGGCGCCTCACACGAGGGGCAGGTCTGCCCCATCCGATGGACCTCAGCTTCTCGTGCTCTGATCTCCAGCAGCCGCTCCTGCTCTTCTTCCGCGGTGTCCGGCGGACGCACCACCATGTAGATGAACCAGCCGAAGACGTTGAAGATCAGGGCCACGATGGCCCACAGCCACGGCAGTGCTCCGCGCCGCGACGCGTCACGCCACGTCCAGAAGACGAGCGCCACGGTGAATATCACGAAGAACAACAAGCAGAGGTTCTTCGCCAGAGCGACTTCCGGGCTGGCGAGAATCGGATCGATCAACTCCGAGATCATCTGTCCTTGTCCGTCCTCTCCCCATGGATCGGCACCGGGCTGCATAGGTCGCCCGCAAGT
>CAYMSA010000015.1:0-23177 GCA_964392965.1 uncultured Coriobacteriaceae bacterium
CGCTCGGCGGTCATCTCCATCTTCTCGCCGATCTCTTCCGGCGTGGGCTCGCGTCCCAGCTCCTGGAGCAGCTGGCGCTGGATCCTGATGAGCTTGTTGATCGTCTCGACCATATGCACCGGAATGCGGATCGTGCGTGCCTGATCGGCGATGGCTCGCGTGATAGCCTGCCTGATCCACCAGGTCGCATACGTGGAGAACTTGAAGCCCTTGCTGTAGTCGAACTTCTCGACCGCGCGGATGAGGCCCAGGTTGCCTTCCTGGATAAGATCCAGGAACAGCATCCCGCGACCCACATACCGCTTGGCGATCGAGACGACGAGACGCAGGTTCGCTTCGACCAGCTGCTGCTTCGCCTCGACACCTATGCGTTCGGTGCGCTCAAGACGCCTGCGTTCGGTGCGATCCAGCGTGATGCCGTCTTCGGCGGCCTTCTCAAGTTGATCGACAGCCTCGAGTCCGGCCTCGATCTTCATGGCCAGATCGACCTCCTGACGTGCGGTCAGGAGCGGCACCTTCCCGATCTCCTTCAGGTACATACGCACCGGGTCCGAGGTCAGCGGCCCCGAAGACACGGCCTCGACCTTCCGCCGAGGTTTGCGCTTCGGCGTCGCCTTGGCGGGTGGCTTCTCGGCCAGCACTGCGTCCGTTTCCTTGGCGGCAGCGATGTCCGGATCGACCTCACTGTCGTCATCAGTCTCGGCGTCGATGACGACGTCTGCGCCGTCATCAGCATGAGCGTCATCACCAGTGACGCCCACGTCGTCGCCCGATTCATCGACCACCGTCACGCCACTCGACGTCAGGTGAAGGTAGACACTCTCAACCTGGTCGTCGGTAAGATCCAGGTCGCCAAGAGCCTTCTGGATCTGGGCGTCTGAGAGTGTGCCCGCCGAACGGCCCGATTTCACCAGGGCCTTCACGACCGGCAGATCGAGCTCGGGGGCAAGTGGAATCCCTTTCGCTGCAGCAGCGGCACGAGCGGTATTCTTGGATGCAGCCGTCACGTGGTATGCTCCGTCCTCACGTAGATCGGATCGATTCAGTGCTTACGCAACGTCTTCTGTCTGCGCGTCAACTCGGCTATCTCTGCGAACAGCACGTCGTATCGATCGCGCGACTGACCAGGATCCAGGACGGCCAATTCGGCCTGCTTGGCCCTGATCGTCCGGGCCAGAGCGAACTCGCGCACCCGGATGCCGACGTCCCGAAACGCATATTGTACTTGTTCCACTTCCAATGCGTCTACCAACCAACCCGAGAGAATCTCTGCGAGATGCCGGTCCCGTGCCGACACCGCCGCATAGAGTCCCTCTGCCCCTGCCTCTCCGGTTGCGACTATGAGCGCCAGCAGCTCCTTGGCCAGAGGGTCGGCGAAGATCTCCTCCTCAAGCAGAGCCGCGGCCTCGGAGCGCAGGGCCGGCTCGATGGCAGCGAGCTTCACGAGTGTGCGCTCGGCACGCACGTCCGGCGGTGCGAGGGCGTCCGGCACGTACGCAGTCTCACCGAAGCGCACCGCCCGGCCGGAGCCGCCAGCCGCTTCCGCTGTCGTATCCTCGACCGGCGGCCGTCTCTCCCCCGTCTGCCGGGCTACAGGAACGGCGCGCTGTATCGTCGTGTAGTCAGTCTGCAGTCGTGACGCCAGGTAGTTCATGTAGTCCTGCCCGAGGAGCGAATCCCGCACCGGCGTGAGTACGGCCGCCGCATCCCCCAGGGCGGCCGAACGGCCCTCTGGAGTCCCCAGGTCGTGCTGGCCGAGGCGGGCATCGAGCGCAAACTTCAGGAGCGGCTCCGCTGACTCCACCACTCGGCGCGCGGCATCCGCGCCACCTGTGCGCACCAGATCGGCAGGGTCCTGGCCGTCAGGGATGAGAGCGACCTTCAGTGCGACACGTTCACTGCCGGCCTCGGGGGTCACCGTCCAGTCAAGGAACTCCACCGCACGCAGAGCAGCTCGCCTGCCCGCCTCGTCGCCATCGAACAGGTAGACGATCGTCTTCCCAAAGCGTCCCAGCAGGCGTACCTGCCGTTCGGTGAGGGCCGTGCCGAGCGTCGCCACCGCCGAGCGGATTCCGGCCTCATGAAGCGCGATGACATCCGTGTAGCCTTCGACGACAACTGCGGCGCCGTCGGCCACGATCGTCCCACGCGCCCTGTCGAGTCCATACAGGTTGGCGGACTTGTGGAAGACCGGCGTCTCCTGGGTGTTCAGGTATTTCGGTTCGCCTTTGCCGAGGATCCGTCCGCCGAAGCCGACAACTCTGCCCGATACGTCAGCGATCGGGAACATGATCCGGTCGTAGAATCTGTCACGGACCGATGCCCCATCGGCCATCCCGAGATTGGCCTCGATGATGTCCTCGCGGGAGAAACCAGCGGCCGTGAGTTCCCGTACAAGCGTCGTGCGCCCCGCAGGTGCGTAACCGAGGTTCCACCGCTTGGCCACGTCGAGGCCGAACCCCCGACCCGCCAGGTAGTCGCGGGCGACGGAGGCGCCACCCGTACGGGCAGAGACGAGCTGCCGATGGTAATACGCGGCCGCCGCCTCAAGCGCAGCGAAGAGCCGCTCCTTGCGCGCGAGCGGCAGACCTTTGCCGCCCTCCTCCGTGATCTCGATATGCGCACGCTCGGCCAGTCGCCGGACCGCGTCGGGGAACTCGAGGCGCTCGGACTCCATCATGAAACCGAACGCATCGCCTCCCTTACCGCAGCCGAAGCAGTGCCACAACTGCGTGGCCGGATCGATCTTGAACGACGGCGTCTTCTCGTTGTGGAACGGGCAGTTCCCCCACATGAGACGACCGCGTCTCTTGAGCGGCACCGTCTCTGAGATGAGCGCGACCAGGTCGGTGGCGTCCCGCACGCGGGCGATGTCCTCATCGGATATGCGCCCCATGACCACCTCCAGAATCGAACACGACGGTTCTCACGACGATGCCACGCGGATGCACACCCAGTGTACCGCTCCCCTCAGGTGAGGTATCGGCACCCGGGCACGGGAGCTTCACGACACAGATCATGTCCTCCAGCGATTAGGGATCATCAGCTGCTCGTAGGTGCGGATGGCGAAGCGGTCGGTCATGCCTGATACGTAGTCGGTGACCGCGATGACGAGGTCCGCCGGGTCAGCCGGGCGTTCGTCGTCGGGCAACGCTTCCGGATGTCTCAGGTAGTGCTCGAACAGCGTGCGTACGACACCGTATGCCTTGGGCTCTTCGGCCTTCGCCGAAGGCGAGAGATACACGTGGTCGAACAGGAACGACCGCAGGTCCATGAGCGCCTTGTAGACCGTATCATCCATCCGCACCTCGTCCAAGACGGCCGTCGTCTCGACAAGGCTCGTGACCATCGTCGTGATGCGCGCGTTGTGCGTCGTGCCGAGCACCGACGTCGCCGCCCTCGGCAGGTCCTCCTCGCGCAGCACACCGCCCCTGATGGCATCGTCGATGTCGTGGTTCACGTACGCGACCCGGTCCGCGATGGCAACGATCTGGCCCTCGAACGTCTGCGCCTTGCGGTTCCCCGTGTGACACCGTATGCCGTCCCGGACCTCCCACGTGAGATTCAGGCCCTTACCCTCGTACTCCAGCTGCTCGACGATGCGCAGGCTCTGGAGGTTGTGCTTGAACGGCCACGGAGCCCGCGGGTGCTCCTCGCGCACCTCGGCGAGCGCGTCACAGAGGGCATCCTCGCCGATGTGACCGAACGGTGTGTGGCCGAGGTCATGGCCGAGCGCTATGGCCTCGGTGAGGTCCTCGTTCAGGCGAAGTGCCCGCGCCACCGTGCGAGCGATCTGGGCGACCTCGAGCGTGTGCGTCAGGCGGGTCCGGTAGTGATCGCCCTCTGGCGCCAGGAACACCTGCGTCTTGTGCGACAGTCGACGGAAAGCCTTCGAGTGGATGATCCGGTCACGGTCCCGCTGGTACTCGGTGCGATACGGGTCGGGTCTGCCGGGCTTCTCCCGGCCGCGCGTCTCACCCGAGAACGCGGCGCGGGGACTCAGGCGCCCGCGTTCCTCGCGTTCGTACGCCTCACGCGCCATGCCGTATGTGGGCCCCTCGGTCATCTGCTCCCTCTGGCACCCGGTGTCTGTCTGTCGATCGCTCCGTCACGCCGGTCCCGTTCACGGCGTGGCATCGCCGGTCCCCTGCCGACGGATGCCACGCCGTATCGGTTCCGTCAGCGGTTGTCCGAACCCTGCACCTTCTTGGCGAGGGCGGCCTGTGCGGCCGCGAGGCGAGCAAGCGGCACGCGGTACGGCGAGCAGCTCACGTACGTGAGACCGATGCCGTGGAAGATCTTCACGCTCTCAGGGTCGCCGCCATGCTCACCGCACACGCCGAGTTTGATGTCCGGGTTGGTCTTCCGACCCTTCTCGCAGCCCATCTCGACGAGTGCTGCGACCCCGGAGTCGACCGTCTCGAAGGGGTTGCGCGCAAGGACCTTACGCTCGAGGTACTTGGGCAGGAACTTGCTCTCTATGTCGTCCCGTGAGAAGCCGAACGTCGTCTGCGTTAGGTCGTTCGTGCCGAACGAGAAGAAATCGGCCACCGTCGCGATCTCATCGGCGGTCACCGCCGCGCGCGGAAGCTCGATCATGGTGCCGATGGGGATGTCGAGGTCGACACCGGTCTCGGCGGCGACCTCGGCGATGACCGCCTCGGTCTCGGCGCGCAGGAGCGCGAGCTCCGACTTCACGGAGACGAGCGGAATCATGATCTCCGGGCGCGGGTCCTTCCCCTCACGGATGAGGGCGGCCGTCGCGCGGGCGATCGCCTGCACCTGCATCGCATAGAGCTCGGGGAACATGATGCCGAGCCGGCAGCCACGCAGGCCGAGCATCGGGTTGGCCTCGGCCATGCTGTCGATCTGCGCGAGCAGGCGCCGCTTCGCCGCGAGCTCCGTGGCGCTCGTCCCGGCCGCTTCCGCGCGGACGATGTCGATCTCGAGCTCACGCGGCGCATCGAGGAACTCGTGCAGCGGCGGGTCGAGCAGACGGACCGTCACGGGCAGGCCGTCCATCGCGGAGAAGATGCCGAGGAAGTCGTCGGTCTGCACCTCGAGCAGCTTCTCGAGGGCCTCGCCGCGCACCTCCTCGACATCTGCGAGGATGAAGTCCTGGATGATGTCCTTACGCTCACCGAGGAACATGTGCTCGGTGCGGCAGAGGCCGATGCCCTTCGCGCCGAACGTGCGGCCGAGGGCCGCATCGGCGGGTGTGTCGGCATTGGCGCGCACGCCCATCGTGCGGAACTCGTCCGACCATCCGAGGATCGTGTCGAGGTCCCCCGACACCTCGGGTTGCACGAGATCCACCCGTCCGAGGACGACGATGCCGGATGTGCCGTCGATCGAGATGACGTCGCCTTCCCGCAGGATGACGTCGGTTCCGGCCACGGCGGCCTGCTTCGCCTTGGCGTCGATTCGGAGTGCCTCGGCGCCGCAGACTGCCGGCTTGCCCATGCCGCGCGCGATGACCGCCGCGTGCGACGTCTTGCCGCCGTGACTCGTCAGGATGCCCTGAGCAGCGACCATGCCGTGGAGGTCGTCGGGGTTCGTCTCCCACCGAAGCAGGATGACCGCACGGCCCTCGGCGGCAGCGCTCTCCGCGTCATCGGCGGAGAAGACGACCTCGCCCACCGCGGCACCGGGACTCGCGTTCAGGCCTCGCGCGAGGACGTCGTACGTCGCGTTCACATCGAACTGCGGATGCATGAGCTGGTCGAGCTGAGCGGCGTCGATGCGCAGGACCGCCTCTTCGCGCGTGATCATGCCCTCGGCGACCATGTCGACTGCGATCTTCAGCGCCGCACGCGCGGTACGCTTACCGATGCGCGTCTGGAGCATCCAGAGCTTGCCCTCCTGGATGGTGAACTCGATGTCGCACATGTCGCGGTACGAGCGCTCGAGGATGTCGAAGACGTCGTAGAGCTCCTGACCGGCCTCGGGCAGGACCTCCGGCAGCTCGGCGATCGGCCGGGTCTTCCTGATGCCTGCCACGACGTCCTCGCCCTGGGCGTTCGTGAGGAAGTCGCCGTAGAACTCCTTCGTGCCGTCGGCAGCGTTGCGTGTGAAGCCGACGCCCGTGGCCGAGGTCTCGCCCATGTTGCCGAAGACCATCGCCTGGACGTTCACGGCGGTGCCGAGGTCGTCCGGGATCTTCTCCATGCGACGGTAGTCGATGGCGCGACGGTTGTTCCAGCTGCGGAAGACCGCCTCGATGGCCAGCTGGAGCTGGGTCGAGACGTCCTGTGGGAAGACGACCGAGCCGTTCTCGGCGATCTGCGGGAACTCATCGGCCGGGACATGCTCGGCCACGATGCCCTTGAAGATGTCTACAAGCTCACGCAGGTCGGCAGCGCCGAGATCGGTGTCGCTGGCCGCGCCGCGAGCGAGCTTCATCTCGGTGATGGCGTTCTCGAAGAGGTCGCCCTCGACGTCGAGCACGACCTTGCTGAACATCTGGATGAACCGGCGGTAGCTGTCCCAGGCGAAGCGATCGTTGCCGGTGCGCGCGATGAGCCCCTGCACCGACCGGTCGTTCAGGCCGAGGTTGAGCACAGTGTCCATCATGCCAGGCATCGAGAACGGCGAGCCCGAGCGTACCGAGACGAGCAGCGGATCGCTGTCGTCACCGAGGCGCTTGCCCATCTTGCTCTCCAGGAGCGCCACACTCTCAGCGATATCCTCCGTAAGCCCGGCGGGAAATGCCGCAGGATTGGAGTTGTAGTACTCCATGCACGTCTGACAGGTGATGGTGAACCCGGGCGGTACCGGAAGTCCCATCGAGGCCATCTCGGCAAGGTTCGCACCCTTGCCACCGAGAACGAACTTCAGGTCCTTGTTCCCTTCGGTCAGGTCTCCACCGAAGGCATAGATGCGCTTCACGTCGCCCAAGTCCTCGCCTTTCTCACAAGTACCGACCCTTGAACAGCGCCAATCATACCGCACCGCACCCGCACACGCGGCTGCGGAGAAGTACCCCTCCTGCCTCACACCCTGCTGATGCCGCGAGCGGTCATATGTTGCAGGATCTCCTGGGCCGACTCCTCCACTGCCCGGTTGTCCGTGCGTACGACCATGCATCCGATGCGCCGCATGATCGCCCGGGCCTCCTTGAGCTCGCGTTCGATGTGCTCGCGTTCGGCGTATCCCGGCACCCACTGACCGAGGTTGCGTACGCGCTCCTGACGGATCGCCAGCAGGGTGTCAGGTGTGGTGACGAGTCCGAAGACACGGCGTGGATCGAGTTCGAACAGCTGCGGCGGTGGCTCGTGACCGAGCACGAGGGGCACATTCGCCGCGCGCCACCCCTTCGTGGCGAGATACATCGTTATCGGCGTCTTGCTCGATCGCGAGACGCCGAGCAACACGACATCCGCCTGAGGAAGGCTCTCGGCGTTGCGCCCGTCATCGTGCGCGACGGCGAACTCCATCGCATCGATACGGGCGAAGTACTCCTCATCGGTGCGCCGGATGAGACCGGCCTCACCGGTGGGGTCCAACCCCGTCTTCTCGGCGAGAAGCGTCACCGCGGGACCGAGGAGGTCGACACCGGCGACTCCGCCGCCTGTCAGGCGTTCCATCTCATGACGCAGCGGCCCGGTGACGAGCGTGTAGAAGAACACGCTCTCCTCGCCCGCGTGTGCCGCGACCAGCTCCTTCAGATGCCGCGGGCTCTTGACCTTGGGGAGGCGCTCGATGTGGAGCACGCCGGGCTCGAACTGCGCGAGCGCAGCGAGCGCCACGGCCTCCCCCGTGTCGCCCACGGAGTCCGAGAGTACGTATACCGTCAGTGGCCGAGTGCTCACACCATCACCCTGAGAGCTTGCCGAAGTCCGCGAATCCCTCGAACAGGCCCACTAGACGGTTGAGGACCGCCAACCGGTTCGTCCGGATGCGCGCGTCCTCGTCCATCACGAGTACGTTCGTGAAGAAACTGTCGACGGGAGCGCGCAGCTCGGCGAGCGCGGCAAGTGCTCCTTCGTAGTCGCGATTCTCGGTCATAAGTGTGCGCACGGCACCGTAGGCGGCCTCCACGGCGTCGATGAGCGCCAGCTCGTCCGTACCCATAAGTGAACGATCGGGTGCCGTCCCCGCCGAAGCGTCGGCGAGATTGGCCACCCGGCGAAACGCCACCGATAGGTCGGCTCCCGCTTCGGATCCACGGAAGCCCTTCAGGGCACGGACCCGGTGAAGCGTGTCTGCCGGGTCAGCCGAGGCCACAGCCATGACGGCCTCGACCTCATCGTGCGCGAAACCGCGATCGCGGAGCATGACCGCAAGTCGACCGTCGAAGAACGACTTCACCGCTCCGGTGCATGCGGTCGCATCCAGATCGGCCACGACTCCTGCATAGCCCTTCACGGCTGCCGCGATCGCGCCATCGAGGTCGAGCGGCATGCCGCCGTCGATCGCCATCGTGAGGATGCCGATCGCCGAACGCCGGAGTGCGTAGGGGTCCGCCGAGCCGGTCGGCCCCTGGCCGATCGCGAACAGACCGACGATCGTGTCGAGCTTGTCGGCGGCAGACACCAGCTTGCCCGCGAGCGACCGCGGGAGCACGTCGCCGGCGAAACGCGGGCGATAGTGGTCCACGACCGCCTCGGCGACCTCCGGGGACTCGCCCGACGCGAGCGCGTAGTGGTAGCCCATGACGCCCTGCAGCGATGTGAACTCGATGACCGCGTGCGTGGCGAGGTCGGCCTTGGCTAGATGCGCGGCCCGCACGGCGTGAGCCGCCACGTCCTGCGGTGCACCGGCCATGGTCGCAAGCGCCCCGGCAAGCCGCTCGACGCGACCCACCTTCGCCGCCAGCGAACCGAGCTTCTCGTGGAAGACGATCGTGCCGAGATCGTCCACGAACGCTGAAAGGGGCCGCGCGAGGTCCTCCTCCACAAAGAACGCGGCATCGGCGAGCCGCGCCCTGATGACCCGTTCGTGGCCGGCGATGATGGCGTCGGTGCGCTCGGGCGCACCGTTGTGCACGACGACGAAGCGGGGCAGAAGCGCGCCGTCAGGGGCCTCCAGCGGGAAGTAGCGCTGGTGGCTCTCCATGGCCTCCTCGACGATCTCACGCGGCACCGCGAGGAAACGGTCGTCGAAGCTGCCCACGGAGACGGTCGGCCATTCGACGAGGTTCACGACCTCGGCGAACGTCTTCTCGGGAACGACCGCACGGGCGCCTTCGGCCTCAGCGGCAGCATCGATACCGGCCTTGATGGTCTCGGAGCGCTCCTCGGCATCCGCGAGCACGAGCGCCGAGCGCAACGTCTCGACGTACGCGCCTGCGAAGGGCACCTCGACGGCTCTCGAGAGGAAACGATGCCCGTAGCTCACGTTTCCCGCCTCGAGACCTGCGAAACGCACCGGCACCGGCACGGACCCATAGAGAGCCGTGAGCCACCGCACCGGACGGATGAAGCGAGTGGACCCGCTCCCCCAGCGCATGGACTTGGCCCAGTCGATGTCGGCCACGAGACCCGCGAGCAGGTCGGGCAGCACCTCCGAGGTCGGGCGACCCGTCTCCTCGACTATCGCGAACACGTACTCGCCACCGTCAGCGGTCTCGCGTACGAGGTCCTCGACGGCGACCCCCCGACTCCGGGCGAAGCCGAGCGCGGCCTTCGTGGGCTGACCCTCGTCGTCAAAGGCCGCCTTGACCGCCGGACCTTTCACCTTGAGCGAGAGATCGGCCTGGTCTTCAGCGAGCGAGGTCACGAGAACCGCGAGTCTGCGCGGTGACGCGTATACCCTGACGGCGTTGTACTCGAGGCGGGCGCCATCGAGGGCAGCGATGGCCCGCGCCTTCAGCTGGGTCATAGCATCGTACAACGGCGCCGAGGGGATCTCCTCCACACCGATCTCGAAGAGCAGGTCGCGGCTCACAGGGCGTCACTCCCTTCGGCCATCGCGGCTCTTGGGACGGACTCCGAGTTCACGTATGCCTCGGCACACGCCTTGGCGAGAGCGCGGATGCGTCCGATGAAGCTCACGCGCTCGGTCACGGCGATCGCGCCGCGGGCGTCCAGCAGGTTGAAATAGTGCGAGCACTTCAGGGCCTGCTCGTAGGCCGGCAACACCGCGCCGCCCGCGAGCACGCGGACCGATTCGGCCTCATGCATGTCGAACAGGGTCCGCAGCATGGCGGTGTCGGCGAGCTCGAAGTTGAACGTCGACTGCTCGCGTTCGTTGCGGAGGAAGACGTCGCCGTACGTGAAACCAGGCGCCCACTCGAGGTCGAACACCGAGTCGACACCCTGGATGTACATCGCAAGCCGCTCGATGCCGTACGTTATCTCAGCGGGCACCGGGTCGCACTCGATGCCGCCGACCTGCTGGAAGTAGGTGAACTGCGTGACCTCCATGCCGTTCAGCCACACCTCCCACCCCAGGCCCCAGGCGCCGAGTGTGGGCGACTCCCAGTCGTCCTCGACGAGGCGCATGTCGTGCTCCATGGGCTCGATCCCGATCGCACGCAGCGAGTCGAAGTAGAGGTCCAGTACGTTGTCGGGACTCGGCTTGAGGATGACCTGGTACTGGTAGTAGTGCTGGAGCCGGTTGGGGTTCTCACCGTACCGGCCGTCCGTCGGCCGACGGGACGGCTGCACATACGCGCAGCGCCAGGGATCGGGGCCGAGTGAGCGGAGCGTGGTGGCCGGGTGGAACGTCCCCGCACCCACCTCCATGTCCTGCGGCTGCAACAACACGCAGCCCTGGCGTGCCCAGTACTCCTGAAGCCTGAGGACCATGTCCTGGAAATTGAGCGCCATCGAAGACCCCGTATCTGTGCGACGTCAGCAAGACGCCCGGCATCGCCGAGCGTGTGGCCTAGTCTAGTACACTCGGGCGTGCTGGTCACCCGATGGTCGGCCTCTCCCGACCTGCCGGTACTCTCCCCGAAGCATCAGCTATCCGCCCTGCGCCTCACTGACGGAGACCCGCCGCATACATGCCGAGCGCCTTGAGCCGCGCCGGCACGTGATGGACCACGTACGCACGCACGAATCCGAAGCCGTCGAGCAACGTGCGACGATCGATGCCGAGTGCGGGCACCTCAGCCATGCGCGCGGCCATGAGCGCCCGGAGCGCCGCATCTGCCGGGTGCGATAACGTACAGCAGCGCTCGACCGAACGTTCGCACGAAGCGCACACCGGTCCACCGTGCTCGATCGAGTAGCGTCCCTCCCCGCTTGTCGGCGTACCACACTGCACGCAGGTGGAGAACTGTGGCCGGTAGCCGTGCATCGCGATGCCCTTCAGGAGAAAGGCGGTCACGAGCGCAAGAAGCCCGTCTGCGTCCGCACTCTCCATCACGCCGAGTGTCGCCACCGCCAGGCCGAAAAGGCGTTCCTCGGCCTGCTCCTCCACCGAGATCTTGTCCAGGAAGTCCGCCACGACCGAGGCGGCGAGCGAACGATCCAGGTCGGTCCGGATGCCCGCATGGGCGTGGACGAGCTCGACCTCGGTGATGGTGAAGAGGGTGCGCCCAGGGTGGAGCAGCAAGTCCACGACCGAGAGGGGCTCGATGCGCCCGCCGAGGCGCGAACCGGGCTTGCGCGCGCCCTTGGCGACCGCGCGCACCTGACTGCCGTCGGCGGCGAGGAACGTCACGATGAGATCGGTCTCGCCGAGCTTCGTCTTCTTGAGGGCGAGGCCGCGGACGCGAACCGGCGGCATCAGTCAGCCTTGACGTGCTGAGAACTGCTCGAGGATCTCGAGACCGGATGAGGTCCCGATGCGGCTAGCTCCCGCTTCGAGCATCTCGAGCGCGGTATCAAGGTCGCGAATGCCGCCGGCCGCCTTCACGCCGACTTCGGGGCCCACGACGCCACGGATGGTCCTGACGTCGTCGATGGACGCACCCCGGGGGCCGAACCCGGACGACGTCTTCACGTATGAGGCACCCGACTCGACGGCGATTACCGATGCGGTTTCGATGAGTGACGAGTGGAGGTGGCCGGTCTCGATGATGACCTTCACGAGGGCCGAGCCTCCGGAGGCGCTCCGGACGCTCTCGACGACCGCTGCCACGTCGGCGCGGACGAAGCGATCGTCGCCTTCGAGGAGCGCTCCGATGGCCATCACCATGTCGATCTCCCTGCAGCCGAGTGCCACGAGCTGCGCGGCCTCGGCGACCTTCGTCTGGGTGAGGGCGTTGCCGAACGGGAAGCCCACGACCGAGCACAGGCGCGTCGCGGCACCTGCGAGAGCCTCGCCCACGGCCGGAACGAGACTCGGCGACACGCACAGCGTGGCGAACCCCTGGTCACGCATCGCACGCGCCCACTCCGCGGCCGCTGCCGCACCCGCTGTGGGCTTGAGCAGCGTCTGGTCGATGGTTGCGGCAAGCGCCTCGCGTGTCGTGATCACAGGCCCTCCCCGTAGCCGAATCGACGGATCTGCGCACCGTCACGGCGCCAGTCCTTCCGTACCTTCACTCTCAGGTCGAGATACACCTTCGTGCCGAGCAACCGTTCCATGTCCTCGCGGGCTGCCGTACCGACGGCGCGGATCATCTCCCCACCAGTACCGATGATGATGCCCTTCTGTGACTCCCGTTCCACATAGACGACGCAACGCACCGTGTGAAGCTCGCGTGCCTCATCGTACTCGAGGTCATCGAGCGCCACCCCCACCGCATGAGGCACCTCGTCCCGCGTGAGTCGCAGCACCTTCTCGCGCACGAGTTCGGCGAGCATCACCTCGAGTGGCTGGTCCGTCTTCATGTCGCGCGGGAAGAACCGGGGACCTGGAGGGAGCAGCGGGATCACCGTCTCCACGAACGCGTCGAGGTTCTTGCCTGTGTGCGCCGAGAGAGCGATCTCCGCGACGGGTTTCACGAGTTCGCGTGCGCGTGCGCACTGACGCTCGATGGTCGCGGCATCCGCGATGTCGGTCTTGGTGATCACGAGCACGACGGGCCGCTTGCCGCGCACCACTCGCTCGGCCACCCATGCGTCGCCCGTACCCACGGGCGCCGTCGCATCGATACAGAACACGATCACGTCCACGTCGGCCGCGGCGAGCACGCTCGAGCGGTTGACCTCCTCGCCCAGCGCGTCCACCGGCTTGTGCAGACCCGGCGTGTCCACGAGAACGATCTGCGCGTCGTCCCGGTCGAGGACGGCCCGGAGCCGATGGCGGGTCGTCTGCGGCGTGCTGGAGGTGATCGCCACCTTCACGCCCACGAGCGCATTCACCAGCGTGCTCTTGCCCGCGTTCGGTCGGCCCACCAGCGCCACGAACCCGCTCGGGATGGTCTCCTCGGAGAGGTAGGTCACTCGGCATCACCCTCGTTCTGGTCAAGGAACCCGCACACGAACGCTTCGGGCAGGAGTTCGCCGAGGTGCATGACGAGCACCTCATCAGCACGGCCGCCCATGATGACCCGCATCGCGGGGTTGAACTCGGCCAGGAACTGCCGACACGCGCCACACGGCACACACGGCGACTCGCAGTCGCCGACGATCGCAATGGCATCGAACTCCGTGCAGCCTCCGGTCACCGCCGCGAGCGCAGCGGCGCGCTCGGCACACAGACCGCTCCCGTACGCCGCGTTCTCGACGTTCACACCCTGGAAGATCTCTCCTGACGCGAAGACCGCCGCACCCACCTTGAATCCCGAGTAGGGCGCATACGCCCGTGGCTGCACCTCACGGGCGAACGCGAGCAGCGCGAGGTCAGTCTCGGTTATCTGGCGCGGCATCGTGGCCCCCGTTCTCGCTCTCGATTGCAGGCTCGACCAGCAGGCGGCGTACCCGTGTGCCTTCAACCTCGCGGACGGTGATCCCCACGCCCTCGACGACGATGCGCTCACCGCGCTCGGGGATGTGACCGGTGAGCTCGACGAACAGGCCGCCGATGGAGTCCGCCTCGAGTTCGATGTCGGTTCCCACGAGGTCGTTGAAGTCATCGATGGGTACTCGGCCGTCGAGTATGAGCGAGCCGTCCGGAAGACGCGTCACCATCTCCTCGGCACGATCGTACTCGTCGAATATCTCGCCGACGATCTCCTCCAGTAGATCCTCGATGGTCACAAGACCGGCCGTTCCACCGTACTCGTCGGCCACAAGGGCGATGTGCGTCTTGCGTTGCCGCATCTCGATGAGAAGCTGGTCGACCGGCTTGGTCTCCGGTACGAAGTACGCCTCCCGCACGAGCGAGGACACGGATGCAGGGCACGCCCCGCTCGCCATGCACGAGAGCAGGTCCTTCGCATACAGGACGCCGAGGACGTCGTCGAGCGTCTCATGGTAGACAGGGACGCGCGAGAGGCCGGAATGCGTGATCAGCTCGACCGCCTCGGCGACCGTCGCGTCGTCCTCGAGTGCCACCACGTCCGTACGCGGCACCATGACCTCGCGCACGATCGTGTCGGCGAAGTCCACCACCGCATCGAAGAACTCCTCGGCGGTATCGTCCCGCGTCGACTCCGCGTCCGACTCGGTCTCCACGCCATGCTCATCGCCGGTGGTCCAGGCATCGGTCACCGGACTGTCGGCCACCATCGATGCCAGGCGGATCCATCCCGCGCTGAACATCCGGGCGACGGGAGCGAGCAGTGAGGTGATACGCTCGGCGGCCGGTGCAGCCGCGAGGCCGACCTTCTCGGGATTCTGGACGGCGAGCGCGCGCGGCAGAGATTCACCGAGTGCGAACAGGAGCACGAGCGCGAGGACCGCCCCCCCGACAGCAGGCCACACACCAGGTATCTCGGACGCCCACAGACCCACCCATGCCCAGGCGACGGTCGTTGCAGCGTAGCCGAGCGCACGCCACAGGGCCGCCGCCGAAGCGAGCCGCCCCGGCCACTCGGCCAGCGCATCGAGCGAAGCCGCACCCTGGACGTCGGCCTCGAGTAGACGACGGGTCCGCGTCCGGGACAGGAGCCGGACAGCCGCCTCGGCGGCCGTGAGCGCGGATGCGACCGCGCCCACAAGGAGCGTCACACCGACAGAGACCAGCACGTTCACCAATGACATGACGTTCTTCGATGCCTCCCCTGGGAGTCCTAGAACCAGAATAGCTGAAACACGAGGGTCGTCACGAGCAAGCCGAGCACTCCCCCGGCGACGACCTGCAGGACCGTGTGCGCACCATTCTCCACCCGGCTCTGCGCGACCAGCAGGACGAGCAGCACCGCAAGCGCCGTCACGCCGGGATTGGCCGTCACGTAGGCGATCGCAGAGGCGGCGGCCGCGCCGATCGCAGCATGCCCCGAAGGCCAGCCGCCACGCATGAACGTCCCCGTCTTCGTGGCGGCTTTCACGACGAGTACCACGATCGACGTCACGAGTACCGCCAGGACCGTCAGGTGCGCCGGGGTGTGCCGCACGCGGGTGAGAACCGAATCCATCACGCCCGAAACATGTCCGATGAACACCAGATAGCCGATCACGACTGCGGTGATCGCCGAGACGAGGACGGCACCGGCCGCCACGTCCTTCGCGATCTTGGCGAGCGGGTTGTAGCCATCTGTGGCCAGATCCACTGTCGCCTCGATCGCGGTGTTCACGAGCTCTGCGCTCAGAACCAGGCCGATGGCGAACAGAAGCGCGATGAACTCGAACCGGGTGATTCTGAAGAAGAACGAAGCGATGAGCACGAGGACCGCGACCGCAAGGTGAATGCGGACGTTGCGCTGGGTTCGGAGCGCATGCACCACGCCTTCGATGGCGTAGTTGAAGCTCGCCAACAGCGATCTGCTTCGCACGCCTACTCCTACCCGGCGGTATAGGCCGCGAGGATGACCGCCTCCCGTGCCGCCATCACCTCGGCGTCCGCGTCGTCCTCATGATCGTAACCGAGCAGGTGGAGCACGCCGTGGATCAGCAACACATCGAGCTCACGCTCCACGCTGTGCCCGAGCTCGACGGCCTGCCGCTCGGCAACGGTGGGTGCGATGACCACATCGCCGAGCAGGACGGGCTCGTCGCCAGGCGTGGGGCATGGGTCATCACAGCCGAAGGAGAGCACGTCCGTCGGCCCGGCGATGCCGCGATAGCGCTCGTTGAGCTCGGCCATCTCGTCCTCGTCCACCAACGCGATGGAGAGCTCGATGAGATCCGGGACGTCCTCGATGCGGAGCACGAAAAGCGCAAGCTCCTCGAACGCTTCAAGAGCCAGGGTCTCAGGCTCCCTGTGACTGACGATACTGACCTGCATCTCGCTCCTTCGTCTCGGCCGGTTCCGGGTATTCGATCCTGGGGTGGTACATGCTCGCGAGCATGTGCGTGTAGACCGCGATGACCTCCTCGATCTCGCCGAGGGTGAGACCCGAGCGGTCGAGCTGATGATCGGTCACCTTCGCGCGCACCACGTGGCGCACACGCGCCTCGATGTTCTCCGGGGTGGGTTCGTCAAGTGCGCGAACACCCGCCTCGGATGCGTCGGCGAGCATCACAAGCGCCGCCTCCGGTGAGGTCGGAACGCACCCGTCGTACCGGAAGTCGGCCTCGAGTACCGGGCGGCCTCCCTCGGCGGCCTTGTTGTAGAAGTACCCCACGACGGAGGTTCCGTGATGCTGTCTGATGATGTCGACGATCTCGATCGGCAGCTTGTGCTCGACAGCGAGCTCCACGCCCTCACGCACATGGGCGGTGATGATGCGCGCCGAGAGCGCGGGTGGCGTCTCATCGTGCGGATTCTCCCGACCGGCCTGGTTCTCCACGAAGAACGCGGGACGACGGATCTTCCCGACGTCGTGGAAGTATGCGCCCACCCGCGCGAGCAGCGAGTTCGCGCCGATCGCCTGCGCGGCCGCCTCGGCGAGGTTGCCGGCGGTGACCGAGTGCGCGTACGTCCCCGGCGCCTCCGTGAGCAGCCGGCGCAGGAGCGGGTGACTCGGACTGCCGAGTTCGAGGAGCGTGATGTCGCTCGTGATGCCGAAGATGAACTCGAGGAAGGGCAGCAGACCGACCATCAGGACGGCGGTGACGAAGCCGCCAGCGAGGCCGTAGGCACCCGCCACGAGGGAGGGGCCGAGTGCGTTGCCCGACGCGAAGGACGCCCCCGCCGAGACGACGCCGAGAAGCACCGTGAGAAACGCGCCTGCGTAGAGCAGGTGCGAGCGTTGCGAGATGCTCGAAAGGGCCGCGATCGCGCACACGGACGACACGATCGTCACGACGACCTGCACGGAACCCGCGAAACCGAGGAGCTGCGTGCCGATCGTGATGAGCAACGTGAGGGCGATGGCGGGCCGTGCCCCGACGAGGAGCGTGACGAGCACGGCGGCGAGTGGAACGGGCATGAGGTAGGGTGACGCGCTCGGCGCGATGACCATGACGGCCCGCGTGATGTAGAGCACTCCGAGGAACATCGTGGCAAGGAGTACGATGTACCGGGTGCTCACCCAGATGGTCTCCTCGTAGGCCGCGAGATAGGCGCCTGTCGCGAAGATCAGAAGCGCCATTATGCCGAGTCCCGCGAGCGTCGAAACCAGGTCCGTGCCCAGGTCGAGACCGCCGAGCGTCTTGATGATGTCGAGATCGCGCGCGGTGACGACATCACCCCGCGAGACGATGTCCTCGCCTTCTCCGATGACGATGACGACGGGAGAGACGGCCGTCGCGGCATCGGCTCGGGCCCGCTCGGTGGCGGCCTCGTCGACCATCAAGGTCGGCACGAGGAAGGAGTCGCCGAGCGCGATCACCGCGTACCGTTCAGGGATGCTGAGCGACAGCAACGCGGCACTCGCCGCGTACTGCTGGCGAACCGACGACAGGTCGTCCTCACGGATGCGCGAGGAGAGCACGCTCACGACAAGCCCCTCGACGCTGCGGGCTACCGTGGCGAGTGACGTGTCCTCAAGCGCCACGACCGCCTCGATGGTCTCCGTGGCGATCGTCGAGCCGTACCGTCCGGCGAGGTAGGTCACCTGGGCCGTCGCGTCCTCGCTATACGACACACGCGCCGAGGAGACCGAGGCGAAGAACTCGACGACCGAACTCCTGGCCGCGGAGCGAGCGTCGTCGTCGAAGACGTACACGGGAGAGACCGCTTCGGATGCCGCCTGTCGCAGCGCGTCAGTGGCCTCCTGGTCGACGTACTGGATCGTCCTCGGCGCAGCGATGTCACGCGGGGCCGGCTCACCTTCCACCAGGCCGAGCGGCACGACGCTCACCGCGAGCGGGATGGCAGCCAACACGACGACGGCCAACCCCAGCGCGATGCGCTTGCCCGTGAGCGACGCGAGCCAGCCGTGCTTGGGCCACAGACGGCCGAGGCCGCGGACGACCGAGTCCCGCTTAGGCATCGCTTGCGTTCCCTGCGAATCGGGAGTCTTCGTAGTCGCGATAGGCCGTCACGATGCGCTGCACGAGCCTGTGGCGGACGACGTCCCTCGGCTGCAGCTCGACGAAGGCCACATCCTTCACGTCCTTCAGGATGTCTCGCACCTGCCGCAGCCCCGATGCCCCCTTGGGAAGATCGATCTGCGTCACATCGCCTGTCACCACGATCTTGCTGCCGAAGCCGAGGCGGGTCAGGAACATCTTCATCTGCTCCGGACTCGTATTCTGCGCCTCGTCGAGAATCACGAACGAGTCGTTGAGCGTCCTGCCGCGCATGAACGCCAACGGCGCCACCTCTATCACGCCACGTTCGGTCAGTGCGTTCGACTTCTCGATGTCCATCATGTCGAACAGGGCGTCGTAGAGCGGGCGCAGATACGGGTCGACCTTCTCGTAGAGGTTTCCGGGGAGGAATCCGAGCCGCTCACCGGCCTCGACGGCAGGACGGGTGAGGATGATCCGCCCGACCTCCTTCTTCTTGAGCGCCTCGACAGCCATCGCCATCGCGAGGTAGGTCTTGCCGGTGCCGGCGGGCCCGATGCCGAACGTCACCGTGTTGGCGCGAATGGCATCGACGTAGCGCTTCTGGCCTGCCGTCTTGGCCCGGATGGTCTTACCGCGATGCGTGAGGATCACGTCCGAGAAGAGCGTGGACGGTGAGCAATCGTCGTGCCGCAACATGTCGATCGCGCGGTCGATGCTGTCCGGCGTGAGACGGGCATGCCCCTCCACGAGGGCGAAGAGCTCAGTGAACAACGCCGAGACGGCCTGCACCTCAGCGGTCTCCCCGGAGATCGTTATCTCATTGCCCCGCACCAGAATCTCGGACTCGAACTGGTCCTCGACGAGCTTCAGGAGGTGATCGCCTTCCCCGAGCAGCTCGACCATGTCGACGCCCTCGGGCACGATCAACCGGACCTGTGTGGGTTGTGTCACGTCTCGAGCACCCTCATCTCAGTCGGGCGTGCGTTCGCACGCGGAGGCGCTCGTACGAAAGCGCCGTGTCACCTGCCGATTCTACCACGCGCGCTTCACCCGGAGCATCGCCGCACTTGCCCGCCATGCCCCGGGTGTGGCACCCTCGGGATGTCCTGCCGCCCGGCTCGAGGAGCCGGGGGCCGCACTGAGCCGACGACGACCCGGAGGTCTTGCACCATGTCCATCCCCTGCGCTCCACGTTCGGAGAACGATTTCCGGGAATGCATCTGCATGGGCAAGAACCTCGACCGGCTCGTCCAGCCGGCTATCCTCGCCATTCTCACCGAGGGCGAACTGCACGGCTACATGATCGTCCAGCGCCTCACCGACTCCCCCATGTTCGGTGGCGACCGACCCGATCCGACGGGTGTCTACCGCACGCTGCGGCAGATGGAGAGCGCGGGCTACGTGGCCGCCGAGTGGGACACCTCGGGCACGCGCCCCAACCGCAAGGTCTTCCGCCTCACCGAGGAGGGTATCTCGTGCCTCGGCAGATGGGCCGACACGCTCTACTGCTACCATGCCGCCGTGGGCGATCTGCTCGCGATGACGCGGCGGGCGCTCGACGAGTAGCTCCCGCACGCGAATCTGCGGGGCACTATTCGTCGCGCGTCGCGCCACGCCTGCACCTCAGTCGCGCCGCAAGGCCTCTTCCAGACGCTCGATTCCGCGACGCCACGCATCGAAGATGGTCGCGATGAACGTCTCCTCGTCCCTGATCTCGGGCAGGTTAACCTCGGCGGAAGGGGCGTCCGGAGCGGCCACCTCCAGGTATCCGATGCCGAGCAGGGTCTCCGAGATCGTCACCTGCCGCTTCCGGTCCTCGAAGAGCTCCGGCATCGCCAGATAGGCCGCAGCCACCACGTCCCAACAGTGGAAGCCGTCCAGGTCGTAGCGCTCGCGCAGGTCCTCCGTCCACAGACGGCAGGCGTCGAGCACGTCCCGCACGACCGGGCCGTCGGGCAAGCCGCCGAGTTCTGCTTCGATGCGCTCCTGGGAGAAGTACGCGCGCAGGCAGTTGTGTGCCGAGGCGATGCTCACGTCAGCCGCGCCGCCGAGCACGCACGCGGTGGCGGCGCCGTCGCATGCGAAGTTCAGCTCGTCCATGATCACGCCGTTGATGACGAGCGACTGCGTGATGCCCCCCATGAGAACGACACCCGCGAGGTTCTCGAAGAAGCCCGGATCCTCTCGGACGGCACCTTTGAGGTTCGTGAGTGAACCGAGGCCGAGGACCCAGCACTCGCCCGGCCGTGCCGCAGCCGCTTCTGCGAGGTGACGCGAGGCCACGCTCTCCGGATGGGCGGCATCGGCGCCACCGCGAAGGACCGGCAGGTCCAGTCCCCACGTCCGAGCGAGTCGCGTCGTGTTCCGGTGCACGGTGCCGAGGCGGTTGTTGCCGTACGTGGTCGTGAGTGCGGTTACCTCCACGCGCTCCGGACACCCGAGAAGGAAGAGCAGCGCAAGCCCATCGTCCACGTCGCAGCCTGGAACACCCATCGTGTTGTCGAAGTCGACGACCACCCGCTTCAACGCCGTCCGTCCGTCCTGCATGACGATGTCCTCTCCATCACAGCCGCCATCACGCGTGAGGGGCCGAGCGCTGCCCCGCTGGCGGCGCACTCGACTATCAGCATACATCCAATAGTAGACTTCGTCCTATATCGCGTGCTATTCTGCATGCGCGCACCACCCTGCACCTGTTCGGGCACAGAAGTAATCGAGAGAGGAACCACCATGCATTCGTCCGACCATCAGCTGAGCCGCCGCCGCTTCCTCGAGGTCATGGCGGCCGCGGGACTCATCTCCGCCACCGGCCTCGGTCTCGCCGGCTGCGGTGACAAGACCCCCGCCCCGACAGCTTTCGACATCGACACCGCCGACTGGGACGCCCTGCTCGCCGAGGCCCGGGGCAAGACTGTCAGCTTCTACGGCTGGGGCGGCGATGAAGGACGCAACGCATGGCTCGACACCACCGTGGCCGACCGGCTCAAGACCGAGTATGACATCACCCTCAAGCGTGTGCCCATGAACATCAACGACATCCTGACGCAGCTCTCGGGCGAGATGCAGGCAGGCGTCGAAGAGGGCTCCATCGACTTCATCTGGATCAACGGCGAGAACTTCTACTCCACCATGCAGAACGGCTACCTCTACGGCCCCTTCTGCGAGCGTCTCCCCAACTACACCCAGTACGTGGACGCAACGAGCCCGGAAGTGAGCTACGACTTCGGCCAGCCCAATCTCGGCTTCGAGGCACCGTACGGCAAGGCGCAGATGGTGCTGCTGGCAGACACCGCGCGCACGCCCGAACTTCCCGCGACCGCCGCGGACTTCCTCGCCTTCTGCCAGGCCAACGCCGGCAAGGTGACCTATCCGGCGGCGGGAGACTTCACCGGCACCGCCTTCATCTCCACGCTCATCGCCAACGCCATCGGCGCCGGGGAGTGGGAGCGTCTCGCCACCCTGGGGACGGCCGATGAGGCCACCATCAAGGGCATCATCGAACCCGGTCTCGAATACCTCCGCTCGCTCAACCCGCACCTCTGGCAACAGGGCACGACGTTCCCCGCTGACTCGGGCACCGTCTACACGATGTTCCAGGACGGCGAGCTCGTGCTGCACATGACCTACGATCCCTTCGGCTGGGTGAACGATGTGGCGGCAGGAATGATTCCCGAGACCACCCGGAGCTTCCTCCTCGAGGAAGGTACCGTGGGGAACACGAACTTCCTGGCCATCGCCAAGAACGCTAGCAACAAGGCAGCGGCACTCGTCGCCATCAATGAGGTCCTGTCGCCCGAGACGCAGCTCTCGCAGTACGAGACGCTCAAGACCGTCACCGTGCTCGACACGGCGAAGCTCGATGCCGACACACAGGCCGCGTTCGAGGCCGTCGACCTCGGCACGGGAACGCTGCCGCTCGACGAGCTCCTCGCCCATCGTATCCCCGAGGTGGCCGGACCGGTACTCGTCGCCATCGAGAAGCTGTGGACGAACGAGGTCGTCGGCAAGTAGTCTGGACGCAACCACCGGCCGGGAGATGGACAGGAGAGGGGTGATCGGCGTGCGTCGTCAGGCCGTCCCCTACCTCCTCGTTCTCCCGGCCGTGCTGCTACTGCTGCTCTTCGTGTACGGCATGGTGAACGGCATCCTCCAGGGCTTCGGCATCATGCCGTACCTGGGCCTCACTGATCCCACGTTCGCCTACTACGCCGAGGCGCTCACGCGCCCCGATCTCATCGACTCGATACGCTTCAGTCTCTACCTGGCCATCGTGTCCTCGGTGATGGCGGTCATCGGCGGGGTCGCGCTCTCTCTTGCCCTCACCCACGCCCGCGCATCACGGGGTGTCCGGCTACTCGGGATCAACGTCCCGCTCCTCACCTCACACACGGTGGCGGTCCTCTTCGTCATCGCGGTGCTCGGCGGCAGCGGCATGCTCGCCCGTGTCGCCTATTCGCTGGGCCTCGTCGCCACGCAGACGGACGTCCCCACGATCATCGGCTCGACCGGCGGCTGGGGCGCTATCGCGGTGTATCTGTGGAAGGAGATCCCGTTCATCGCCTTCAGCACGGTCACCATCATGGCGAACATCAGTGACCGCTTCGCCGAGGCTGCAGCGAGTCTCGGTGCGAGCCCCGTGCGCACGTTCTTCTCGGTGACACTCCCGCTCTGCGCCCCGGCGATCGCCAAGGCGTTCCTCATCGTGTTCGCGTTCGCCTTCGGTGCCTACGAGGTCCCCTACCTCCTCGGGCCGACGCTTCCGCGCGCGCTGCCGGTCCTGGCATACCTCGAGTACACGAGCCCGATCCTGCTCGACCGGGCCTCGGCCATGGCGCTCAACGGCATCATGTCGTTCATCACGCTTGCGCTGGCCATCGTCTACTTCCGCATCCTGCG
>CAYMSA010000015.1:23277-30327 GCA_964392965.1 uncultured Coriobacteriaceae bacterium
CGCACGCTACTCGGCGTCATCCTCGTGCACACGGTCGTGGCGCTCCCCTACGCCATCGCGATCATGACCGACGTTATGGCCGCCGTGGGCCCCCGCCTCGAGGAGCAGTCCCGTGTCCTCGGCGCCTCGCGGGCGCGAACGCTCGTGCACGTGACGCTGCCTTCACTGCTGCCGGGCATCCTGTCGGCAGCCTCCATGGCGTACGTCGTCTCGCTCTCCCAGTACTTCCTGACCCTGCTCGTGGGGGGTGGATCGGTCAAGACACTCACCGTGGTGATGTTCCCGTTCCTCCTCACGGGCGACAGGACGATCGCGTCGGCCTACGCGCTCCTGTTCCTCGTGGCGACGCTGGCGGTTTTCTTCCTGTTCGAGTGGGTGCTGAAGCGCCTCGGATTGCGCGAAACGCGTACACTCTTCTCGTGAGAGTGATCAGCACATGAGCCTTTCGGTTCGCCATCTCGATGTCACGCTCCAGGGCACGCCCGTCCTGCGAGACGTGTCGTTCGATGTGCCCGACGGCGCGCTCGTCTCACTCCTGGGCGCATCGGGTGCGGGCAAGAGCACCACACTCAAGGTGATCGCGGGCATCCTCGCGCCTGACTCCGGAGAGGTGACGATCGACGGCCATGCCGTGACCGCTGTTCCCGCGCACCGCCGCGGGACTGCTGTCGTCTTCCAGGACATCCGCCTCTTTCCGCACATGACGATCGAGGAGAACGTCGCCTATCCCCTCAAGGTCCAGGGCGTGAGACGTGCCGAACGCATCGCGCGGGCGCGCGAGTTCCTGGCGTTCATGCATCTCGACGGACTCGGCGGCCGTCGAACCGACGAGGTGTCGGGCGGTCAGCAGCAGCGCGCCGCGCTCGCCCGGGCCATCGCCTCCCAGCCGCGTGTACTGCTTCTCGACGAGCCGTTCTCGGGCCTCGATGAGAGCCTGCGCGACGAGATGCGCGACGCGCTCATGGACGTGCACCGCACGCTCGGCATCACCACGCTGCTGGTGACCCACGACGCGACCGAGGCGCTCATGCTCTCCGACAGCATCGTCTACCTCGTGGACGGCACCGTCGCGCAGATCGGCACACCGGTCGAGCTCTACACGCGGCCCGCGACGCCCGAAGTCGCGGCGTGCTTCGGCGACTGCACGGTCTTCCACGGCGCCATCGTCGACGGCATCTTCCGCGCCAACGAACTCGCGGTGCCGTGCCTCGGGGGCTGTGGCGCCCAGTGCACACAGAACGGCCCGGCCACCACCGTCGTCCGCCATCCCGGCGTGCGCATCTCGCCCTCAGGCCCGCTTGAGGTGCTCGACTGCGCATACTGCGGCGAGACGTACCTCGTGCGTGTCAACACGGGCGAGAACGTCCTCACCGGCAGGTCGCCTGCGCCCTACACCCGCGGCGATCGGGTGTCCCTCGACATCGCGGGCGACAGCGTCTTCGTGTTCGCCGAGACCGACGCGGAGCCACGCCCCGTCCTCGACTTCGTCGTGGACCAGACACCGGACACGCCGGGGCAGCCGTGCTAGACCTCGAACAGCTCACCACCTATGTTCGCGAGGCCGAGGACCTGCATGAGGCCCTCGACATCACGGACGCCTCTGCACTCCACCTCGAACCCATCGGGCAGGGCGAGTACAACGCCAACTACCGCTTCGTCCACCCGGGCACAGGTGCGGCCTATGTGCTGCGCGTCAACCTCGGCAGCCAGATGCATCTCGACGACCAGATCGGCTACGAGTACCGGGCGCTGCAATTGCTCGAGGTGAGCGGCCGGACGCCGCGTGCGCACTTCGTCGACGGCTCGCGTACGCGGCTGCCGTACGGGGTCCTCGTCATGGAGTTCCTCCCCGGCCGACCGCTCGTCTACGAGACCGATCTCGCGCTCGCGGCCGCGGTCCTCGCCGACACCCATAGCGTGCCGGTCCCTGCCGACACCCACCTGATCGCCCCGGCCTATCCCCTCCACGCCATCCTCGACGAGTGCGAGACGATGTTCGATGTGTACCGTTCGTCCCCGTACGCCGAGGGAGCGAGCGCAGCGACGATCGAGCGTCTCCTCACTCGCGGACGCACGCTCGCCAATGTGGTGGAGCCGGTTCGTGACGGTGGCACGCCGCATTACGGCAGAGCCACCGCGAGCATCCCGGCGCGACGGCACGTCATCAGCACCGAGCTCAACTCGGGGAACTTCCTCATCAACAGCCCTGCCGGCCGCGACTACCTCGTGGACTGGGAGAAGCCGATCGCAGGTGCGGTGGAGCAGGACCTCGCGCACTTCCTCGCGCCGACGACGACACTCTGGCGGACCGACACCGCGCTCACGCGCGAGCAGATGGCGGCATTCGTCCGGCACTACCGGGAGGCGGTGGCCGACCGTTTTCCCACGGATGACGTCGCCGCCCGCCTCGATCCGTACATCTCGGTCACGTGTCTGCGCGGCATCACGTGGTGTGCGATGGGGTACGTGGAGTACCAGCGACCGGATCGACTGCTGAAGAGCGGACTCACCTACCAGAAGATGCAGCTCTACTTGAACTTGAATTTCCTCAAGAGCATCGAGCGTGACTTCTTCGGATAGCGGGAGGTGTTCAGGCCGAGGCGATCGGTGAAACCACGAGCCTTCCCTCTGTATCCACGGAGGTGACACGCGCCATCACGAGGGCGCCCTGCTCGAACGCTTCATCGCGCAGGACGACGCGGTTGTACTCCCGGGAGACCCCCTCGGCCACCATGCCCGCCGGAGTGACATCTGTGCGCTCCACGAGAACCTCCACGACGGAACCCACGCGCCCGAGCGCATCTTGCATCGCGAGCCGCGATCCGAGCTCCCGCAGTTCGGCTGCGCGGGCGCCCCGGACCTTCGCAGGAACGTGACCCGGCATCGTCGCGGCGCGCGTGCCCTGGCGCACCGAGTAGCGGAAGACGTGGAGCCGGCTCAGGGCGGCGGACTCCACGAACGCGAGGGTCTCGGCCCACTCGGCATCGGTCTCGCCCGGGAAACCCGCGATGACGTCGGCGCCGATGCTCACGCCGGGCAGTGCCGAACGGACGTCCTCGAGGACTTCACGGTACCGGGCGGTCGTGTAAGGCCGCCCCATTCGCCGGAGCACGCCGTCGGAGCCCGACTGCAGCGGGATGTGCAGGTGGCGGCAGAACGCGGGCGTCGAGGCGGCCACATCGAGGAGACGCGCGTCGACGTGATCCGGTTCGATGCTCGAGACCCTGATGCGGCGCACCCCCGTGCTTGCCACCGCCGCGATGAGGCCCGCGAGATCGAGACCGTCCGAGGCGTAGTGCCCGATGTTGATACCGGTGAGGACGACCTCGGCCACGCCTGCCTCGACGACCGCACGCACCCCGGTCACGACCTGGCCCGCGGGGACCGACCGGGGAAGTCCGCGCGCATAGGGCACGATGCAGTACGCGCAGAACGCGTCGCAGCCGTCCTCGACCTTCACTTGAGCTCGAGTCCTTGACCGCACGGGCGGCGCGATGCGGGCCGGATCCGGCCCGTCTTCTCCAGCGGAGACCGCGGAGGCGACCGTGGGGCCCCCTTCCTCGCTCACACTCCCCCGCGCAAGGCGCACGACGCATGCCGCTACGCGCGCCTTGTCAGGCTCGACGATCACACGCGCGCCGAATGAGGGCACCGACGCACCCTCGACGCTCACCATGCAGCCGGTGAGCACCACGCGTGGCGAACGCGGCAGCGCGAGGGCCTGATGGACGGCCTTGCGCGCCTTGCGGTCGGCCTCCCCCGTCACCGTGCACGTCACGATGACGACGATCGCGGCCTCCTCACGCGCGACCACGGGGAGCCCGGCCGTCGCTATCTCACCCGCGATCGCGTCCGCCTCGACCTGGTTCACCTTGCAGCCGAGCGTGACGATCGCGACGCCCGGGGCGACGTCGGCGCTCTTCACCCGCGTGACCCGAGGGCACCGAGCTCGTAGAGCACGAGCGCCGGCGCGACGACGCCCGCCGTCTCGGTGCGAAGAACGGTGTCCCCGAGTGAGGCGCTCACGGCGCCTGCGGCCAAGAAGGCCTCGGCCTCGGCGGACGTCAGACCACCCTCGGGGCCGACGACGACGGCCACGCCCTCGCACCCCGGGAGCGCGGCCACCGCCGCCGCCATGCCCGGCGCGTCGGTCGCCTCCTCCCAGCAGAGCACGATGCCGAGACCGTCGAGGAGCGAAAGTGTCTCCGCGAGCGTCGCCGGCGGCTCGACCGCCGGGACGGACGCCCGCTGCGACTGCTTCGCCGCCTCCGCGGCGATCCGTCGCCAGCGCTCGGTGCGTGCCGCGGCCTTCGCCGCATCAAGCTTCACGACACTGCGCTCGGCGGCGAACGGAACGACCCGCGACACGCCGAGCTCGGTCACCTGGCGCACGATGGTGTCCATCTTGTCGCCCTTGGGGATACCCTGGACGAGCGTGACCGACGGAAGCGACCGCGACGCGAGCACCTCCTCGGCCATACCGCTGACGTCGTCTCCCACGCCGGTCAGACGCACGCGCGTAACGACGCCTGCGTGTGCGAGCAGCACCTCGTCGCCTGCGGTAAGCCGCAGCACGTCGCGGATGTGGTGCACGTCGGACGGCGCGAGCGGGAGGCGCCCCGATGTGGGAGCCGGACCCGTCGCGAAGAAGCGGTGCAGCGTCATCTACGCGCCGATCCAGTCCCTGAGCCGCTCACCGGGGCTTCGGCGGTCGCCCACCTCGCCGCCGAAGCTCTCACCGAGCTCTTCGAGGAGTTCGCGCTGACGCTTCGTGAGCTTCTTGGGTGCGATGACGTCGAGGTGCACGATCAGGTCGCCCTCGCCGCCGTGCATGCGCGGCATGCCCTTCCCGCGAGCCCGCACGGTGTCACCCGTGTGCACCCCGCCGCCGAAGGTCACCTCCACATCGCCGAACAGTCCCGGCACGAGGATCGTCCCGCCGAGGGCCGCCTGGGCGATATTGACACCCGCCACCGTGTGCAGATCGCTGCCTTCACGCTGCAGGTACTCGTGTGGGAGCACGCGGAGCGTCACCCGCAGGTCACCTGCCCTGGCTCCACGGAGACCCGCCTCGCCCTTGCCAGGGACTCTGATGGTGAAGCCGTCCATAACACCGACCGGGACCTCCACCGTGATCGTCTCGGCCTCGTTCACCCGGCCCTGGCCGCCACACGTCTGGCAGGCGCCCTCCACGATCACGCCGCTGCTGGAGCAGCGCTGGCACGGCGTCGTACTCTCCATCACGCCGAGGATGGTCCGGCGCTGGGTCCGCGTCACGCCGCTGCCGCCACAGTCGGGGCAGGTGCGGACCGAACCGCCCTCGCCCACGCCCGTGCCCGAGCACGCAGTGCACGTCACAGGATGAGTGATCGTCACCTGCTTGCTGGCGCCGGCGCCGGCCTCCTCGAGTGTGACCGAGAGCTGCACGGCGTAGTCGCGGCCCGCCGGATCGGGCTTGTGCGCACCGCCCCTGCCACCGCCCATGCCGCCGAAGAACATGTCGAAGATGTCGTCCATGCCGATGCCGCCACCGAAGTCGCCCATGCCGCCCATCTGCGGGTCGGCCGTGCCGAAGCGGTCGTAGCGCGCGCGCTTCTCGGGGTCGGAGAGCACCTCGTAGGCCTCGTTGATGCGCTTGAACGCCTCCTCGGCGTCGTGTGTGTCGTTCACATCTGGATGCGTCTCACGTGCCTTGCGCCGGAACGCCTTCTTGATCTCATCGGCGCTCGCATCCCGCCCGACGCCGAGCATCTCGTAATAGTCGACTGATACCACCCGGTAACCTTTCCCTTCGATCAGCAGCCGAGAGCGCCCGTGAGCGCCTCGGAAACGGTCTTCACGGACGCGATCGCCCGCCGGTAATCCATCCGCGTCGGGCCGATGACGCCCACCACGCCGCCCGAGTCCTCATCACCGTACCGCGCGGCCACGCAGCTCGCGTGCTCGAGCGCCCGGCTCGTGTTCTCCCGGCCGATGCGCACCTCGATATCGCCCGCACGCAGCAGGCCGCTCAGCATCGAGAGGAGCGACACACCGTCCTCGAGAAGCGTCACGAGCGGCCGGGCCACACTCGCCTCGGAGAACTCAGGATGCGAGAGGAGCGCCGACATGCCGCCGGTGACCACACGGTTCACATCGGCCTCCATCAGGCAGTCCAGCACCGCATCGACGACCGGGGCCGCCACAGCGGTGTCCTCCCTGCCGAGTGACGCCGCCGCACGCAGGAGCACCTCGGCGTCCTGCCCGTGCGCGCCTTCGAGCAGCGGACCGATCCGCGCCTCCACACCCGCGAGCGCCTCGGCGGAAACCTCCCGCTCGAGCTCCACGACGCGGTTGGCCACCTGTCCCGAGTCGGTCACGACGACAACCAGCGCGCGGCGGGGTGCGAGCGACACGAGCGTCACGCGACGGATACGCGCGCGACGCAACGTGGGGGCGACGACGACCGCCACGTACGACGTGAGTCCCGAGAGCAGCACCGACGTCTCGCGGAGGAGATCGTACACCTCGCCGTCTGGACGCGCGTAACGCCACCTGATGACGTCGAGCTCGCTGGCGTGCAGCGGTGCCTCTCCGTCGGCGGGCAGCCGGTCCACGTAGACGCGATAGCCGGAGTCCGTGGGAATGCGCCCCGCCGAGACGTGCGGCTGGAACACGTAGCCGGTGTCCTCGAGCGCCGCCAGCTCGGAGCGCACGGTGGCCGGACTGCAGCCGAGCTGGTAGCGCTCGACGAGCACCTTCGATCCCACCGGCTGGACGCTGGCTACGTATTCATTGACGAGCGCGCAGAGCACGCTCTCCTGGCGGGTGTTGAGCATTCGAACCTCCTGGCACTCAACGCGTGGGAGTGCCAGACGATGATAGGTCTCGCCTCCGACGGGCGTCAAACCGTCCTGCGGACTCAGCATGCGGGCCGACGGGACTCCACCTCTCCACAGCACACCCCGCGCGAGGCGAGGGCGCTCGGGCATCCAGTCACGATCACCCGTTCCACACCCGGCCGAAGACCTCGTTCCCCAGCAGGCGACCGCGCGCGGTGAGCCGCCAGCG